>ONPA01000134.1 GCA_900319575.1 uncultured Desulfovibrio sp. | reverse complement strand
TCCTGGATAAGACGTTCCAGAGCCATCTTGGCGATGGCGCGGCGGAGCGGGCTGTAGGCCGACAGAATCACGGTTTCCGGCGTATCATCGATGATGAGGTCAACGCCTGTCGCCGCCTCGAGGGCACGGATATTGCGGCCTTCACGCCCGATAATACGGCCCTTCATGTCCTCCGAGGGCAGGGAGACGGCGGTCACCGTCTGCTCTCCAACGTAATCACCGGCATAGCGCTGAATAGCGTTGCAGATGATTTCCTTGGCCTTACGGTTGGCCTGATCCCTGGCGTCGGATTCAATCTGGCGCGCCATCCTCGCGGCCTCGTGCTGCGTCTTTGCCTCGATGTCGGCGAAAAGGGCTTCCTTGGCCTGATCAACGGTCATCCCTGCAATCTCGACAAGCTTCTTTTCCTGCTCGTCGATGCGGCTCTGCAGAAACGCCTCGTTTTCCGTGAGCTGACGTTCCTTCCGGGACAGTTCCTTCTCCTGGAGGAGAAGCTCCTGTTCCTTGCCGGTGGCCTTCTCTATTTTTTCCTCAAGGCGGCTGCTGACGTCTTCCAGCTTATGTTCCCTGGCCTTGAGTTCGCGTTCTCTTTCTCTGAATTCGTTTTCCTGCTCCCTCTTCTGATTGAAGAGGTCATCTTTGCCCTGAAGGATAATTTCCTTCTTCTGGGCCTGGGCTTCCTTTCTGGCCTCCAGGACGATGCGCCGCGCCAGACCGTCCGCGTCACCAAGCCGTTTGGTGACGACGGCCTTGTGCAGGATGACGCCTATGACGAGTCCCGCAACTGCCGCGGCAGCTATATAAACAACGAACAACCAATCCATCCACGGCCTCTCTTTATATTAAACGACAGAGCTTTCGCTCCGGGAAAGCACCGACAGACTTCTTCTGCCGGAAAGGACAAAAAAAAGCCCGCCGAAGCGGGTTCAGACTTTCAAAAGCACAGAAGAAACCATACCGGCGGAGTAGCCGGCGGGACGATGGATTGCGCCAAGGTTTGACGAACTATAAAGAAATGCAAATCCCCAAGGAGCCGTGTCCAGTTGCTGTGGAGAACCCGGTTTCCCAGGGTGGGCGCCAGTTTGAACCCGTCAGGCTTCCCGTATTGCCGGGCATGCACATGGGGATCAAGCACCAGCTCCCGTTTTTTAAAGCTTGTTCGGTCGGCACTGCGACGTGAATCACGCACTCCTCAGGGATTTGCAAAAATCTATTTCGCGTCTTGTATTTTAGTCAGCAGATCCTGAACGCGCTGGCGTTCGGTCTCCTGATTTTTTTGTAATTGCAGCAATTCATCGGCCAGTTCCAGAGCCGTGAAAGTGAGCAGGGCGTCTTTGCCCTGACTCCCGTGCGACCTTGTTACCTGGTCATCATACCGCTTCTGGACAAGGGCGATAGCTTCGTTGATCCGGGTCGTATCGGCACCGGATTTGACGGCTATCTGAACGCCAAGAACGGCAAGGGTACTATTGTCTGAACTCATGAGATCCTACTCTTCGCCTGTGCGGGCCTGAATTTTGCTTAGGAGCGCGTCAATGCGGGCAACCGCTTCCTGCCGGAGAGATTTCTCGCGGTCAAGGGACTGACGGAGCATAAGATTCTCTTCCTTCAACGCTGAACATTTCTCTTCACTGTCGGCGAGAAGACCGCGCGCCTGCTTGGCAGCGGCAAGCAGCTCCCTGTTGCGGGCCAGAATTTCACTGACTTCCGCTTCCAACTGTTCGAGAATGTCCATGACTTCCTTGTATCACCTGGCACGCTTTATTGCAACACAAAGTCAGGGCTGAAGGGATTCCCGAAGGCTCCGGAAGCGCCTATTTGCGGCGCTTGCCGAGGTTCTTCTGGCGGGCGCGGGCAATGGAGAGCTCACCCTCCGGGATGTCCTTGGTGATGGTGGAGCCCGCGCCGATGAGCGCACCGGCTCCCACGGTCACCGGGGCCACCAGAGCGGTGTTCGAACCGATAAAGGCGTGCTCGCCTATGGTCGTCTGGAACTTGTTGCGGCCGTCGTAATTGCAGGTGATGGTGCCGGCCCCGATATTGGTGCCCGCGCCGATATGGGCGTCACCGAGGTAGGACAGATGGTTGGCTTTGGCGCCTTCGCCGAGCTGCGTCTTCTTGAGTTCCACGAAATTGCCCACGTGGGATTTGGGACCGAGATCGGCACCGGGGCGCAGGCGGGAATAAGGACCGACCAGCGCTCCGCCCGAAATATGGGCGCCCTCGAAGTGGCAGAAGGGATGAATAACCGCGCCGCCCTCGATTTCCGTATCACGGATGACGCAGAAACCCTCGACGCACGCGCCGGCATGGAGAATGGAACGCCCGGTGATTTCACAGGGGCCGGTGATCTCGACGCCGGGCTCAACGCGCACGAGAGGGCTGATGCGCACAGCCTGGGGATTATGCAGAATGACGCCATTCTTCATAAGGTGCTCCACAACGCGCGTGCGCATAATCTCTTCGGCGCCCGAAAGCTCAGCGGGGGAGTTGACGCCGAGCAGGCTCTCATCGCTGCCGCACACGATACCCTTCACGCTGTCACCTTCCTCAAGGGCCAGGGCCACGAGATCGGTGATGTAGTACTCACCGCTCTTGTTTTTGTTGGTCACCTTGGGGAGAAGGCGCTCGGCCAGGGCGCGGCTGAAGTAATAGAGGCCGGCGTTCACCTCGCCTGTGGGGGCGCCGTACTTCGTCTTGTCGTAATCCTTGGCCTCCACGATGGCTTCGATATGCCCATCCACGCGGACAACCCTGCCGTAGGCGCCGGGATCATCAAGGCTGATGGTGGCGAAGGCGAGATCGCAGTCGCTGGCTTTTGACAGGAATTCGTGCAGGAGATCAGCCGTCACAAGCGGGGCGTCACCGTTGATGACGAGGATGCGGTCCATACCGGCCCTGGCCAGTTCGGGAAGGGCCTGCCCGAGGGCGTGTCCCGTGCCGAGCTGCTCCTTCTGCAGGATAAAGCGGCAGCCGGGGACGGCCTCCTCGACCATCTCGGCCTTGTGTCCGGTGACAATCCAGACGTCGCTGCCGAAATCAGGGGTGAGGGCGTCCAGGACATATCGCAGCATCGGTTCGCCGAGAACGTTCTGAAGAACCTTGGGAAGCCCGGAATGCATGCGGGTTCCCTTTCCGGCGGCTAAAACAAGAGCAGCTTTCGTGCTCATTTTTCTCTCCTTGATTACTCTCCCCTCCCAGTCGGCAGGCGGAGAAACTGTTTTCTTCGTATGATGTCCCCGGCAGCGGCCGCGGAACATCAGGACGGCAGGAGCTTCCTGACGGATTCATGCCGCCCGGTCACAATAGTCCGGCCGTGGCGGCAGGGCAAGACCGCGGGATATGGCGGAAAAAACAAAAAGGCGGTCCGCCTCCACAAAGGTGGAAACGGACCGCCCCAGTCATTCATTCATGGTGCAGGCCGGCTTATTCGCCGTCAAACACGAGTTCATTGTTCTTCACGCCCACGGACACATGCTGACCGTCGCGGATGGTGCCCGCGATGATGAGCCTGGCCAGAGGCGTTTCGATGTTGTGCTGCACGTACCTCTTGAGAGGACGGGCGCCGTAAACGGGATCGTAGGCCTCGTCAGCCACGAAGTTCCTGGCCTCGGGCGTAAGATCCAGAGTGATCTTGCGTTCGGCCAGACGCTCGCGCAGATGATCAAGCTGCAGTTCCACAATCTTCGACATCTGGTCGCGTCTGAGCGGCAGGAAGAGCACGGTCTCGTCAATACGGTTCAGGAACTCAGGCCTGAAGTGATTCTTCAGTTCGTTGAGCACCTCTTCCTTGGCGCCAGGATTCAGATTTCCGTTCTCATCAATGCCGTCCAGGAGGTACTTGGACCCGATGTTGGACGTCATAATGATGATCGTATTGCGGAAGTCCACGGTATGTCCCTGGCTGTCTGTCAGACGGCCGTCATCCAGCACCTGCAGGAGGATGTTGAACACATCGGGATGGGCCTTCTCGATCTCATCGAGCAGCACCACCGAGTACGGCTTCCTGCGCACGGCCTCGGTGAGCTGGCCGCCTTCCTCAAAGCCCACGTATCCTGGCGGCGCGCCGACGAGCCTGGACACGGAGAACTTCTCCATGTACTCGCTCATATCGATACGCACGATGTTGTCCTCGGTATCGAAGAGGGCTTCGGCCAGAGCCTTGGAGAGCTCAGTCTTGCCCACGCCGGTGGGGCCGAGGAAGAGGAAGGATCCGGTAGGCCTGTGCGGGTCGGAGAGGCCGGCACGGGCGCGCAGCACGGCATCAGCCACGGCCTTGACTGCCTCATCCTGTCCCACGACGCGGCGGTGCAGCTGGTCGCCCAGCTTAAGCAGCTTGTCTCGTTCGGACTGAAGCAGGCGGGTCACCGGGATGCCGGTCCACTTGGCCACGATCTCGGCGATATCGTCGGGACCGACTTCCTCGCGCAGGAGATGTTCTTCCTCACCCTTGGCGTGCGTCGCGTCCTCGAGTTCCTTCTTCAGACCGGGCAGCGTGGAGTAGGTAAGCTCGGACGCCCTGCTCAGGTCGCCTGCGCGCTTGGCCTCCTCTATGCTGTTGTTGGTCTGCTCGATTTCGGCCTTGAGGGAACGGACGCGGTCGATATCGGCCTTCTCCTTCTCCCACTGGGTCTTCAGAGCGGCCTGCCTGGTGCGCAGTTCGGCCAGCTCGTTTTCAAGCTTGCCGAGGCGCTCCTTGGAGGCGTCATCGTCTTCCTTGCGCAGGGCCTCACGCTCGATTTCAAGCTGCATGACCTTGCGGTTCGCCTCATCGAGTTCTGTGGGCTGGGAGTCAATCTCCGTACGGATCATGGCGCCGGCCTCATCGATGAGATCGATGGCCTTGTCGGGAAGCTGACGGTCAGGAATGTAACGGCTGGAGAGCACAACGGCCTCGACCAGTGCGGAATCGCTGATACGCACACCATGGTGCACTTCAAAGCGTTCCTTCAGGCCGCGCAGGATGGAGATGGCGTCCTCGATGCTCGGCTCGTCGACCATGACGGGCTGGAACCTGCGCTCAAGGGCGGGATCCTTCTCGATGTACTTGCGGTACTCATCAACGGTTGTCGCGCCGATGCAGTGCAGTTCGCCTCTGGCCAGCATGGGCTTAAGCAGGTTGCCCGCGTCCATGGAGCCTTCGGTCTTGCCCGCGCCGACAATGGTATGCAGCTCGTCGATAAAGAGGATGATCTTGCCCTCGCTCTTCTCGACCTCCTTCAGAACAGCCTTGAGGCGTTCCTCGAACTCGCCGCGGTACTTGGCGCCGGCGATGAGCGCACCCATGTCAAGGGCGTAAAGCTTGTGTCCCTTGAGGTTCTCGGGCACGTCGCCCTTGAGAATACGGAAAGCCAGGCCTTCCACAATGGCCGTCTTGCCAACGCCGGCCTCACCGATGAGAACAGGGTTGTTCTTGGTGCGGCGGGACAGGATGCGGACCACGCGGCGGATTTCCTCGTCACGGCCGATGACCGGATCGAGTTTGCCGTCCCTGGCGTCCTTGATGAGATCCCGGGAATACTTGGAGAGAGCCTCCACGGTCTCCTCGGGGTTGGCGCTCGTCACATGGGAGCCGCCGCGCAGTTCCTCCATGGCCTTCACGAAGTTCACGCGGGTGATTTTGTACTCGGCGAACACCCTGCCAAGAGGAGAGTCAGACGGCTCACTGGTCAGCGCGCAGAAGAGATGGTCAACGCTGACGTACTCGTCCTGCATGCGCTTTGCCTCGTCCTGGGCTTCCTTGATGACCTGGGCGAGACGCTGGGTGATCATGATTTTGCTGGGATCCATGCCCGGTCCGGACACGGAAGGCCGCTTACGCAGCATCTCTTCCAGGGCAACATCGAAAGCCTGCACATGGACGCCCATACGCTGCAGGATATTGGGAACAATACCCTTGTCCTGGCGGACCAGGGCCAGCGCGAGGTGGCCTGTGTCAACTTCCTGATGGCCCATGCCCGCGGCAATGCTCTGCGCTTCGCCAATGGACTCACGCGCCTTGTCGGTAAATTTTTCGATGTCCATAGTTCCTCCGGTCTGCCCTGCCCCCTGTGGGCAGTCAGACCCTGTCCTTCAAAAAATCAGTTTTCTTCGAAGCCCTGCAGGCTTCTCACCTGCTGCTCCAGCTCCTCAATGCGTTCAAGAAGATCCACGATGATGGTTCCTCCGACCACAGGAAGCCCGAAATCGCAGCAGATGCGCTCCAGCTTGCGGACGCGGTACACGTCCCTGCCGCTGAACAGGGTGGCGTTTTCCGTATCTGTATGATCAAGCCAGTCCAGCTGGAGCAGATCCGCGAGGCGTTCCGGTTCAAGCCCGGTCAGCCTCAGGAATTCTTCCTCTCCCACGAGAGAGGAAAGGACCGGCAGAGAATTTTGATGACGACTGATATTGCTCATGGCTTACACCCCGCGAACCTGTTAGCGGGCTTTGAACGACGACCTGGAAGCAAGCTGCTCCCACAGGCTCCTTTCTTCGGGAGTCAGTGAGGAGGGAACCTTCACCATGACCCTGGCGTACAGATCGCCGCGGTGTCCGGCGGGTCCGAGGCCGCGGCCCCTGAGCCTGAGCTTCTTGCCCGAGCCCGTGCCCGCGGGCAGGTTGAGTTCCACGTCGCCTTCAAGCGTGTGCACGCGGACCCGGCCCCCGAGAACGGCCTCCCAGGGGGCAACGTCCACATCGCACTGCAGGTTATCGCCGTCGACCCTGAAATACGGATGGGGCAGATAGCGGATCTTCAGGAAAAGATCCCCTGCTCCGGCGGGTCCGGGCTCACCCTGCCCCGCAAGACGGAGCTTGGCGCCCTCACGGATGCCTGAAGGGATGTTCACGCTCAGGCTGCGGACGCCTGACGAACCATTAAGCGTGACCTTTTTGGGTCCGCCGGCCAGAACTTCCTCAAGGGTGAGGACGAGCTCGGCCTCCACGTCGCGGCCCCTGCGAGGAGCCTGGCGGAAGGAACCGCCGAAGGGGTTCCCCTCATAGCCGCCCGCGCCTCCGGCGCCGCCGAAACCTCCGAATCCGCCGCGTCCGAAGAGCGACTCAAAGAAATCGGAAAAGCCCGATCCGTCCATGTTCTGGCCGTTGAAGGTGAAGTGGGTTCCACCCTGGCCGCCAAAAGGATTGCCCTGGAACTGCTGGCCCTGCTCCCAGTTCGGTCCGAGCTGGTCATAGAGCTGCCTTTTCTTGGGGTCCTTCAGGACTTCATAGGCTTCGTTGACTTCCTTGAATTTTTCCTCAGCCGACTTGTCGCCGGGATTGAGGTCGGGATGGTATTTTCTGGCAAGCTTCTTGTAGGCTTTGGCTATGGTCGCGTCATCCGCGCCACGGTCAACGCCAAGCAGTTTGTAATAATCTTTATAGGATACTGACATACGCACCTCGCAATATCGGGCGGCCCCCGGGGGACTGCCCGAGCCGGCGTGCTTCATTTATTTTCAAGCAAGAAAATAAGCATGACATTTCTGTCGTCAATGCCGGAAAACAAAAAAAGCCCCGCCGGCGGGAAACCGCGGCGGGGCAGGGAAAACAGGGGAAGGAGACGGCTACACGATGCCGTGCTCTCCGGGCTTCTCATATTCGACCTTCTGGTAGGCGCGCACGTAGTAAGCCGTGTCGCCGAGGGCGATAAGGATGGGGGAAGCCACGAAGATGGAGGAATAGGTGCCGATGATAACGCCGCAGAGCATGGTCAGGGCGAAGGAGTGGATGACGCCGCCGCCGAAGATGAAGAGGGCCAGGCAGGCCAGGATGGTCGTGCCGGACGTGAGCACGGTACGGGCCAGGGTCTGGTTGATGCTCCGGTTGATGAGCCGGCCGATCTCCCAGTCCTGATGCATGCGCAGATTCTCGCGCAGACGGTCGTACACGATAATCGTGTCGTTCAGGGAGTAGCCGATAATGGTGAGGATGGCGGCGAGGACGTTCAGATCGATATCAATGCCCATAACCGAGAGAACGCCCATGGATATGATGACGTCATGGATGAGGCAGGCAATGGCGCCAAGGGCGAAGTTGAGCCGCATCAGGAAGCAGACGAGAAGCGTCACGGCCAGGGCGAAGCAGACCAGCGTGCCGGTGCCGATGGCGCCGCCGAGGAAATGCGTGCTGATGACGCCCAGGACATAGGTGCCGCCCCAGAGGCAGGCGGCCATAATGGCGCCGGCCACCCAGCGCTGCTCAAAGCGGCCGGAGATGTACACGGCGATGGTCAGGATGGCGTAGAAGAGAGCGCTCAGGCCTTTTTCCGTGAGATCCTTGCCGACCTTGGGCCCGACGACCTCGAGGCGTTCGATGGACGCTTTGTTGTCAGGGAAGGCTTTGGCCAGAGAATCCTCAATCTGCGTGCGCAGCTCGACAGAGTTCTTGGAGCCTGAGGAGAAGCGCAGAAGATAATTCCTGCTGTCATCGCCGTAGCTCTGAATAGTGAGCCCCGTAAGATCGTACTTGTCGAGCCCCTTCTTCAGTGTCTCGTCCGCGACCGCCTGCTGGAACTGCACCTGGGCAATGACGCCTCCGGCGAAGTCGATGCCGAGATTCAGGCCGCGGCCGAAAAACATACTCAGGAGGGCGAGCAGGATGAGCGTGCCTGAAAGGCAGAAGCCCAGCTTGCGCTTGCCCACGAAATCTATATTGACGTTGTCTTTTACAAAATGCAGTGACATGCGTAACTCCCGTTTATCGCGATCGCCGGGTTAGATGCTGAGCCCTTTGGGGCCGCATCTGCGGGCCCAGGTCTCAAATATGGCACGGGACACGAAGATGGCCGTGAACATGGAGCCGATGATGCCGATAGTCAGGGTGACCGCGAAACCACGCACCGGGCCAGTACCGAACTGGTACAGAATGACGGCCGTGATAATCGTTGTCAGGTTGGAGTCCGTGATGGCCACGGTGGCGTGCTGGAAGCCGGCCCTGACCGCGGCAAGCGGCGTCATGCCGGCCCGCATCTCTTCGCGTATTCGTTCATAGATGAGCACGTTGGCGTCAACGGCCATGCCTATGGTCAGGACGATACCGGCGATGCCGGGAAGGGTCAGCGTGGCGCCGAAGGCGGACATGCCGGCCAGAATGATGAGCACGGTGAAGGTAAGCATGACGTCGGCGATAACTCCGCTCAGGCCGTAGTACACGGCCATGAAGACCATGACCAGGACGGCGCCGAGAACACCGGCACGGATGCCGCTGTCAATGGATTCCTGACCGAGGGAGGGGCCGACCGTGCGCTCCTCGAGGATATTGACGGGAGCGGGAAGAGAGCCGGCGCGGAGCACGATGGCGAGGTCATTGGCCTCATCCGTGGTGAAGTTGCCGGAAATGCTGGCGCGGCCGCCGCCGATGCGTTCGCGGATGACGGGGGCGGAGTAAACCTTGCCGTCGAGCACGATGGCCATACGCTTGCCGACGTTCTCTGCGGTGAGGCGCTCGAAGACATCGGCGCCGCGGCTGTTGAAAGTCAGGGAGACGTAGGACTGGTTGAGATTGTCGAAGGCCGGCCTGGCGTCGGAGACGTCCTCGCCGGTAAGGACGGCGTCCTTGTCCACGGCGATCATGCCGGCTTCCTTCTCGAGCTGTCCGTGGGACTTCTCGAGGAGAGGCAGGGCAATAACGCCCGCGGGCATGACAGCCTTGGTGGCGTCCACGTCATCGCGCACCATGTGAAATTCGAGGTGGGCGGTCTGGCCGAGAATCTTGACGGCGTGACGGGGATCGGAAATGCCGGGCAGCTGCACCTGAATGCGGTTGTCGGACTGCTTGCGGATATCAGGCTCGGCGACGCCGAACTGGTCAATACGGTTGCGGATGGTGCGCAGGGCCTGATCCATGGTCAGGGTTTCGAGGCGCTTGACTTCCTGATCCGTGAAATGGGCGACATACCTGAGCTGGCCTGCGTCACCCTTCACGGGCTGTCCCAGGGAAAGCTGGGGGAACCGCTTTGCCGCGAATTCCGTGAACGCGGACTCGTCATCGGCACGGGGCAGGATGAATTCCAGAGAGGAACCGCCCACCACATGGGGCCGCAGCACCACGATCTTGCGATCCATGGCCTCGCGGCGCAGATCCTGACCGGTCAGGGCCAGGGAATTGGTCACGGCCTTGTCCACATCGACGCCGAGGGTGAGGTGAATGCCGCCGCGCAGATCCAGGCCGAGATTCACTTTGCTGTTGGGCAGGATCTTCTGCAGGGAGGGCCCGGCCACGTTAGGCAGGGAGTAGGCCAGCGTCAGGACCAAAGCCAGGAAAATGACTATATAACGCCATCTCAATCCAGACATGATAACTCCAGGAAAGAAAAAAATGACGCTTTTCCTGCCGAAGCGAGGGAAAGCGCCGTTCGGAAAGTCGGGCCGCTACTTCTTGGGCGCAGCCTGGAGAGCCTTTCCATCCTTGTCCGTCACGCTGCCGATGGCCGCGCGGCTCATCTTCAGCTGGGCAGTGCCGCATTCGAGGAGGACGGTCTCATCGGTGATCTCAATGATTCGGCCGAGGAAACCGGCGGAAGTCATCACGTAGTCGCCTTTCTTCAGCTCGGCAAGCATCTGCTTGTGCAGCTTCGCGCGCTTCTGCTGCGGACGGATGAGCAGAAACCAGAAGATGACAAACATGAGAATGAGAGGAAGAAACTGCAGAAGCATATCGGTTCCGCTGGGAGTGGCACCGGCAGCCCCCTGGGGACCGGCCATGGCAAAAGCTTCAGTGACAAAAGACAAGAGGCACCTCCAAAGAAATATCCTTAATATAGGGGAGCCGCACCGGCGGACGGAGCGGACACCGCACGGAAAAATTTTTCACCGTAACGGTCACGTTTACACTGTAGGAACCAAACTTGCAAGCCTTGAGCAAAGCTCCGAAGCGTGGTAAAAGGTTCCTCTTGACAACGCATCCCCTTTGAATATAGTTGCCTACCTAATTTTTATAATACTGGCGCCTCCGGCGCCTGGAGGACAATAATGAGCGTTTTACAGAATGCCACCAAGACCGACAAAGGCGTCATGGTGAATGGTTTCGTGGTTTCCCCGATCATCGACAAGTGCGAGGGATGCGGCCACGTGTGCGAATTCGAAGGCGAAAAGTTCTGCTCCAGCTACCCCACCCCTTCCCGCAAGTGGACCGGCGGCCGCTGCAACTTTGCCACCCACATCAAGATTGAAGCCGCTACTGCCCAGAAGGTCAACCCTCTGAAGGCTTCCAAGCGTGCTGCCAAGGGTCATTAGCCGACCGGCCGTCCGTCTCCTGTGAGGCGGCATGCCGCAATTTTTTCCGAAGGAGGCCTCGTGCCTCCTTTTCTTGTTTCTCAGGCGCGGCGCTTTCGCCGCCATGGAGGAGAGGAAATGACTGCCCAGGAACGTGAATCGCTTCTCGAGCGTATCGCCGCGCACGCCGAAGACGTGCCGGAAATCCAGACTGCGCTGACGGCCTGCCGCGCCGTCGGTCCCGAAAACGGCGGACACGGTGAAGGAGCCAAGGCCGGACTCATCGAAAAATGGCTCAGGGACATGGGTATTTCCGGCATCGAGCACGTGGACGCACCGGACGGACGCGTCCCCGGCGGAAAACGCCCGAACCTCATCGCCACCATCCCCGGCAGATCCTCCCGCTCCCTCTGGCTTTTCGCCCACATGGACGTGGTGCCCGAAGGCGATCCGGCCCTCTGGAATACGGATCCCTGGAAGGTGACCAGGAAAGGCGACATGCTCTACGGCCGCGGCGTCGAGGACAACCAGCAGGGGCTCACCAGCATGCTTCTCCTGGCCCGTGCCCTCACCGAGGCCGGCGCCACGCCGGAGCTCACCGTGAAGCTCGTCTTCATGAGCGACGAGGAATGCGGCAATACCAAGGGGCTCGGCTACATGCTCGGAACGAGGCCCGAACTTTTCCCGAAGGACGACCTTTACATCGTGCCTGACGGCGGCTCCCCGGACGGAAGCCTCATCGAGGTGGCTGAAAAGAGCATTTTCTGGATGAAAGTCACGGTGAGCGGCGTACAGTGCCACGCCTCCACGCCCCAGAAGGGTGTCAACGCCCTGGTCGGGGCCGCGGACGTGCTTCTCGCCCTCACAGGCCTCGCCAAAGATTTCTCCCAGTCCAATCCGCTCTTTGATCCGCCGAAGAATACCTTCGTGCCCACGAGGCACCTCGAAAATGTGGCCGGCGTGAACATTCTGCCGGGCAAGGACGTCTTCTTCATGGACTGCCGCCTCCTGCCTGGGCTCTCCCCCGACGACGTCATCAGGCGCGCCAGGGAACGCGCCGGGGTGGCCGGCGGCCGCCGCGGCGTGAAGGTGGACATCGAGCAGGCCATGCTTACCCCCGCCTCGGAGACGTCTCCGGATGTCCCCTGCGCCATGGCGCTTTCCCGCGCCCTGAGGGAAACCGGACTTGAGCCGAAGCCCGTGGGCATCGGCGGCGGCACGGTAGCCGCCCTGCTTCGCGCGAGAGGCATTCCCGCTGTCGTCTGGAGCACCATCCTGGAATGCTGCCACGAGCCCAACGAACATTCCTCCATCCAGTCCACCGTCCGTGACGCCCAGGTTTTCCTGCGCGTGGCGGCCGACGCGGAAGCGGCCCGGTAAAACGACATGGACAGGGTATTTGACTGTATTGTCGTGGGCGGCGGGCACGGCGGCTGTGAAGCGGCCGCGGCCCTGGCCGGCCTCGGACACGAGACACTCCTCATCACCGGCAACGTGGACCGCATAGGCCACCTTTCCTGCAACCCCGCCATCGGCGGACTCGCCAAGAGCCACATGGTGAGGGAAATAGACGCCCTCGGAGGCCACATGGGCCTGTGGGCCGACGCGGCAGGCATCCAGTTCCGCGTCCTCAATATGAGCAAGGGACCGGCCGTGCGCGCCACCCGCGGCCAGATGGACCGCGAGGCCTACATGCGCGCCGTCAAGAAGACGCTCTTCTCCCTGCCGCACCTGCTCATCTGGCAGGATCAGGTGACCGGCGTGCGGACGGACGATAAAGGCGCCACGGGCGTGCTCACGCGCCAGGGCATGGAATTTTCCGCGAGGAACGTGCTCCTGACCACGGGAACCTTCCTCAACGGCAAAATCCACATCGGACTCATCAGCATGCCGGCCGGCCGTCTCGGCGACGCTCCCGCCATCGGCCTGAGCCAGAGCCTCACCTCCCTCGGCATTTCCCTCGGGCGCCTCAAGACCGGCACCACACCGCGCCTCCTGCGGCGCAGCATCGATTTTTCGGGACTCGCCCGCCAGGGTTCGGACGATCCCCTGCCGCAGTTCAGCTTCTTCGGTCCGAAACCGCCCATGCCCCAGACCGACTGCTATGTCACCTGGACCAACCCGGAGGCGCACGCCATCATCCGCGAGGGCTTTGACAGGTCGCCCCTCTTCACGGGCATCATCAAGGGAACGGGCGCCCGCTACTGCCCTTCCATCGAGGACAAGGTGGCGCGCTTCCCAGACCGAGACAGGCACCACGTCTTTCTGGAACCCGAGGGCCTCGACAGCCCGGAAGTGTACTGCAACGGCATTTCCACGAGCCTTCCCCTCGACATCCAGGAGCGCATGATCCACGCTATCAAAGGCCTTGAGCACGCCGTCATGGTGCGTCCCGGATACGCCATTGAGTACGATTACGCGGATCCCACACAGCTCAGAAAGACCTTCGAGACCAGGGCCGTGCCCCATCTGTGGTTCGCCGGCCAGATCAACGGAACATCCGGCTACGAGGAAGCCGCGGCGCAGGGCATGTGGGCCGCCCTCAACATATCCTGCAGCCTGCGCGGCCTGCCGCCATTCTGCCCCCGCAGGGATGAGGCCTACATGGCCGTCCTGGCCGATGATCTCGTCACCCGCGGCACCAGGGAGCCCTACCGCATGTTCACTTCCCGCGCAGAGCACAGGCTGCTTCTGCGCGAGGACAACGCGGACATGCGCCTCACTCCGGAGGGCCGCAGGCTAGGCCTCGTGGATGACGCGCGCTGGGAAGCCTTCCTGAAGCGCCGCGAGGCTGTCGGAAGGGGAACGGAATATCTTGAAGCCACGCATATCGCTTCCCGGGAAAACGGCGCGGCGGGCGACCTCGCCGGAAGAACCCTGGCAGAGGCCCTGCGCCGCCCCGACGTGGAGCTTGATGACCTTGAAAATCTCGATCCCGGTCTCTCCGGCCAGCTCCCCGCTGACAGCTTCACACGGCTCACCATCCAGTCGGACGTCAAGTACGCCGGGTACATGGCAAGACAGCGCGAGATGGTAAGGCGCACGCTCAGGCTTGAGGAAACGCGCCTGCCGGACAGCCTCGACTACACGAAGATCCCGGGCCTTTCCGCGGAAATCGTGGAAAAGCTTACCAGCGTGCGTCCCGCGAGCCTCGGCCAGGCCGGGCGCATTTCCGGCGTGACCCCCGCAGCCGTTGACTGCCTCGAGATTTACCTGCACAAACTCGGGCTCCTGCGCTTAAGGAAGCGCAGGGACGGCGCTGCGGAAAACGGGGACTGTTGACCAGGTCCGCGGTTAAACGGTAAAAACAGAAAATCACAGGGCGCCGCACACAGCCGGCGGCGCGCCTTTTTCTTTCAACATCAAGGAGAGCGTTTTGGACGACGGCAGCGAAGGACACAACAGTATCTGGGCGAGACTTGGCCGCTTTTTCGGACGCGAGGACGATGAGAGCCTGGAACAGGCCATCATTGATGCCCGCGAGGACGGCGAGGTCGAGCCTGAAGAGGAATCGATGCTCCTGGGCATCCTGCGCTTCAACGATCTGAAGGTGTTTGACACCATGACCCCGCGCACGGACATCGACTGCGTGTCACAGGATCTGTCCCTCAGGGACGTGGCCGCCAAGGTCGTGGCCTCGGGGCATTCCCGCATTCCCGTATACAAGGACACCCGCGACAATATCGTGGGAATTGTCCACGCAAAGGATCTTTTAAGCTGCCTCATCGATCCGGACCACCAGGCGTCTCCCGTCTCCTCTATCATGCGGGAGCCTTTCTTCGTTCCCGAGACGAAAACCATCAGAACGCTCCTGCAGGAATTCCGCTCCCGCAAGCAGCACATCGCCATAGCTCTCGATGAGTACGGCGGCACGAGCGGCCTTATCACCATCGAGGACGTGCTCGAGGAAATCGTCGGCGACATCGAGGATGAGCACGACAAGCCGGCCGAGGAGGACATCCGCGACCTCGGCAATAACGAATACGAGCTCTCGGGCCGCGCCTATCTCGAGGAACTCAAGGAACTCGGCGTTAACATCGACTCCGAGGACGTGGACACCATAGGCGGGTATCTCTGCACCGAGGCCGGCCACGTGCCCACAGCGGGCGAGACCTTTGACGTCGCGGGATGGAAGTTCACCGTGCTCGACGCGGACAAGAAACACATCAAACGTCTGCGCATGAAATCCGCTGACGCCCCAGAGAAAACAAAAGCATGACAGCCCTGCCCTCCCCGGAGGGAAGCGCGGCCGGGAAGGCGGCCGTCATCCTTTCCGCCCTTTTTGTTCCCCTGGGCCTGTGGCTCGGCTTCCCGAACGATGTTCTGGTCTGCCCGCCGCTGGTTCTGCTCTGCCCGCTCGGTCTGGCTCTGCTCGGGAAACTCTGCAGGAGCGGCGCGAAGGCCCTGCTCCTCGGTTTCCTCGCGGGAACCATCGGCCACGCGGCTGCGCTCTACTGGCTCGCCCTCCCCATGTCCGTGGTGGGGGGCCTCTCCCTGCCCCTCTCCTCCGTCCTCGCCTTTCTCGTGGCCGCGCTCCTCGCCACGCAGTGCGGCCTCTTCTGCCTCCTCTCCCACTTCTTCTGGAAAGAGGAGAGCATATCCTCTTCCTGCGCCCTGGGCCTCGCCTGGTTCCTCCTGGAATACGCCTACGCCTACGGGATCGGCTTCCCCTGGCTTCCCCTTTCCGGAGCCCTGGCCGTATGGCCCGTCCTTGTCCAGCCCGCCTGCCTCGTGGGCGCCGGTCTCACCGGCGGTCTGTGGACCGCGGGCATCCTTCTTTCCGCCGCCTCCTTCCGCGGAGGCGGGGCGCGCACGCTTCTGCCCGGGCTTTTCATCTTCGCCTGCCTCACCGGCTTCGGCGTCTTTTCCGTCCTGCAGACGCCGGCCACAGACAGGCCGGCGGGAGAAAACACCTTCCCCGTGCTCATGACCGAGGGCAATATCGATCAGAACCAGAAATGGAACGAGGCCTTCCGCAAAGCAACGGCTGACACCTATATCGGCCTCAGCAGAACGGCCATCGAAAAAGCCGGAACCCGGATTTCTTCTGAAGAGAAAGCAAAAGGGCTCATTATCTGGCCCGAGACGGCCATGCCCTTTGATCTCGAAAAATCCCCGTACGCGGACGGCATCCGCGGCTTTGCCGAAAAAAGCGGCATG
>ONPA01000132.1 GCA_900319575.1 uncultured Desulfovibrio sp. | reverse complement strand
TCAGGATTTCAGAAGCGGCCTAGAGCCACTTGAACCAGTCGTGCCAGGATCCCTCGCGGGCCTGACGGCGCTGCTCGTTTTCCTGCACGGTGTACTCGTGATAGGCGGCAGCGGACTTCGTCCTGGCGTGTTCGGCCACATCAGGCACATCGGCGTAATTCTTGGCGATGTACTCATAACGGCGCCAGGCGGAACCGTACTTTTCCATGTGCCAGAACATGTCGGCGATGTAGAGCTCATGCTCTGCCATATTTTTGCGGCAGATGCCGATATTCTTCTTCGCGCCCTCGGCGTACGGCGTGCCGGGATACTGCTGGATCACCCGCTCGAAGTACGAAACGGCCTCGTCGAGTTCCGTGGTGGGACGGTCGATGGACTGGAACTGCTTCATGAGCGACATGCCGATCTGGTAAAGCACGTAGGGGATGGCCTTGTGGCGGGGGTGGAAGGACTCGAAGTCCTTGTAGTTCTCCGCGGCCAGCGCGTATTCCTCGTCGAGGTAATAGGCGTCACCCAGGGAAAGCTCGGCGTCCACCGTGTAGGGACTGAAGGGATAGGCGTCCTTCAGCTTGTTGTAAAGCTGCACGGCGCGGACGTAATTGTGATCGGCCATGGCGTCGTTGGCGGCCTCGAAGATTTCCTGGGCCGTGTCCTCGGCCGGCGGCAGGTAGATCATATCGATGATGCCGCAGCCGGAGGCAGTGACCAGGGTGACCGCCAGAAGAAGATTGCGAAGCAGATGTTTAGGCATGGAGTTCGTCCAGCAGTAAGGAAGCCGCGTGAGCGGCTGTTGCGCCATCGCCGGCGGCAGTCACCACCTGACGGCATAATTTGGAGCGTATGTCGCCGGCCGCGAAAATGCCGGGCACGGTCGTCCTCATCTCCGTATCGGTGACGAGGAAGCCGCCCTTGTCGCGCTGGCAGGCTTCGGGCAGACAGTCAGAGTTGGGGATATTGCCGACGAAGATGAAGATGCCGTCAACGTCGATGTCACGCTTCTCACCGGTGGTCACGCTGCGCACGGTAACGGACTTCAGGTTGTCGTCACCGTTCAGACTGTCCACCACACTGGAGAGCACGAGTTCGATGTTGCCTGTCTCCCTGACCCTCTTCTCGTGGATCGCGGCGCCCCTGAAGGCATCGCGCCTGTGAATGAGGTAGACCCTGGAACAGATTCTCGCAAGATAAAGAGATTCTTCCAGAGCCGAATTGCCCCCGCCGACGACGGCCACGGGCATACCGCGGAAAAAGTTGCCGTCACAGACGGCACAGTAGGAAACACCATGACCCAGCAGCCTGTCCTCATCCTTCACGCCGAGCCTGCGGTGCGTGGCGCCTGAGGCGGCGATGACCGTTCTGGCGTTAATGTCGCCGTCAGAGGTCTTCAGGGTGAAGTTTCCGGCGCTTCCCGTCACGGCGGTGATGGTCGCTGTGGAGCGGTCCACCGGCTGCCCCTCGAGATGGGCGGCGAAGGCGTCAGCGAGCTCCCAGCCCTTTACTCCCTTCGGAAAGCCAGGATAATTCTCCAGGCTGTCCGTCAGAAGAACCTGGCCGCCGGGAGTCAGCTTCTCAAAAAGGATAACGGAGCGTCCGGAGCGGACGAGATACAGGGCCGCGGTGATACCCGCGGGCCCTGCACCTATGACAGCTGCGTCATAGATTTTCATATTAGAAAGCCTTGGAATCGATGAGCTGCCTGAGCTGATCCTTGGGCATGGAGCCGGTATGCTGCTCAACGGCGTTGCCATCCTTGAAGATGATCAGCGTGGGGATAGCGCGGATACCGAATCTGGCCGGAGTGGCGGGATTCTCGTCCACGTTCATCTTGAAGACCTTCAGCTTGCCGGCATATTCCTCGGCGCACTCGTCGACGATGGGACCCATGGCCCTGCAGGGTCCGCACCAGGGAGCCCAGAAGTCGACCATAACGGGAAGATCGGATTTCATGACAGAAGCCTCGAAAGTGGAATCGCTAACTTGTTCAGCCATATCGTTCTCCTTTTCCAGGGAGGGCCCCGGACGGTTGGAATTTTTTCGCTCTTTGTAAATAGGTACGCCCCTTGTCTCTGTCAAGGCAAGCCGAATCAGAGCGGGACGTGCAGATAATCGTCGGGAATGGGCCTGCCGCGCGGGATGGTCTCCATGGAAAGGTCATGGCAGAAGCCCTCGCTGGCGTAAAGCCAGCCCGCGTAGGCTATCATGGCAGCGTTGTCAGTGCAGAGGGAGAGCGGCGGCATAAACGCCTTTCCCCCTGCTCTCTCCATGAGTTCCGTGACGCGTTCCCTGAGAAGGCTGTTGGCCGCGACACCGCCGGCCATGATCAGGTTCCTCACGCCGGGGTAGCGCTTCATGGCCCGCCGTACCTTGGCAAGCAGCGTGTCCACCACGGCCAGGTTGAAGGAGGCGCAGAGGTCGCAGAGCCCCTGCGGAGCGTCGTCCGGATTCTGCAGGGGATGCGGCCAGGGCTCATCGGCAAAGTGCTCCTTCACGTACAGGGACACAGCCGTCTTGAGGCCGCTGAAACTGAAATCGAGATTGTCGTTGTCGAGATAGGGACGGGGGAAAAGCTTCGCGTCCGCCCTGCCCCTGCGGGCCAGGGTGTCGAGAAGGCGCCCGCCGGGATAAGCCAGGCCGAGGATCTTCCCGGTCTTGTCGAAGGCCTCGCCGGCAGCGTCATCGATGGTGCGCCCGAGCTGGAGAGCCTTCACCGCGCTCCCGAAATAGTAAATATTCGTATGGCCGCCGGAGACAAGAAGCCCCAGCGCGGGAAATTCAAGCTTTTCTGAAAGTCCGGCTGCGAGCAGATGCCCCATGAGATGGTTCACGCCCAGAAGGCGCGCGCCCGTGCCGAGGCAGAGCCCCTTGGCGAAGGCCGTGCCCACAAGGAGGCTCCCTAAGAGGCCGGGCCCCCTCGAGACGGCCACAACGTCGATATCAGCGGGCCGCGTTCCTGTCCGGCGCATGAGTTCGTCAAAGAGCGGGCCGATGAACCGGCAGTGCTCACGGCTCGCGAGCTCAGGCACCACGCCGCCGAAAAGGGCGTGCATATCCGCCTGGCTCGCCAGCACGGCGTCAGAGAGGGCGCCGTCCCGTACCAGGGCCAGCGCCGTCTCGTCGCAGGAACTTTCTATGCCAAGAACCAGCATCTGCCGCCTGCCGCCCTACCCGTTGTTCTCCGCGTAAATGCGGTTAACGGCCTCGACGTCCTTCTTCGAACCGATGAAGAGAGGCGTGCGGCAGTGAAGCGCGGTGGGCTGCTTCTCCAGAATGCGCATGTGGCCGTCGCTCGCCGCGCCGCCGGCCTGCTCGCACAGGAAGGACAGGGGATTGGCCTCGCACATGAGGCGCAGCTTGCCTTCGGGGCGATCCTTGTATTCGGGATACATGTAGAGGCCGCCGTAGATGAGCGTGCGGTGGAAATCGGCCACGAGAGAGCCCACATAGCGGGAGGAGTAATTGCTGCCCTTGCTGGATTTGGCCGTGTGGAAATACTCCACGGCATCGTAGGCGGCCTTGCCCCACTTCTGGCGGTATCCTTCGTTGCAGGAATAGATGTAGCCCTGCTCGGGGATGCGCATGTTGGGATGGGAGAGAAGGAACTCGCCCACGCCGGGGTCAAGGGTGAAGCCGTGCACGCCGCTGCCAGTGGAGAGCACGAGCATGCAGGAGGGACCGTAGAGGAAGTAGCCTGCGGCCACCTGCTCGACGCCCTTCCTGAGCACTTCTTCAAGCTTTACTTCACCTGTGCTGCCCTCGGGGCGGCGGTAGATGGAGAAGATGGTGCCGATGTTCACGTTGACGTCCATGTTGGAGGAACCGTCAAGCGGATCGAAGATCATGATGTAGTTGCCGCGCTTGAACTCGGACCCCACGCGTATGAGATCGGGGTTTTCCTCGCTGGACATGGCGCACACGGCTCCCGAGCGCGTCATCCTGTAGATCAGGATGCTGTTGGCGAGATCGTCGATCTTCTGCTGGCTCTCGCCCTGCAC
Organism: uncultured Desulfovibrio sp.; assembly: GCA_900319575.1. Lineage (GTDB taxonomy): Bacteria > Desulfobacterota > Desulfovibrionia > Desulfovibrionales > Desulfovibrionaceae > Desulfovibrio. Next base: position 4,318 of record ONPA01000132.1, on the reverse strand, counting down.
GTTGACCACGCCGGTGCCGCCCAGGATATCGAGCAGGCCGGCCTTGGCGATGCGGCGGGCTATGGTTTTGCCTGAGATGATCAGATCGTTCAGAAGACCGGTGAATTCACCGGTGGCATGGGGGGACTGTTTCTGATGGTACAGAAGGAACTCGGTAACAGTGACGTCGGCCATATGAGCACCTCTCTCAGCGGGCCGCCGCCCGGTGGGCGGCGGCCGTTCTCGTATAGTATGAAACGCTGCTACTTGCGGGGGCCGAAGGGACTCGGGCGGCCGCCGGGCAGGGTGTTGGCGTTTTCCTGACTCTGACCGGAAGTCTGGCTTCCCTCAGAGGATGTGGAGGATGAAGCGGCGGGAGCCTTCTGCTCCTGCTTCTCTGCCGGAGCGGCCTTCTTCGGGCCGAAGGGGCTCGGGCGTCCGTCAGGCAGCGTGCTGCGCGGTTCGACGGCAGGCGCGGCGGCGGGAGTTTCCTCAGCCGCGGACTTGCCGGAAGAGGCCTGCCCGGAAGGTTTGTTCTCTGCCCCGGCGGCCTTTCTGGGACCGAAGGGACTGGGCTGGCTGGCCTGGGCCGCATCCTGCGCGGCTTCCTTCTGATCCTGCTGGGCGTCCACGGAATCGATGGCCTCGGCGAGGGCGGCTTCACGCAGGAGGCGCTGACGCTGGGCTATGGCCCTGCGGCGCTCCTCGATCATCTTCTTGCGCTGGGCCATGGCGGCCTCGTACTGGGCCTTGCGCTGGGCCATCATGGCTTCATACTGCTGGCGCTGGGCTTCCATCTGCTTCTGCTGTTCCGCCTGGGCGGCCTCGGCTGCGGCTTCGTTCTTCTCTTCCTCAGTGGGCTGGATGAGGCCCGCCACGCCGAGATCCTTCGATCTGGGCTGCTGCGGCGGAGGAGCCATCTTCTCATGCTTCGGGAAGTAGGCGAGACCCTGGGCCGTCCTGCCGTCGCCGTCCGGGAAGGAACCGGAATCAACCACGCCGAAAATAAGCGGAACGTTGCCAAGCCAGCGGACCTGGTAGGCGAAGGTGCCTGAGGCGTTGGAACAGGTGCCGTACGTGGCCTTGGCCGCGTGCTCGTTCCAGTCCACGCCGGCGAGCGGCGTGGAAGCGAAGGCATAGCGTCCGGGCCAGAGCAGGGCCTGGGGCGAAAGCACCACGATGTCGTTCGGGGTGTTCACGCTCTTCGCGAGGTGTTCCATATTGAAGTAGGCCACGACGCAGCCGAGGAAGTCGATGCCGTCGTAAAGCGGCATGGCCACCATGACTTCAGGACCTTCGGGCGTCTGCTGCACGTCGCAGCGCAGGGCGCGGGTGCTCTGTTTCTTGTCCTCGTAAAGGATGGAGTTGAAGTCGAGCTGCTTCGGGGTTTTGCCAGGCACGGTCTCCTGTCCGAGAATGGAGCCGTCGGACTTGACGCCGGCGAAACCGTCAACCCAGGGAACTTCCTTGAAGAAGTTGTCCATCCACGCGCGCGTCGGCGGCTTGTCCGCGTTGGCCATGAGGCGCTCCAGCCTGTGAAGCTGGGTGTCAATGCCCATCATACCCTTCGTGAAGATCTGGTCGCGCTCGGTGAGCTCACCCTTATCATCGTAGTTGATGGAGGCCGGCTGGCTGACGTATTCGTACCAGAGGCCCTTCGTTCCTTTCCACACGTTCTTGACGGGCTGATACCGGGAACATCCGGCTCCCATGACCAGAGCGGCCACAAGGCAGGAAACGCACAGCCCCTGTTTGAAATGTATTGGCAAAATCAAGCTCCCTTAGCTGCGGGCCCTTGCGTCACAGCGTCTGGCAAGGGCATCAATCAGGCTGATCATTTTCGGGTCAGGGTCGTTTTTCGTTTCCGGCGTCACAGTCTCATCGTTCTGGGGCTGGCGGCCGGCCTGTGAGGCCTGCTTCAGCCGCTTCAGTTCGGCGACGCGCTTCTCGTCGGCCTCGCGGTCGGCGGGAGCAGCGGAGGCGGCGAGCTCACTGTAGATGGCCAGGGCCGTATCGTAATCGCCCTGCTCCGCCAGAACATCGGCATAGGAACGCGTGCGGAGAGAGGAAGCTCCCCCGGCCGGCGCGGCCTCGTCCATATCCTCGTCTTCAACCAGTTCTTCAGGTTCTTCCTCTGCTACGCTCTCAAAGCCGGCGGCAGTTCCGGTTTTCCCACTGTCAGCGCTTCCGGATTCCCCGGCGCCGGCGGCTTCAGTCCCGGGAGCGGAAACAGACTCCGGGGTAGTTTCTGCCGCGGATACCGGCTCAGCGGCATCCGCGCCGGGAGCGGGTTCTGTCCCTTCGGGTTCCCATTCCGGGCGGGCGGCTGTCTCTTCCTCCGGCACGATCGCGGAGTTCCCGGCCATGTCCTGCTCCAGGCTTTCCAGACCGCGGGCGAAAATCTCCGAGAAGGAGACGCCGGGCCTGGCGAACGAAATTCTGAGAAGGCGCAGGGCCAGGGAGGCGTCCGTGCGGCCGTCAGCGCTGGTGCTGGCCGACCAGGCGGACCAGAATTCCTGGTAGCGCGTCAGGAGCGAGGCGAGAATCCTCACCTGGCGCTGGCATTCTGCGTCCATGCCGAGACGGCTCAGGACGGAGATATAGAAGAGCCGCGCCTCGAGGAACTCCTCGTGACGGGAAACCCCCTCGGCGAGCACGCGGCGGGCTTCCTCGAGCTCCCCTTCCTTTTCCAGCATTTTTGCAAGGGGAAAGAAAATCTTCGAGTTCGGCTCGAGGTCGAGGACTTCCTTATACCATTCAATCTTTTCAGTCATGGGAACTTGCTCCGGATTTGGGCGCGGCATCAAAGAGATACAGGATCTCATTGTCGCGCAGGTAGTGTAAGCGCTGGCGGATCATTTTCTCAACGTATTTCTGATCGGTCTGCAGAAGCCGGATTTCACGGCTCAGGCTGAGGTTCTCCGCGTCCAGGGCGGCATCCTGCCGCTGGATTTCCGCGTACTCGGAGCGCAGATCGCTATAATCCACGAGTCCCGTGGGACCCCAGATCATGCGGTACAGGAGTACGAGGTTGCACACGCTGAACGAACAGAGAAGAAAGACACGCCAGAACATGTTTACTGCAGTACCTGTTTGCGGCTCGCGCTGAGCGGGCCATCCGCGTCAAATTCGGAGAGGATCCGGGCCGTTACCGACTCAAGCCTCTCAACCTTGCTTTCATCCAGGGACAGGGTTTCGACCCGGTCCATGTACTTCTTCAGAAAATCCAGTTCCCCGCGCAGAACAGTATCCAGACCGCGGGAGTGGAAGTCCTCCTCCATATCCAGAATAGTCGTCAGGCAGTTCTTCAGCCTCGCGCGCAGAAGAATACTCTGTTCCATTAATTCAACCCGGTACCGTTCCCCCCGCCGTCTGTTTCGCCGGCGTGGATTTCCCTGAACGCAAAAATGAACTTGCGGCAGTAGTTATAGCACGAATAGAGGGCCATGAACATACTGAGATACAGGAAGATGAGGCCGATGAGATGCAGGTTGATTCCGAAGAAGGGGTAATTCAGGATGAGCGGGATGATGGCGCAGATCTGAAGCACGGTCTTGAGCTTGCCGTACCTGTCCGCGGCCATGACAATGCCCTCGTCAATGGCGATGGCCCTGAGTCCCGTGATGATGAGCTCCCGGCAGACGATAATCAGCACGACCCACGCCGGCGCCCATCCCAGATTCACCAGCATAATCAGAACGGAGCAGATGAGTACCTTGTCCGCAAGCGGATCCAGAAATTTGCCCATGTTGGTGACGAGATGGCGGCTTCTTGCGATATGCCCGTCAAACCAGTCCGTAAGAGCTGCCGCGATGAACGCGAGGGCGGCGAGAAAGCAGGTTATCTTGCAAGGGAAATATAAGAGAATAACAACGATGGGCACCAGGAGGATGCGCAGGAGCGTGATTTTGGTGGCGAGGGTGATCATGGACGCGGTACTCCCATTAAGGTTTTCGTCAGACTCTATCACAAACCCCCTGCAGAGAAAAGAAAAAAACACGGAGCAGTCCCGCCGGGCGTGACAGAAAGGAGGCGCACGGAATGAGCCCCTCCGGATAAGGGAAAGACCGCCGCGGCAGGCCGGAAACGCAAAAAGGGGATCTTCCTTTTTCAGGAAAATCCCCTTCTCTGGCAAAACGGAAACGGTTACTTCTTTTCGCGGGCCACGGCCGCGTTGACGATATTGTTGGCCACATTGAGGAATGCGGTCTTGGCGGGGCTTTCACCGTCTGTCTCGACAACCGGCATGCCGTTATCGGCAGCGACCACGGTCTTCGGATCAAGCGGAATGGCGCCGAGGAAGTTGAGATGCTCGGCCTTTGCGAGCTTCTCGCCGCCG
>ONPA01000131.1 GCA_900319575.1 uncultured Desulfovibrio sp. | reverse complement strand
TCGATGGCGACAACGAGACGGGCCATCTTCTGTCCGCGGATTTCGGGGCTGTCGCCCTCGAGATCGTCGGCGAGGTGGAGCATGTCGGCGATGCGGGCGTAGCGTCCCTTGACCCAGGGGTACTTGTACTGGGGGAGCATGCCCTGTTTGGTGGGCTGATCCGTGCCGTTGTACTCGATGACGTAGGAGAGCATGAGGGCGTTGGCGAGGCCGTGGGCGATGTGGAACGTGGATCCCAGGGAGTGGGCGAGGGAATGGCAGACGCCGAGGAAGGCGTTGGCGAAGGCCATGCCTGCCATGGTGGCCGCGTAGTGCATCTTTTCCCTGGCCTTCAGGAAATTGGGACCGTGGTTCACGGAATCGCGCAGGTACTTGAAGACGAGGCGGATGGCTTCCATGGCCTGGCCGTCTGCCATATTGCTCTCCATGACCGACGTGTAGGCCTCAATGGCGTGGGTCAGCACGTCGAGGCCGGCACTGGCCGCCAGTTTGTCGGGCATGCCGATGACGAACTCGGGGTCGACAATGGCCATGTCGGGCGTGAGCGAGTAATCGGTGACGGGATACTTGATGCCGGTCTTCTCATCGGTGATGACGGCGAACGGCGTCACCTCGCTGCCCGTGCCCGACGTCGTGGGAATGCAGACCATGACGGCCTTCTTGCCGAGCTCGGGGAAGGAATTCACGCGCTTGCGGATATCCATGAAACGCAGGGCGATGTCCTCGAGCTTCGTTTCGGGGCACTCGTACATGAGCCACACGATCTTGGCGGCGTCCATGGGAGAGCCGCCGCCGAGGGCGATGAACATGTCGGGTTTGAAGGAATTGACCATGTCGAGGCACTTTCTGGCCGTGGCCATGGTGGGATCGGGCTGAACCTCGCTGAAGACGCGGCAGTCGGTGCCGAGATCCGCAAGGACCTTTTCCACTTTGGCGACGTACCCGCAGGAGACCATATTCGCGTCAGTGACGATAACCGCGCGCTTTTTGTCCTTATATTCCTCAAGGGCGGGGCGCAGGCTTCCGAGCTTGAAGTAGATGCGGCGCGGCACCTTGAACCAGAGCATGTTTTCACGGCGGGCCGCCACGGTCTTGATGTTCATGAGATGCTTTACCCCTATGTTCTCGCTGACGGAGTTGCCGCCCCAGCTGCCGCAGCCGAGGGTCAGGGACGGGGCCACGCGGAAGTTGAAGACGTCGCCGATGGCGCCCTGGGAAGCGGGCATGTTCACGAGAGTTCTGCCAGTGGGCATGACTTCCTCGAAGACGTCGATGCGGTCGCGCTTAGACTCATCCGTGTAGAGCACGGACGTGTGTCCCGCTCCGCCCTGGAGGATAAGGCGCTTCGCCGTATCAAGGGCCGTGGTGAAGTCAGGCACGCGGTACATGCCGAGGACAGGGGAAAGCTTTTCGTGGCCAAAGGGATCGTCCGGGCGGACCTCATCGCGTTCGGCGATGAGCACCTTGACGGACTCGGGCAGGGTGATGCCGGCCATGGCCGCGATTTTGTATGCGGGCTGGCCGACGATGGCGGAATTGACCTTCCCGTTTTTGAAAATGACCCCGCAGAGGGCCTCTGCCTGTTCTTTGTCGGCAAACCACGCGCCGCGCCACAGAAATTCCTGGCGCACTTTGTCGTAGACTTCGTCGAGGCAGACCACGGACTGTTCGGACGCGCATATCATGCCGTTGTCGAACGTCTTGCTGAGCAGGATCGAGTTCACGGCCATGCGGATGTCAGCGCGCTCGTCGATGATGACAGGCGTGTTGCCGGAGCCCACGCCGATGGCGGGAGTGCCGGAGCTGTAGGCCGCTTTGACCATGCCCGGGCCGCCTGTGGCGAGAATGAGGGCTATGCCCTTATGGCCCATGAGCTGCTGGGAGAGGGCCAGCGAGGGCTTTTCAATGCAGTCGATGATGTGCTCGGGAGCGCCGGCCTCGACAGCGGCCTTACGGATGATTTCGGCCGCGGCGCGCGTGCATTCCGGGGCCCGGGGGTGGGGCGAGAAAATGATGCCGTTGCGCGTCTTCAGGCAGAGAAGGGCCTTGAAAATGGCTGTCGACGTGGGGTTGGTGCAGGGGATGATGCCGGCGACGACGCCCAGGGGAGCGGCGATCTCGCGGTAGCCGTTGACAGGATCGTCCTCAATGATGCCGCAGGTCTTCTCATCCTTGTATTTATGGTAGATGTACTCGGCTGCGAAATGGTTCTTGGTGACCTTGTCTTCCATGAGTCCCATGCCCGTTTCCCTGACGGCCATGCGCGCCAGGTCAATGCGGTGCGCTACGGCAGCGGCTGCGGCATGGTGGAAGATCCTGTCCACCTGCTCCTGTGTGAACGACGCGTACTCTTTCTGCGCGGCCACGACGCGCTCAATCATCTTATCGAGCTCTTCGGCCGCCTTCTGGGCTTCTGCTTCTTTCTGGTCCATTGATTAACCTCCGGCGCGAAACGCCATATCGGATGCAAAACGGGCAGTTTACCTTTAAAATATAAGGATCGGCTGGGCAAAGGGAAGGGACAGGGGGAGGGTAACAAAAAGCCGGTTTCCTCCACAAGAGAGGGACAGGCTGCATAATGGGCCTGCGGAGACAGGCAGAGCGTGCCGCGTCTTGACGTCCGCGGAAGGATAACGCACACTCTTCCTGTTTTTTTACCAGTGCAGAGCGCGGCTTTCATCGCGCTAACCTTCGGACAAGGAAAGAAAATCATGCCTGAACTGCAGAAAAATATCATAGACGATCTCACAAACTCCACCACCGAATCCTGGCGCACGTTCCGCATCATGGCCGAGATGGTAACCGCCTTTGACGCCCTGAACAGCGTTGACAGGAACTGTATCTCCATTTTCGGCTCCGCGCGCGTGAAACCCGACCAGCAGGAATACGCTGACACGGTTGCCATCGCCAAGGGCCTCAGCGAGGCCGGCTTTGGCATCATCTCCGGCGGCGGACCGGGCATTATGGAAGCCGCCAACAAGGGAGCCGTGGAAGCCAACGGCGTCTCCATCGGACTGCACATCCATCTGCCGAAGGAGCAGGGCTGCAACGAATATGTGCGCCTGCGCTGCAACTTCAGGTATTTCTTCGTGCGCAAGCTCATGTTCGTGAAATACGCGAAGGCCTATGTGGTCATGCCCGGCGGCATGGGAACCATCGACGAGTTCTCCGAAGCTTTCGTGCTCGCCCAGACCCACCGCATCAAGCCCTTCCCCATCATCCTTTACAACAGGAAATACTGGGCCGGCCTCATCGACTGGCTGAAGAAGTCCATGGCCGCGGGCGGCTTTATCACGGAAAAGGAAATTGACAGGCTCGTGACCATCCTCGACACGCCGCAGGAAGTCATCGACACGCTCTCCCGGTACAACTTCTAAAACGTTTTCACATAGAGTATAATGAAAGCCCGCGTTCCCCTATGGGAGCGCGGGCTTTTTCCTGTATAAGGAGCGGGTATCATGTGGCAGGTGTACGCGGTTCTTTCCGCTGTATTTGCTTCCCTCACGGCGCTGTTCTCCAAAATGGGCGTGCGGGGCATCGATTCCAATCTGGCCACGGCCGTCAGGGTCAGCTTTATTCTGATTCTCGTCTGGGGCATCGTCATCTTCACGGGAAAAGTGGGCGAAGTCCGCTCCATTCAGCCCCGCACCATGCTCTTTCTCTTTCTTTCGGCCATTGCCACCGGTCTCTCGTGGCTTTTCTACTTCAAGGCCCTGCAGCTCGGCGACGTGTGCCGTGTTGCCCCCATTGACAAGCTGAGCGTCCCTCTGACCATGGTTCTCGGCGTTGTCATTCTGGGCGAGGCGGTGAGCTGGAAGCTCGTCATCGGCGGTCTTCTCATCACGGCAGGCACTCTCGTTCTTATCCTCTAACCGGCGCTTCCCTTCTCCCGTCTTCCGGGAGGAGAGCCCGCCCCCGCGGCGGACTGATGAGGCCCAGGGATTTTGCTTTATGATTGACCTTTCCTGTGATTACAACGACGGCGCGCATCCATCAGTCCTCGAAGCTCTCATTGAAACCAATATGGAGAAACTGCCGGGCTATGGCGCGGACGTTCACACGGAGCGCGCCGCGGATCTCATCCGCAAAGCCTGCGGTCTTCCCGCGGCCCGGGTCTTCTTCCTCTCCGGAGGCACCCAGACCAACGCCATTGTGATTTCGGCCATGCTGAAATCCTACGAGGGCGCTGTCTGCGCCGCCACGGGACATATCAGCCTGCACGAGGCCGGTGCCATCGAATTAACCGGCCACGAGGTGCTTCCCCTTCCTGAAACCGAAGGGAAAATCACGGCCGCGGCCCTGGAAAAATTCCTGAGGGACGCCCGCGCCGACGGCAACCGCGACCACATGGTTTTTCCCGGCCTCGTCTACATCTCTTTTCCCACGGAATACGGCACGCTCTATACGAAAAAGGAGCTCACCGCCCTGCACAATGTCTGCCGCAGCTTTGATATTCCGCTCTTCATTGACGGAGCGCGTCTCGGCTACGGTCTCGGGAGTGAGGCCTGCGACCTCGGGCTCCCGGAACTCGCGCGGCTCTGCGAGGTCTTCTATATTGGCGGCACCAAGGCCGGCGCTCTCTGCGGGGAGGCCGTGGTCTTCACGCAGGACAACATGCCTGCCCACTTCATGACTATGGTCAAGCAGCGCGGCGGTCTCCTGGCCAAGGGACGGCTCATGGGTGTGCAGTTTGAGACCCTCTTCGAGTCAGATCTTTATTTCAATATCTGCAGCCACGCTGACGCCATGGCCATGAAAATGAAGCGCGGCCTCAGGGCACTGGGCATTCCCCTCCGCATCAACTCTCCCACGAACCAGCAGTTCCCTGTTTTTGAGGACAGCATTCTGCCGGAACTTGAAGGAAAGCTTGCCTGGAGCTTCTGGGAAAAGCCCGATGAGACGCATACGGTGGCGCGTCTCGCCTGCAACTGGGCCACGCGTCCGGAAGATATAGACGGGCTTCTTGACCTTCTCAGAGAAGCCCTTAATAAATGATAGAAGAAAGTGTGTTCCCGCGTCCCTTCTGCCAGGGGTGATTTTGTCCCGGGAAGAGTATCCGGACGCGCTACCGTTTCCCGCCAGAACCCGCATCCCGCGCGGCAGGGCAGCGCCTGCCCGGAAAGGGAGGCGGTCAGACAAAGGAGTTTCCCATGAGGCATTCCCTCGCGATCCTGTTCTGTCTGGGCACCGTGCTGGTACTCGGAGGCTGCGCCTCCACCGGCCAGCAGCGCGGCCTCTATAACAATGCCTATGTTTCCACGTCCAATCCGGCCGTGAGCATCTCCGTGAACGGCATTCCGTGGAAAACCGGCGGCCGCAGCCACGGCTATCTCAGAAACGCCAGCATGGTCGGCGGCCCGAGCCCTGACGTCTACACCCAGGTCTTTGGCACCGACGCCAGATCTCCCATGGCCACCATTACCCACGCCGTTGTCAATGACCGCTGGTACTGGAACGATGTCACCCCGCGCGTGGGCGCCATCGATGAGGAAAATGTCGTCATCGGCGGCGCCGGGTTCAGGGCCTTCACCTACCTTGTGCCCAGGAACAATGACCCCTTCGGCGGCGTTGTCGGCGATCCCACGGACAACGGTCCCGCGTACTGGATAGCCAGATACTTCGCCCGCGTGGTGGATTTCAGGCTCGGCAAGATCATTCTTGAGTACCGTGAGCCCGCCCCGCAGGGCATGGTCAGTCTTTCCGGCAATCCCGTCGGCCAGAGCGGGTTCGTCAGCCAGTTCGAGAAGCGGGCCGAAAAGGCCTTCTCGCTGGGGACTCCCGGCAGTGTGGGACAAATCACGAACAGCCGCCCCGCGGATATACGCTGGGCGTTCATGCGTGACGAATTCCTCGGTGACTGCACGGAGAACCAGCCGGACTTCAATGACGACTAATCCGCAGGGCAATAATCAGGGCCCGTCCGGCAGTGCCGGGCGGGCCCTTTCAGCGTGAAACGCCGGGAGATGCCCATGTCCCCTGTAACGCTTGCCGCCTGCGATATCGGCGGCACCACCTGCCGGCTCGGCCTTTTTCACAGGGACGGGACCGGACTCGTTCTCACTGCCCGCCAGGACGTGCCCACCGGAAAAGTGCCTGATGTCCCCTCGCTCTTTGAGGCCATAAAAAACGCCTTCGGCAGGGACGCGCTCTCTTCCTGCGCCGCCTGCGCTGCAGCCTGCGCCGGTCCCGTGGAAAACGGCCGCGTGCGTCTCAGCAACGCCGCTGCGGAATACGCGGAAGGGCAGGGGGCGCCTGTCCCCTTCAGGATCATCAATGATTTCGCTGCCGTGGCCCGCTCCATACTCACGCCGGCCGGGGAAGCGGCTGTCCCCGTCCTCCACTGTGACATGAAGCCGTCCTCCGGCCAGAGCGTTATGGCCGCCATCGGTCCCGGCACGGGGTTCGGCTGTTCCGTCCTCATTCCGGGGATGCCGCCCCGCGTCATGCCTTCAGAGGGAGGGCATGTTCCCTTTCCTTTCAGGGGAAGGGAAGAACGGGCCTTTGAGGATTTTCTTCTGCCGCGGCTCGGCGGCCGCGCCTTCGCCGAAACTGATGACGTGGTCTCGGGAAGAGGGCTTGAGGCCCTGCAGGAATTTCTCAGCGGAAAGCGTATGCCGGCCAGCGCCATAGGCCCGGCGTATCTCTCTGACGACACGCCTCTGCGCGCGGTGTTTGCTTCCTTCCTTGCCCGCGCCTGCCGCGCGTTTATGCTCTCTTCGCTCTGCTTTGGCGGACTGTGGATAGCCGGCGGCCTGGCTCTGCGCAATCCTGGACTCGTCACCTGCCGGGCCTTCAGGGATGAGCTGCTCCAGGAAACAAAGGCGGATCTTCTCGCTCAGATGCCCGTGCGCCTTTTCAGAAGCGATGACTGCGGCCTGTGGGGCGCCGCCGGAGCGGCCTCTGATCTCGCCTCCTTCCTTTCCGCCTGAGGGGATGCCGGGACTTTTCTCCCCGGGATTTGTAACTGCTTTAAAAAATTGGTAAATTTGGAGACGGACCGGAAGGCTTTCCCCCAGGGCGGAGCATTGCATCCGGATATGCTTTCCCTGCGTGAAGCGGAACCCCTGTGCTTTTCCGCGAAGAAGCCTCTTCCACGCCTCCTGCCAGGGCACAGAACCTTATACTCAGCCACATTTACAGGAGAAAAAAGTCATGCTTGACGTCACCGAAGCCATAGAAAACAGGCGCAGCATCCGTCAGTACACGGACGCACCCATCAGCCAGGATACCATGGACCGGCTCATCAGCCTGGCCGTCAAAGCTCCCACGGGATCCGGCATGGAGCCCTGGGGATTCGTCATTCTGCGCGACCGCGCCGAGATCGATGCCCTTTCGGACAGGGCCAAAAAAGAGATCCTGGATCATATGGCGGACTACCCGCAGTTCACCCAGTACGAGACCTGGCTGAAGAATCCCAAATACAACATCTTCAATCACGCCGGCACAGTGCTCGTCATTTACGGCGACACCCGTTCACACTGGCACGTTTACGACTGCTCCCTCGTGGCTGGCAACATCATGCTCCTCGCCGAGTCCGAGGGCATCGGCTGCTGCTGGATAGGCTTCGCCGAGGCTGTTCTCAACACGGCCGAATTCAAGAAGGCGCACAACGTTCCCGACCATTTCGAGCTCGTGTCCACCATCAGCATGGGCTACAGCAACTCCAAGCTGAAACCCGCGACCCGCAGGCCCCCCATGATTTTCTCGAAATAGCATTCCGGATATCCGGACAACTGAGGCCCCGGAAGCTCGCGCTTCCGGGGCCTCTCTGCCGGCAAAGGGGATTTGCTAGCGGTTCTTGATATCAGCCAGACTGGAAATGACCCGGCCAACAACGGCCGCGCTCATGTCGCCATGATAATCATCGTCCAGCTGGTAAGTCTGAGGCGGGTTCGAGGCTGCGTTGTCGGAATAGAAGACAATCTGCACCTTGCCGTCCTGGCCGCGGCGTACGGAAACGCGCTTGACCATACCGGCACCGTCAGGGGTGCGCACCAGCATGATGCGTCCCGGACGGGAAACATCCGTATCATCCCGGTCGACGAGAACAACGTCTCCCGGGCTCAGAAGGGGCTGCATGGACGTTGAGTGCTGCCCGATCTCCACGGCAATGATATTGCGCCGGCCGCGGACGGCGGACTGGTTTTTGTTCACCACCATCCAGGACTTAATGGAGTCCTGTTGAAAATAACCCGGTCCGGCTCCCATTTCGCCTACGAGAGGCGTGGCGATGAACTCTTCGGAGTCGGGAAGCATAACATTCTTCCCGGCTTCTGCCCGGCGGGGTGTTACGAACTTGACCGTCTTGTCCACGACGGCGTCGCCCGTTTTGAAATCGGCGTTCATGTAATCAAGTACCGGCTGTATGCTGCGGAGCGTGGGGATTCGTTCCTGCTTGTACCACCGGGTGATCATATTCGGCGCCATGTTGAGACTATAGGCTAGGCGGGACGGACTTCCCGCCTTCTTCACGGCCTTGTCCAGGATATAAAGGAAATACTCGTAAGCTTCCATCTATATGCTCCCGGAACGCAATGCTGCCGCTCCAATGAACCGGCTCACCACATTCGCTTGTTGAAGTGTTGCTGTGGATGTTCCGACTCAGCCTGTTTCGACCCTCCTCAAGTGGCCTTGAGTGCCCAATAAGAAAATTAGGGGCGCAATGCAAGAAAAAAACTAACCTTTTGCAAAATTTTTTCCAGCTTGGAAAAAATCCCTGATTTCAGCAGGTAAAAAAGGGAAAAGCCTTTCCTCTGCCCCGGAGGCAGAAGAGAGGGACGCTCTCCGGCCTCCCCGGAAAAGCGTCCCTCTCCCATCCAGTCCATTCAGACAGGGTGTTCAGTCGGGATCGTGTTCGAGCTTTACGTCAGGCACGCGCATGATGATAACGTCAGCGAAGCCGTCCGATCCGCGCATGCGGAACTCCACCTCGCTTACGCCGTCCTTCGTGCTGTTGATGATGCCTTTGAGCCCCGCTGGAAGATGGTGCATGTAGGATGAACGCATGAGGCGGTTGGTGCCTGTCACCGGCGCCTTCAGGACGACGTGATCGTCCTCGTGGAACCGTGGCGTTGTGGGAACGCCGCCCCTTTTCGCCTTCACTGCCTTACCTCACCGTCCGGGTTATCCTCTTCCTCTTCGCGTGCAGCAACGCCCTTCAGGATAACCTCGGCTTTCACGTCGCCGGCGGCCGTAGCCTTGACAAGCCAGCGTATTCCCTCTTCGCGGAGGCCTTCCGGCGTGAGTCCGGGCAGAGGCATGTCTTCCGGCTTCGCCAGGGAACAGATGAGCAGGATATTGCCGAGGTCGCGCATCGCCTCGGGCACGCCGCCTTCCGCTGCGCGGGTAATGAGCAGGAAGGTGTTTTCCCCCTCCGCGGGCTTGATTTTGCCATCCTCGATGAACCGCACGAGAAGCATGGCACATTCGGGATCGTCTTCGGCCGCGGCGCGCAGGAGCCTCGCTCCGTCCTTAACGTGCCTGGAGCCGAGTCCTCCCAGGACAAGAGCTTCCCCGAGGGCACCCCTGGCTTCCGGAGCGTCTATCTCCAGAGCCCTTTTGAAGCATTGCCGGGCCTTTGCCTCGTCTTTGCGCCCTTTCCCCTCGATGGTCAGGAAGCGGCCGAGCTGAACCAGAGCCAGAGGGAAGTCCGCGGCGCAGGCCTTCTCGAGCCAGGCCCGGGCCGCTCCGCTGTCCGGGTCCATGCCTATCCCCTCCAGGGCCATATGGCTTGCCAGAAGCTGGGCGTAGGGATCACCCAGCTCATCCGCGCAGATCCGGATGAAGGCCGCGTCGTCAAAGGACTCTTCGGCATCCGCCTCCTGCAGGCGGCTCCAGGCGGCCTGCAGCTCGCGCTTCATGGCCGCTTCATCTCCGCGCACGCTCTCAATCAGATCTTCAGTATTGGACATGGCAGTTCTCCTTTAGCCGCGCATGGCGAAGTTCGCCAGGAAGAGCAGCGTGATGCACCACATGAAAGGACTCACTTCCTTTCCCCTGCCCGTGAAGAGCTTGATGAAGGCGTAACTCACGAAACCGAAACCGAAGCCGCTCGCGATGCTGTAAGTGAGGGGCATCATGATAATGGTCAGGAAGGCGGGCACGGCGTCGGTGAAGTCGTTGAAATTGATGCGGGCGACGTCGCTCATCATGAGGGCGCCCACGATGATCAGGGCAGGCGCCGTGGCGCAGGGCGGCACGAGGCTGACCAGGGGCGAGAAGATCAGGGACACGGCGAAGAGGACAGCCACGGTCACGGCCGTGAGGCCTGTGCGTCCGCCCTGGGCTATGCCCGCGGCGCTCTCGACATAGCTAGTCACAGTGGACGTGCCGAAGAGGCTGCTCGCCATGGTGCCCACGGAGTCAGTGAGGAGGGCCCTGTCGATATTCTCGATATGGCCGTCGTCTCTCATGAGACCGGCTTTGCGGGAAAGGCCGATGAGTGTGCCCATGTTGTCGAAGAGCTCGACGATGGTGAAGGTCAGCACGATACTCACGATGCCGTAATCAATGGCGCCCCTGATATCGAGGGCGAAGAACACGGGACGGATATCCGGGATGGAGAGGCTCACGATGTTCTCAATGCCGTGCGGTACGGGCGCCACTCCCACTGCCATGGCGGCAAGGGTGGTGCAGAAGATGCCGATGATCATGGCGCCTTTCACGTTGTGGGCCATGAGCACGGCGGTCAGGATGAGTCCGAAACAGGTGAGCAGGGGCTCAGGCTTCAGCATGTGTCCGAGGGTCACGAAGGTGGCCTTGTCCGCGACGACGATCCCGGCGTTTTTCATGCCTATGAAGGCGATGAACATGCCTATGCCCACAACGATGGCGCTCTTGAGCGCGAGGGGCACGGCGTCGATGAGCATCTGCCGTATCTTCGTGACCGTGAGCAGGAAGAAGACCACGCCCGATATGAAGACGGCGCCGAGGGCCACGGTCCAGTGCAGGCCCACGGTGGTGCACACGTAATAGGCGAAGAAGGCGTTGAGCCCCATGCCCGGCGCGACGGCCACGGGGAAGTTGGCCCACAGGCCCATGATGGCCGTAGCGAAGACCGTCGCCAGGATGGTGGAGGCGATGGCCGCCTCCTGGGGCATGCCCGCGTCGGCGAGCATGTGCGGGTTGACGAAAATAATGTAGGAAACGGCCACAAAGGTCGTGAGACCGGCCAGCATTTCCTGGCGCGGCGTGGTGCCCTTTTCCCTCAGGTGGAAAAGCCGTTCCAGAATGCCGTCGCTTTCCCTCTTTTCAGCTTCTGCCATAGATTTCCCCTTTTTCCTTTACGGCGCGCCGGCCCGGCCGGCAGATTCCTGGTGAAAGGCCGGGTCCCCGCGCCGCGGAAAGGGGCCCGGCGTGTTCTGTCAGGCCAGCCGTTTTTCCACAGCGAGGCGGATGGCCGCGCACAGGCGCGCCACGTCCTCAGCCGGCGTTATGTAGGGCGGCATGAGATACACGTTGTGATTGAAGGGCCGGATCCACACGCCCTGTTTTATGAAGAAGTCCTGCAGGACGGCCATGTCCACTTCCTTCTCCACCTCGACCACGCCGATGGCTCCGAGGCAGCGCACGTCGCGCACGCCCGGCATGGACCGGCAGGGTTCAAGTCCTTCTTTAAGTTCCTTCTCAATGTTTTTCACGCGCTCCTTCCAGGGAGAGGCGGAAAGCAGGTCCAGGCTCGCGCAGGCCGCGGCACAGAAGAGGGGATTGCCCATGAAGGTCGGCCCGTGCATGAGTATGCCGCCGCCTTCCTCCGGTCCTGCCTGTTCTATGCCTTCTGCCACGCGGGCTGTGGCGAGGACGGCGCCGCCCGTCATCATTCCGCCCGTGAGCCCCTTGCCCACGCACATGATATCCGGCGTAATGCCGGCCCACCCGCAGGCGAAAAGCTTTCCGGTCCGTCCGAAGCCCGTGGCGATTTCATCGCAGATGAGCAGGCAGCCGTTCTCGTCGCAGAGTTTACGCAATCCTTTAAGATAGTCCGGATGGTAGATCCACATGCCGCCCGCGCCCTGCACAACGGGCTCGAGGATGACCGCGGCTATCTCGTCCTTCCTTTCGGCGAGGATGCGCCGCGCCATGTCGAGGCTCTTCGGATCAAAGGGCTGGTCAAAGCGGCAGGTGGGGCGTTCCATGAAAATGTGCTTCGGAAGGAGCCCGGTGAAAAGGCTGTGCATGCCGTTCACGGGATCGCAGACGCTCATGGCTCCCTGCGTATCGCCGTGGTAGCCGCCCATGGGCGTGAGGAAGTGCCGGCGCGTGCCGCGGCCAATGGAAATTTGGTACTGCACGGCCATCTTGAGGGCTACTTCCACGGCCACGGATCCGGAATCCGCGTAAAAGATGTGCTTCAGTCCTTCCGGCACCATGGCGAGCAGGCGACGCCCGAGTTCCACGGCCGGCCTGTGTGTCAGGCCGCCGAACATGACATGGCTCATGGTGCGGATCTGGCGGGCCATGGCGTCCTCGAGCGCGGGATTTCCGTAGCCGTGGATGGCGCACCACCACGAGGACATCCCGTCGATGAGCTCCGTGCCGTCCGTGAGCACGATGCGGTTGTCATGGGTACGCGCCGCGGCGTGCACGGGAAGCGGATGGAGCGCCGAAGTGTAGGGATGCCAGAGATGCTCCCTGTCAAAGGCGAGCATGGCTGCGTCGTCCTCTCCCGGAGCCCAGCCCCAGGGGGCGGGTTCCTCTGGCGCCATGTGCTCCACGAGATAACGGGCCGCGTCCTTCAGCCTGTCCGCGTAGGAGAGACGCGCCTTTTGATCCGTATCGAGGTGCTCCGTGTAGGGCAGGGACGCGAGGAGCGGCACGCCGCGCTTCGCGCACAGGCGCCGCAGGCTCTCTTCGTTGTCATCGAGGATGCGCTTTTCGTCGCCGATGCCGGCCCATGGACCGCAGCCGGCGTCGCAGTCGCTTCCCGGCCTCGTGCGGTTCAGGATGACGCCCGCGCACCTGAGGCCCCTGGACTGCAGGGCCTCGAGGCTCAGGAGAGCGTGGTTGATGCAGCCGAGGCGGTTGGCCGTGACCAGAATGACGGGAAGCCCCAGGGCCAGCATGAGATCCATCATGTTCTCGCCGTCGCTGAGGGGGACCTGGCAGCCGCCGGCTCCCTCAACGAGGACGGCGTCACCTTCAGGAACGGCCCCGCGCACGGCTTCAGCGAGGGATGCCGCGGAAAGGGTATCCCCCGCCAGGGAGGCGGCGAGGTGGGGCGAGCAGGGCGGCTCATAGCGGAAGAGGGCCTTTCCCCGGCAGCCGAGCTCAGCGTAGACGGCCTCGTCAGGGGCCAGCCAGGATCCGTCCGGCTGTTTCAGGCAGCCGGTCTGCACGGGCTTGATGAGCACGAGCCTGTCATTCAGGAGAGATCCCATGTGTTTCCCGAGGGAGGCAGTAACTGCCGTCTTCCCGGCGTCTGTGTCCGTGCCCGTGATGAAGTACCCGCGCATGGCGTTACCCCCTCACGCCCAGAAAGCGGAACATGGCGTCGTCATCGTCGTACCCGCATCCCTTCGTGGTCAGGTAGTTGCCGGTCATGATGCCGTTGGCGCCGGCGGCCAGAGCCCAGGAGGAACCGTCTCCCAGTGTGGGGAGGCGTCCGCCGCAGAGGATGACGTCCTTCTCTGGGCTGACGAGACGGGCAAGCGCCACGCAGCGCAGGGCCTCCCAGGGCTCCAGGAGCTTCTGGTGCTCCATGCGCGTGCCGGGCACGGGATCAAGGAGGTTGACGGGCAGGGAGTCAACGCCGCATTCCTTCTCTGTCTCGAGAAGCTCCACGCGCTGCTCCCAGGTCTCTCCGAGGCCGAAAATGCCGCAGCTGCATACGCGGAAGCCGGCGTCCCTGGCGTCCCTCAGCGTGGCGATGTCCTGATCGTAATCGTGCGTGGTGCAGATGCTGGCGAAATGGCTGCGCGCCGTTTCGAGATTATGATGGATGGAAGTGAACCCGGCCTCCTTCAGGCGGCGGAGTTTTTCCTTCGTAAGGATGCCGAGGGAGCCGCACAGGGCGATGTCCACCCTGTCCCGGAGGATCCTGGCGGATTCGCAGAGGCTGTCGAGGTCGCGGTCGGAAACGGTGGTGCCGCTCGTCACGATGCCGAAGCGCTTCACGCCGTGGGCTGCCATTTCCTCAGCGTGTTTCAGGAGCACGTCCGTGCCCACGAGACCGTATACGGGAGCGTCTGTATGATGAAAGGACGACTGGGCGCAGAAGGCGCAGTTTTCCGCGCAGCGCCCGGACTTCGCATTGATGATGGCGCAGGTGAAGACGGGGCCGGCGAAGCGCGCGCGGGCCAGCGCGGCGCAGGCGAAAATATCAGGATTCTCACTGCGCGGCAGCCTGGCCAGTTCCACGGCCTCGGCTGCGTTTTCAAGGGGAGCGGTGCCGGCGGCGATACGGGCCGCGGCTTTCTCAAGAAGCGTATGCATTCCGACGTACCTCACAGGAGGCTTTGCCTCCATCTTTTCTGAAAGCCGGTATTCTATGCATCGCAGAGAGCGCTGGCAAGCGCCGCGCCTGCGGCCGGACCACCTGTTTCCGGTCCGCGGGTTGCCTATATTTCCCACGGGGGATACACCATCAGAGACGGAAGACGGAGGAAAAAACCATCACACGGGATACGCAATGGACTTCATGAACTTTCTCTCATCCCACTGGGTGGAGATCGGAACGGCCATGACCTGGTGCCTGGGCGGATTTCTGTCCGGCGTGTGCGCCATGGGCGCCGCGCTCTTCGCCGTGCCCGTTACGGCGCTCTTCCTGCCCATGCAGGACGCCATTCTCATCAGCTGCATGACGCTGCCCTTCATGGACATGGCCATGTCTCTCTTCCATCTGCATTACTGCCGCTGGAAGGCCCTCATTCCGCTCCTTCTCGCCTCCGTTCCGGGTTCCATTGCCGGGCTCTGGGTCATCGCTAACTGCCCGGACCGCGTCCTCAACCTCATCGTAGGCATTGCCCTGCTGGTTTTCCCCTTCTACACCATGCATGTGCACATCGAATCGCGGGAGGAAAACTGGAAAGCCGCCAGCATCGCCGGCTTCACGGCGGGCGTGCTCGGCACGTCGATTTCCTTTGACGGCCCGCCCGTTGGCGCCTACGCGGTCTACGCCGGCTGGCAGCCCCGCGTGATCCTCGGCACGCTGGGCGTATTCTGGGTGGTGAGAGGAGCCTTCTCCTGGATTCTGCAGGGAGCGAGCGGCCTCTACACGCCACACCTCCTGTATCTCGCCTGCTGGTCCATTCCCGCTACCGTGCTGGGACTTACCATCGCGTACCCCATCTCCACGCGGATCAGCGCGGAAGCCATGCGCAGGCTTCTCCTCATCCTGCTCTTCCTCTGCGGAATTTCCTGCCTTGTGAAGGCAGCCCGCCAGTTCGGCCTTTTCTAGGATCTCTTCATGGATACCGTTACCCTGGCCGTCTTCCTCTCCTGGCTCTGCGGCGGTTTTGTCGCCGGCGTGACATCCATGGGCGCCGCGCTCTTCGCCGTGCCCATCACGGCCTTTTTCCTGCCTATGCAGGACGCCGTGCTCTTAAGCTGCCTTTCCCTGCCGTTCATGATGATCGCCATAGTAGGCCTGAATGTGCGGGCCTGCCGCCTGAAATCCATCCTGCCGCTTCTTGCCGGCACGGTGCCGGGCTCTGTCGCCGGCCTGTGGATTCTCGAGGCTCTCCCCGACAGGACGCTCAGAATATGCGTGGGCCTTATCCTTGTTCTCTTCCCTGTCTGGCATGCGGCGGCCCGCATAAAACCGCGCGGCGAGAACTGGCGGGCCGCTCTGGCAGCAGGGTTTCTTTCCGGCGTGCTTGGTACCTCTACGTCCTTCGACGGACCGCCGGCCGCGGCGTATGGCCTCTATGCGGGATGGCCTCCCAGCGTCATGCTCGGCACACTGGGCCTCTACTATCTCCTCCGCAGCGCCTTTCAGTGCTTCCTGCAGGGCTATGCCGGGCTCTATACGGATACAGTCCTGCACTACGCCGTGTGGTCCGCTTCCGCGGCCATTCTGGGTGTTATCCTCGCTCACCCCGTGGCCCGGCATCTCAGCATCGACATGATGCGGCGCTTCCTGCTCACCGTGATCGGCCTCGGCGGTCTGTCCTGTCTGCTGAAGGCTCTCCTAGGTTGACACTCCACGGATAAATCCGGGGGATTCTTGGTTCGACGACCACTGCGCCGCATCCTAGGACTTGGCGTCTTACACGATCTCCCCAAGCGTG
>ONPA01000130.1 GCA_900319575.1 uncultured Desulfovibrio sp. | reverse complement strand
TGTCATGCAGGCCCTGGCCAGCCAGGCGCCGGAATGGATCAGCGGAAAAGATTTTCATCCGCCGCACTGTGAGCATTCTCTCTGCAGTTTCAGCGCTGTCTACGCGCGCACAGGGGATGGTCTGAAATCTGAAAGCGGGGCCGGGGGAGGGTGCGGGAATCGCCCCAGAGGCCCCATAGAGGCAGCGGAGGGATCACGCATGACCAAGGCCTTCATCGCGAGGCAGTGGGCGCGCCCTGAAAGGGAAACGTCCTGCTGCGGGAAGCCTGGCTCTGCTGACGCGTTTTCCTCTTTTCTCATGAAAAGAAGGGAAGAGCGCCTCTTTACGCTTTCGGGAATGGCGTTTCAGGATGCCCTGAGCCTCGATACCGAACGGCTCAGGTACTGCTGCATCCATATTGTTCGCCCGGACGGGCGCATCATTCCGTTCTGCGCCCAGAACATGACGAGTTCGGACGGAATTCCCCTGTATCCGGGACGCCTCGGCGTGCCGGAGATGAAATAGGGCACGCCCGCGGGGCCGGGCTGGCTCTGATTGTCCTTGCCTGCTTCGGCTGATAGATTATCTTTTTCAACAAAGGTTCCTGCCTCAGGGCCGGAACCTGGGGAGATCTGTATGTTCGTGAATCCCGCCCTGGGCGAAATTTTTCTGATCAACAGTGATGACAACACTATTCACGCGGCCAGCCGGCTTTCCGCCAAATGCGGTATAAATGGTGAGCAAAACGGTCATTTCGGTATTCTCCCCTGCGATAACCCGCAGGAACGCGAAATGATGATCTCGCAGTTCGGAAAGGAGTACGCAGAGCTGCACCTCTGCCCCCACTGCTTTGCCGACGAGCTTGAGGAAAAACGCCGCGCGGAAGCGAATCAGGCCTCAGCGGGAAAACAGGACAGGCCGGCAGAGGAGTCGTAATGGGTTTTCTCTCTTCCGCCCCGGCCGGAGAGCCGCGCTGCACGAACGGGCCCGGACACTACACTGACGCCGGCGGCATCGATTTCCAGGACAGCCGCGTGGCCCTGGAGGCCGGAGACGTGCTGAAAGCCCTTGTCACGGACGGAACGTTACCCAGTGCCCGAATCCCAGCGTCCTGGCTCGCTGCTCCGGGGGCATATCTTCCGGTCTCCGGGCTGGCCGCCCTCCAGGGGCTTCTTCTCGCCCGTGTCTTGAGGCGCGTGCAGGCTTCGCCTTTTTACCGGGAACGCTTCAGCGGCCTGGAAGACCGCATCAGCGTCCTTTCACGGGCCTGTCTTGATCTCTGGCGGGAGCTCTCGGAAAAGGCCCAGTGCGGAGAGAACTTCAGTGAAGACAGGGATACGGTATTTACCGGAGAGATACGGTCGCTCCTTGCCGGTCTTCCCTTCACGTCATCCGCGGATTTGAGCAGGGATTACAGGAGCTTCGTATGCGGTTCCCAGGACAGCGCCGACCGCGTCGTGACCCTGCCCACATCGGGATCCACCGGTATGCCCAAGCGCATTGCCTTCGACGCGGGATGTCTCAGACGCACAGCAGACTTCTTCGCCAGCGGTATGGCCCAGATTGTGGCGCCGGGTGAGACGCTTCTTGTCTGTCTGCCTGGCTCCGAGCGTCCTGATGGCGTTGCCGACCTTCTCAGACAGGGCCTGAACCGGAGAGGCACTCGTGTAGAGGCCATGTCCTCAGGCGCTGACGCCGGGGCCGTCATCAGCCGCATGGAAGAACTGCATCCGCACAGTCTGGTGCTGTCGCCGAAGCAGCTTGAGGGAATTTTTAAAATTTTTCCGGATCGGCCGCCTGCGGGGCTGCAGAGTTTTCTTACCAGCGCAGACTGGTGCGATCCCTCCCTGGCCGCCAGGGTGCGCGGTATCTGGCGTGTCGCTTCTATTGATCATTATGGCATCACGGAGAGCTGCTTTGGCTTCGCTCTGGAATGTAACTGTCATGACGGTTATCACATCCGGCATCTGGACGTTTTCTGTGAAATCGTGGATCCTCTCACTGGCAGGGTGCTGGACATCGATCCGGAAACAGGGCGCACAGCTGTGGGCGAGCTCGTGTTCACCACGCTGCGTCAGCCTGTCATGCCTCTTGTGCGCTACCGTACGGGCGACGCGGCGTATCTTGTCTCCCGGCCCTGCGCCTGCGGAAGTCCGTATTCCCGTCTGGGCGCTATAGCCGGCCGTTTCGCCCCAGGCACGCGGGATATCATTCATCCCCGGAAGGGGCTGCGTTTTCATCCGCCGCTCGGAAAGTCCGTGCAGGGGAGCGAGAAGCTGGAACAGGGGTCATGCTGATGAAGGAAGAAGGTATTTTGCTGGCAGACAGCGGTTTCCGAAATGTTTCCGGCAGATGCGGGGACGCGGTGTATGAAAGCCGGGCAGCCGGTTTTAGGCACGCTGACATGTCCCAGCTGCACAATGTCTTTCGTTTCCCGGAAGACACCTGTCTGCCCGCCAGACGGCGCCCCGTGTACAGCGTCATCATAACGCTGGGGCTCGACGGCATGGCCTTCGCCTCAGGGCTGAACCGGCGGGAGGAGCAGGCACTGCTGACGAATTCCGGCGATGTGGCTGCCTGGGTGTATTCCTGGGCACACACGCTGGCCACGCGTTACCGCAGGCTCGGCTTTGAGCCCGTTCTTCTTGGAAGCGGCTGGCATGGCTCGGACAGGCGGTTCACTGGCCGTGGAGAAACCGAAACCTTCACCTGGGAACTTGAGTGTGATGGTTTTGTGGTCTCTCCCCGCACGCCGGGCCGGACGCTGTGGCAGGACATTCTGCGCCTCGCCGGCGGTGATGCAGTC
>ONPA01000190.1 GCA_900319575.1 uncultured Desulfovibrio sp. | reverse complement strand
GCCGCATCTCTGCGGCTGGGCCATGGTCAAGGGCATCAACGTTCTCGGCACAGGGGATTTCACGCACCCGAAGTGGCGGCAGGAGCTTAAGGACAATCTCGTCTTTGACGAGGAGACGGGATTCTACAGACCGGCAGTCCGGCCCGAGCCCGTCTTTCCGGATCTCGCCTCCTCTCCGGCCCGCCCTCCCTATTTCTGCCTGCAGACAGAAATAAGTTCCATCTACAAGCGGGGAGGGAAAGTCAGAAAGGTTCACAATCTCGTTTTCATGCCTACGCTCGAGGACGCGGACCGCTTTTCGGGGAAACTCGGTCAGATCGGCAACATCAATTCCGACGGCCGGCCCATCCTGGGGCTCGACTCAGAAGATCTTCTGGATCTCGTGCTCAACACATGCCCCCGTGCCTTCTTCATTCCCGCGCACGTATGGACCCCGTGGTTTTCCCTGTTCGGTTCCAAATCCGGCTTCGACGACATCCACGACTGCTTCGGCAGCCTCACGGAGCATATTTTCGCCCTGGAGACAGGTCTTTCGTCGGATCCCGGCATGAACCGCCTTGTGAGCGCTCTCGACGGCTACGCCCTCGTGTCCAATTCCGACGCTCATTCGGGCCCCAACCTCGGCAGGGAGGCCAATCTCTTCACGGGCAGGATCAGCTACGACGGTATGTTCGCCGCGCTCCGCGAAGCGGCCTCCCGCCTTCCCGGGGATCAGAGAACCTCGGATACGCACTTTGAGGGAACGCTCGAGATCTATCCGGAGGAGGGCAAGTACCATTACGACGGTCACAGGAACTGCCATGTGGTCATGTCACCGGAGGAAGCCGAAGAGCACGGCAATATCTGCCCCGTGTGCGGAAAGCCCCTCACCATAGGCGTCATGCACAGGGTCTGGGATCTGGCTGACAGGAAGGAAGAGCCTCACCTGAAAGAAGAGCCGGAGGTCCATCCCATCCTTCCCCTCCCCACCGTCCTTTCGGAAATTTACGGCGCAGCTCCCACAACCAAAAAGATAAAGGCGAAGTTCAGCGAAACGCTCAGCGCCCTCGGCAGCGAGTTCGGGATCCTGAACAGCCTTCCTCTTGATGAAATCACCCGGTTCTCCGAACCGCTCGGCGAGGCAGTGCGCCGTATCAGGGCAGGGCAGGTGACGCGCCACGCCGGCTTTGACGGCGAATTCGGGACTGTGACCATTTTCTCGGATGAGGAAAAGAAGGAACTGGGTTCTTCGGGGCCGCGCGTGTCCCTGCGCCTCACGCCGCAGCCGGAAACAGGAAGCGCCCCCGTCTGCGGAGAGGCGGCCATGAGCCTTCTCGAGCTGACCCGCCACGCCTCTCCCCACAGAAAGAAGGAAGCGAAGCAGAAGCGCTTCGCCCTCACGGAGGATCAGGAAAAGGCCTGTACGCATCTGGGAGGCCCGCTCCTCGTGCTGGCCGGTCCGGGCTCAGGAAAAACCAGGCTCCTCACGGAACGCGTCAGATGGCTTCTGGGGCAGGGTGTGCCGGCAGATGATATCGCTGTCCTCACCTTCAGCACGAAAGCCGCGGGCGAGATCCGTGAGCGCCTCAGGTCGTCGCTTCCTGACAGCGTGAAGATGCCGTCCTGCTCCACCTTTCACGCCCTGGCCTGGAGGCTCATTCAGGAAAGCGATCCCGGTATCAGGCTTCTCTCCGGAACGGAGGAGGACGCGCTCCTGATGCGGGCTGCCCGGTCCCTGGAGCCGGATATATCCGCAGCTGAGGCGAGGGAGGCCATACGGCGCATCCACTACTTCCGGGAAAGGGCAGAGGATCCGGGGTCCGGATTCCTCCGCGGCATTCTGGAACGGTACCGCGAGAGACGGTCTCTCGCGCGGGTCAGGGACTGCGACTTCACGGACATGCTGGAATGGCTGGCAGCCCATCCTTCCGGCGCAGCGGGAACGTTCAGGCCGAAGCACGTGCTCGTGGACGAAATACAGGACCTCTCCCCCCTGCAGGTGAATATCCTGAAGGCCATGCTGCCTGCGGACGGCGCGGGGTTCTTCGGTATCGGCGATCCCGATCAGGCCATTTACGGGTTCCGCGGCTCCACGAGCGACATACGCGGCGTCCTTGAGGCCATGTGGCCCTCCCTCTCCATCCTGACCCTGCACGAGAGCTTCCGCTCGAGCCAGCAGATTCTCACCGTGGCAGGCACGGCTATGCTCTCGCACCCGGCCTCCGGTTTTCTGAAGGCGGCACGGCCCCTCAGGGCCAGCCTGAACTTTTTCCAGGCGCCCGGGGAGGGCGCGGAAGCGCGCTGGATAGCCGGAAAGATCGCCCGACTCATCGGCGCCACGTCCCATTCCCTGCTCGACGCTTCCGACAGCAGCGATCCTCTGTCCGGCACCCTCACGCCGTCCGACATTGCTGTTCTGGTGCGTCTCAGGGCCCAGATTCCGGTGCTTGCGAAGATTCTCAGGGAGCACGGCATTCCCGTGCAGGTTCCGGCCGAGCAGCTTTTCTGGCAGGACGAGACCACAGCCGCCATTCTGGAGGGTGTCAGCCGGGCCATGGCCGGCGGTCAGGACGGCAATTCCGCGCCGCTCTTTGCCGACGGCATTCCGCCGGAACCCGCCAGGGCAGAAGTCATCCTCAAATCACGGGGATACGCCTCACTCTATTTCACGTCAGCCCCCTGGAAAGAACTCTGCAGAACGTACGACGCCGAAGGCGGGTGGGACGGCCTGATGAAAAAAATCAGCTTCCAGAGCGAGGTGGAGATGCTGCAGGAAAAAGCCGAGTCCGTGCGCCTCCTCACCATACACGCGGCCAAGGGCCTTGAATTCCGCGCTGTCTTCATGCCCGGGGTGGAAGACGGCATTCTGCCCCTTTCACGGAAGACGCTCTTCGGGGGAGAGGACGGGCAGGATTCCGATCCTGCAGAGGAGCGGCGCCTCTTCTACGTGGGCATCACGCGGGCCTCAGAGGCGCTCTATCTTTCCGTGGCAGACGAACGCTACATATGGGGGCGCAGGGTGGCCCTCGCTCCCTCGCCCTTCCTCGATGCCATTCTCAGCGGTTTCCACAGGACACGGCTGCAGAAGCACATACGCAGGGTCGCTGTTCAGAAGGATCTCCTTTCCTGAAAACGGTTCCCGAAAATAAAGAAGGCCGCTGACGCACGCATGCGCGCGTCAGCGGCCGGTATGCCAGCGCGCTCTTCCCTGACGGGGAGAGCGCGTCATTTTTTCTCAGACTGCCGGACAGTCTGTCCGGCTTCCGGAACGCGGGACTGCCTGCTACCCCTCGTCATCCTCATCCCAGCTGTTTTCGTCCTCGAGCAGTTTGTATTTACGGACTGTGATGTACTTGTCTCCGTCGATCTCCTCAACCGTGCCCACAGCCTCGATGGGGGCGTTGACGTCGTCGATGAGATCCACTCCGGCGCCTTTCGTCAGAACCCTGTATTCCTGGTCGTCCTGAATAATGGCGACGCGCGACTGATGCGTTTCGATGGTGCGGGGGAGAACGGCAACATAGCCTCTAACGGTAATAGGGGTAGTACTCATGGGATTGGCTCTTCGTTCTAAGCAGCCTGTGTTCCTGCACAGGT
>ONPA01000149.1 GCA_900319575.1 uncultured Desulfovibrio sp. | reverse complement strand
GTTGGCATCGGCCAGCTCGAAGTCGTCGATCTCAGCATGCTCGACAAGTACCGTGATGGCCTCCAGAAGGAAATCGAGAAGATCAAGGGCGAAGGCCGTCATTCTGTCTTCCTGCTTCTCACCGACATCATGAAGGAAGGTTCCGACATGCTCATCGCCTCCGATGACCCGTCCGTCGTCGAGAAGGCTTTCGGCAAGAAGCCCGAGGGCACCCATGTGTGGCTTGATGGCGTCATGAGCCGTAAGAAGCAGGTCGTTCCTCCGCTTCAGAAGGTCATGAAGTAGTAAGCTTCATATCCTGAATATACGGCCCCCCTCGGAAGAGGGGGGCCTTTTGTTTTTATTGTTTTTTTGAGAATGTTCCTGCAAAAGACGCCTTCTGCATTTCCGCTCCGGCGCCTGATTCTTTCAGACTGTTCCGTTCAAATATCTTGACGGAACCCTCCGTTTCAGAGAGGCTTGAAAAAAGATTTTCATCGCTGTCTGGCGCAAACCTCGGTATCGGCAAGGGAAGAACGCCGGAATGCGCCGGTCTGTTTTTTGCGGACTGCGGAGGAAGCGGACTGCCGGTGCAAAAATCCCCTCTTTTCGGTTCAAAATACTTGACAGAAAGGCGCTTTAGGGTAACACAGAGAAAGCCAAGGGGTGAAGACCCAAAAGGAAAGATCGCAATGACAACTGCTTCCTATGTGCTTCTGATGACACTTTACCTGACCGAGGGCGGAACGCTCGAGGCCGAGGAAGATGCTGCTGCTCTTTCGTCGCAGGAAGAGTGCCAGCAGATCGCGAAGCAGCAGGAAAA
The DNA here is from genome assembly GCA_900319575.1 of uncultured Desulfovibrio sp. GTDB lineage: Bacteria > Desulfobacterota > Desulfovibrionia > Desulfovibrionales > Desulfovibrionaceae > Desulfovibrio. The sequence goes on along the minus strand of ONPA01000149.1, from coordinate 6,732 downwards.
GGCTCTGCGGGATGAATTCGCCCGCACGAAGTCTGAACGCGGCGTCTGTCCTTTCAGGGATGTCAAAATCCGCTGCCAGAAGGTGAGAAAGCCCAGGTAGCGGTCTCAATTTCCCTCAGAAAGAGAACAGCCGTCCTTCATAGGGCGGCTTTTTTGTTGTCTGCCGTTGCGCCCTGCCAGGTGATGCTTATATTGTGCACATGCACTGCGTGCACTTCGTGAATATGAAAAAAAACGCCGTCCGCCCGCAGATTTTCCGCGTCCGGCCGGCAGAGAGGTTTATATGAGCACAATGAAGCCGCATGAGATAGTGGCTGAACTCGATAAGTATGTCATAGGTCAGGAAAAAGCCAAACGCATGGTGGCGGTGGCTATCCGCAACAGGTGGCGCAGACAGCAGCTGCCCGAGGAACTGCGCGATGAGGTTGCGCCCAAGAACATCATCATGATGGGTCCCACTGGCTGCGGCAAGACCGAAATAGCGCGCCGTCTGGCCAAACTGAGCGGAGCTCCCTTTGTAAAAGTGGAAGCCACGAAATTCACGGAAGTGGGTTACGTGGGCCGCGATGTGGAATCCATGATCCGCGATCTCCTCAATATCGCCATTCATATGGTGCGCGAGGAAGAAAACGAGCGAGTGAAGAAGGCTGCCGGCGCGGCCGCGGAATCCCGGCTCATGGATCTCCTCCTGCCCGGTTCGATGGGCTCGGAGCAGCACGCCTCCACGCGCGAGAAGATCCGCCAGCAGTATAAGCTCGGCGTTCTGGACGACATGGAGGTCGAGATGGAAGTCACCGAGCAGCCGGGACGCCAGATCGACCTTTTCGCTATTCCGGGCATGGAAGAAATGGGCAGTCAGATGAAGGGGCTTTTCAGCAAGGCCTTTCCGCCCAAACAGTCCCGCCGCAAGCTCAAGGTGAAGGACGCTTACAAAATCCTGCTTCAGGAAGAGTCCGAGAAGCTGGTGGATGAAAACACTATCATCGAGACTGCCAAGAAGCGTACCGAGCAGATGGGCATCGTCTTTATAGACGAAATCGACAAGATCGCATCAACGAGCCAGAATCGCAGCTCCGATGTGTCCCGCGAGGGCGTACAGCGCGACCTTCTGCCCATTGTCGAGGGCTGTTCTGTCAACACCAAGTACGGTATCGTGCACACCGACCACATCCTGTTCATCTCGGCCGGGGCATTCCATTTCAGCAAGCCCAGTGACCTTATTCCCGAACTGCAGGGCCGTTTTCCCCTGCGCGTGGAACTGGACGCTCTCGGACGCAATGAATTCCTCCGTATCCTCAAGGAACCCGACAATGCCCTGACAAAGCAGTATGCCGCTCTTCTGAACACGGAGAATGTGCGCCTGAGCTTTACTGATGACGGTCTTGAGGAAATTGCCGCTTTCGCCGAGGAAATCAATTCCCACAACGAGGACATCGGAGCCCGCCGTCTTTACACCATCATGGAAAAGGTTCTGGCTGATGTTTCTTTTGACGCGCCGGATATGCCTGGTGCGCAGGTCATGATCAACCGCGATTACGTACGCGAGCATCTCACTGACGTTCGTGAGGATCAGGATCTCAGCCGTTACATCCTGTAATTTTCTTCCGCGGGCATCTGCGGAGGCGCTGTCCGTACCGGTTCCGGAGTATTCCGGGATATACGGTGCGGCGCCGTTTCCGGCTGAGTCCCGCGGTTTTCCGGAGCAGAAGCATGAATACAACCTGGGACGCCGAAAAATACGGCTCCGACTTTTCCTATGTGCCTGAATACGGCAGAGAGCTGATCGGTCTTATTGACGCTGGAAAGGGCGCTAGTGTGCTCGATCTTGGCTGTGGCAACGGGACTCTCACGAAAGAACTTAAGGACAGCGGATACAACGTGCAGGGCATCGATCAGTCCGATGAACTGCTGTCCGTAGCCAGCGAAAATTGTCCGGGTATCCGTTTCCACAAGGGAGACGCCTCGTTTTTCTCTCTTGAGGAGCCTGTGGACGTCGTTTTTTCCAATGCTGTGTTTCACTGGATTCCGAAATACAAGCATCCCCTTCTGCTGGCCTGTGTCTACAGGGCGCTCAGGGACGGAGGCGAGCTCGTTTTTGAAATGGGCGGCGCCGGTAACAACGCCCGCATACACGAGGCCCTCGGAAAGGCGTTCGCCGCGCACGGCCTGCCATACATGATGCCCTTCTATTTTCCCACGGCTGAGGAGTACACGGGCATGCTCGAACGCATCGGATTCACCGTGAAGTACGCCAAGCTCTTCGAAAGACCCACGCCCCTGAAGGGGGATGACGGCATGGCGGAGTGGATTCGCATGTTTGTGAAGGATCCGTTCCAGGCTGTTTCCGATGAATCCCTGAAGGAACAGATTATCGCGGAAGCCACGGACAGTCTGAAGGACAGTCTGTTCAGGGACGGGACGTGGACGGCAGACTACGTGCGTCTCAGGATGAAGGCCGTTAAGTAGAACGGTATCCGCCGCGTCCGGCTTTTTATTTATCAGCAGAGAGGCCGGGAAGGATCGATGTCCTTCCCGGCCTCTCTGCTGTTTTTTCTCTGCTGGAAAAATTACGGTCAGCGCGTGAGCGTTTTCCTTGCTGCTTCCCTGAGGCCGCTAGTTGAAAAGACGTCTCTGAGGACCATGGGCTGGGATGCGTTTCCCCCCTGGGGGAAGATGGCCGCCACGGGAATGCTGCGGCTGCCCAGGAGGTTGAGCAGTTTGAGCCCGTAAGCGTTGGCGTCCGTGAGATCCACGCGTACAAAGGTGAGGCCGTAGCGCTTCTTGAGTGCGGCCATGTTCTTCTCCGTATAGACCGTGGACTCAAGGAATTTGCAGTTGGGGCACCAGTCAGCCGTGAATTCCACCAGCATGGGCTTGTTGCCGAGGTCGCTCACGAACTCGTGCGGGTTGAATTCCTTCCATCCTGGCGCGGGGGTGGGAGGCGTGAGCGCCATGTAGATGGAGCCGGCAATAACACAGAGGAAGAGGAAAGAACCCACCAGGCGGCGCGATTTCGGCGCCCTGAGGCCGCAGAAGCACTTCCAGAGGTAGGCAGCGAAGCCCGTGATGAGCAGAGCGATCAAAATCTGTACGTGCAGCTCGTCAGGAAGAATCGACAGAAGGTAGACGCAGGTACCGAAAAGCAGGAAACCCACGACTTTTTCGAATGTCCCCATCCAGGCGCCGGGTCTCGGCAGGATGGCTGCGAGTGAGGGGAAAATGCTCAGAACGATATAAGGCAGGGCCATGCCGAGGCCGACGGCCCAGAAAACCACGAGGAGGATGGGCAGGGGCTGCGTGAAGGCCCAGCCGAGCACGCCGCCGAGCAGCGGTCCGGAGCAGGGCGTGGCCAGAATGGTGGAAAGCAGGCCTGTCGTGTAGGATTCAAGCCGGGTGTTCTGGGCCTTTTTGAGGGAATTCAGACTGAACATGGGCAGATCGAACACCCCGAACATGGAAAGGCCCATGAGAAAGATGAGCACAAGCATGATCAGGATGAGCGTCTGACTCTGATAAAACTGCCCCCAGATGAGGTCCGCAGCGCCAAGCACAATGGCCAGCACAGTGAAGAGCGTCAGAATACCCGCGGCGAAGAAAATGTTGTGTTCGCGGAAGCGGATGATGCCCTCTTTTGAATTGGCGCTCAAAAGGAGGAGACCAGAGAGCTTCAGCGTGACAACAGGGAGCACGCAGGGCATGACATTGAGGATGAGGCCCGCGATAATACCCAGCAGGAGTGCCTTACCAAGACCGAAAATCTCGATGGACTGATCGGCGTAGACGGGCTGCAGCTGGATATTGAATTCAGGAGGCGGCGGCAGGGGGCTGTCGTTTTCCGCATCCAAAGGCACGTGCGGCCCGATCTGGGGAAGACCGTTTGGTTCTCCGGGAAACATGCCGCCGCCGGGTACAGCCCTGAAATGGCCTGCGGAGGGGGCCCCTTCAGGAGCCGGAGGCATGAAAAGAGGTTCTTCCGGAGCTTCTGCGGTTTCCCTTGAGGAATCCCTTTCTCCCGTTGCTTCGGCCTTCTTCCACTTTTCCGCCCAGGACATGGCGCCGATGGGGGGAATGTTTCTGGGAATGATGCCGCTGAAGCTTCTGTCCACAGGCACGCAGTTGCTTGAGCTGCACATGAGCAGGGAGAGCGAGGCCCGGTAAGGCTTGCCGGGGCTGTCAGAGGGCAGGAGCATGAAGAGGTTCAGCTCGCCGTCATAGACGTTAACCGTCGCCGAGGAATCATAGTAGTCCCGCTGCAGGGAGCCTTTCGGGTAATAGACTGTGACGGGAACGCCGTCCGCCAGAAAGAAGTCGAGCGTTGTGGGGCGGCCGGCATCTCCCGGCGTATGGGCGTACGCGTGATAGCCGTCGGGGATGCGGGCATAGACAGTGGCGATGACGCTGTTGCCGTCACGCGCGAAGGCTATCTGTGGCGTTACATCTCCTGCCTGTGAAGCTGCCGGACTGAGGAGCAGGGAGAGCACAAACAGAAGAGGGAGAAGAATGAGCTGACAGTTCTTTGCCATGAAATATCCTGGGAACGAGTGCGCCGGTATAGTGAAGCCCCCGGCGGAACGTTACTTGCAAGTCTGCAGTATACCTTAAGTCATCACGTGACTCAAACCAGGCCGTAGAGAGTTTTTTTCAGAATTTTGGAAAAAGTGCTTGACCGGCGGGCCTCTCAAGCGTAGAAGTCTTCTCGCGGTGCGGGTCATTAGCTCAATTGGTAGAGCAGTTGACTCTTAATCAATTGGTTCGGAGTTCGAGTCTCCGATGACCCACCACAAATTTCATGGGACCTGCGATTGAGCGCGGGTCCTTTTTTTTGCCCGCAGAAGGAAACTTCCGCGGGCAGAATTGTTTTCACCGTCCCGGCGCAGTCAGTCCCGGTCTGCCCTGGAGGAAGCCGCGTGGCGCTTCCTGCCTTCCCTTGCCTGCAGGAAGGTGCCGGCCACGATGAAAGTCAGCCCAAGGATAGTGGTCAGGAGTATGGTTTCGCCCAGGAAGAGATGAATCCAGAAGAGGGCGAGGAAGGGGACGATCATGGGCAGCGTGCCGAGCAGGGCCACGCTGTCGGCAAGGCGCAGGGCTTTGCCCCAGAAGAGATAGGGGAGGCTCAGCTCAAAGAAGCCGAGATAGACGGCCGGCAGAATGGTTGCCATTTCCGGAAAAGGACGTCCCTCCCAGAGGACACCGGCCCAGGAAAGAGCCGCCGCGCCGGTGAAGCTGATGAGCATGAAGAGGGCCTGGGGCAGTCTGCTGCGATCCGAGAGCAGCCAGAAAAGAGGGAAGAGAAGCGTGGAAAAAATCATGAGCCCTATGCCTGCCGGGCTGATGTGACCTATATCCCTTCCGCCGGCCGCGATGAGAGCCGCGCCTGCCCACGCCGTAAGCATCCAGAAAACCTGCCTCACGGAAAGAGGTTCTCTGTGGGCCACGCAGAGCATAATGGCCAGAACGATGGACCATGTATAGTTGATGGGCTGGGCAACCTGGGCCGGGAGGAGACTGTATCCCTGAAAGAGAACAAAGTAGTATACCGCAATGACAGGACCGGCGATAACGGCTCCGGCAGCGTCAGAGCTCCGGAAGGAGTGGAGCTCTCCCCGCAGCGCCGCGACGGCGAGAACCAGAGCGAAGACCAGCCCGCCCACTGTCATGGATACGGCTATCATCTGCAGGGGCGTCATGGCCGCCAGGGAAAGCTTGAAAGCCGTGGAAACGGTAGACCAGGAAAGAATTGTCAGAGAGGCGAAGAAGAGAGACCTGTGGGCATTGGTCATGCGGCACCTCGGAGAAAATGCTTTTCCTTTGGTGCCACAGGGAAAAAGAATGAGCAAGAAAAGAAAAAAGATGTTTCTGACAGGAAAATGAGGATTCTTTGTTGACAGACAGCCCCCCTTAGCGTAAATACACCCTTGCGATGTGGGTCATTAGCTCAATTGGTAGAGCAGTTGACTCTTAATCAATTGGTTCGGAGTTCGAGTCTCCGATGACCCACCACAAATTTCGCGGACCTGCGCTTTGGCGCGGGTCTTTTTTTTGCCTGAAATTCCAGACTGAACGCACGTGAATGGGGATAAAATGCCCCGGCTGTGGGCGGAAAAGGAAGTCTCTGGACTTTTCGCGCCGGAGACTGCTGAGCTCCCTGTTCCGCGATGCGGCAGATCCGGGTCTTTGAGGGCGGACTCTGTCCTCTTCTCTCCAGGCCGTAACTGCCGCAGGCTTTTAAGCGCAGTTTTTCGTAACCAGTGGCGGAATCTGCTTTCCGGTCAGTGGTCTTATGCCCGGGATTTGCGGCGGAACGCTTTGGGGAAAAGAGTCCCCGGCAGGTTTTTCCGGCCGGGGACGGGAGAACAGACGACGCGGGATTCCCTGCGTCAGGCTATTGAGGCTGGGCTTTTATTTGTTTTTTTTTCAGGGCCTCGAACCAGAGCGGATTTGTGGTGCTGCACATGGCTTTCTGGAACATAGCCCGTGAACATGGAGCGGAGGGCCGGGCCTTCGCCTGGGGCCAGAGCGGCCATGTAGATGTGAACGGGCAGGAAGATGGCCATGACGCCGGCGCAGCAAAAATGAATAAAGATGCGCCACTGCAGAACTTCCCGTGTGAGTTTTCATTCCAAGTGCAAGGTTTTGGGGCAACGTTCTGATACGGTTCAGCAATTTAGGGAACCAGGTCAGCGCAGTGTTCCGCGGTTTTTTTAGGGGGCCGCATAGGGAGGGGCGCGCCCC
>ONPA01000069.1 GCA_900319575.1 uncultured Desulfovibrio sp. | reverse complement strand
GGTTTCTTTCCGGACGGATTACCATCCTCCTCCGCCACCGCCGCCGGATCCGCCGCCGGATGAACCGCCGCTGAATCCGGAAGAAGACGTACCGCCGCTACCCGCGTGGCCTGATGTGGCAGCAGCGTACGCCGCTGCCCCTGCGCTTACCGCTTTTGTCATGGCGGAGGGGCTGGCGATGGTCCTGAGGACCCGCCTGAACCGTTGCGGGGTGAGCACCTCCTGCATCCCGGGTTTGTCAATCCAGCCGGGCACATAATCCAGGCGGTCCAGAAGGGGATCAAAACGCTTCTGCCAGGCTTCTGCGCAGTTCAGGGCAGCCGCGTACGGAAGGAGTTCCTCGTATTTTTCCACAGTATCTTCCGGCGCGTTGATTTTCGCGAGCCTGTGCTTTTCGGCCGTGCAGATGTACATCTCAAGCCCGCGTATTTGCGTGTCCATGCTGTCGCCTCTGCTGGTGAGGCGCACGCAGGGGAGATAGAGACTCCACACGGCTATACACATGACAAGCACGGAGCTGGCGAAGAACGCCAGGTCAAAATCCAGAAGATAGAAAAGGAAAAGCGCACACATAAGGCTCATGCTCACGCTCAGGACCATGCCCGCTATCCGGCGCACTCCCGAGAACAGGACCCGTGTTTTTCTGAAGCCGTGGGCAAAGAGCATACACAGGCCGGCAAGACCTCCCACAAATAACAGCATCTCAAATGCAGTGAACGCCGGATTAAAGTCCAGGCCGGGGTAATAAATGCCGCAGTCCATGGCAAACCAGAAAAGCCCCAGCCCGATGGCGGTGGTGATGATGCCGGGGATCCTCGTTTCGGTCCACGCTCCTTTCAGCTTCTTTTCGTAGATTTTCTTAAGGTCCAGATAACTCCGGGTTATCGTGTCTCTGCCCTGGCCTTCCCTGGCCCGGAGGAGATCGATGACTGACTTATCCCCGAAAGGAAAGATTTTGCTCTGTATTTTCCTGAGAAGGGCCACGCACCATTCGGGAAGAGGGCGCCTGCGGGGACCGGGAGTTGTTTTGGCAAGGGTAATGGTCTTTTTGTCGCTCAGGTGCATGCACAGAAAACCATTGACCGCGGCCCAGAGAATATCGGCCTGAATCAGTGCCGCAGGATAAGAGCGGTTTTTGAGACACGCGACAGCGCCGGGAGACATCCCTTCTGGAGCGTGGAAAAGGGGGTAGGCAACGCCCCTGCGGCGGTACGTCCACAGCCGGCGGAGAAGAAGGAAGAGAAGGAGCTGGAAGAGAGGGATGGCGGAGAGGGTCAGCATACGGTTGCTGCCCATGAAGTCGGATAAGGTTTTTTCCGGCTCCGTGACGATTCCTTTCTTCCATCCGAAGGCCACGGTAATTCCCTCTCCGGGGCTGAGCGCCCCTGTTGTTTCAAGGGAGGAGGGGCCCGTCATCCGGTACGCTGCGCCCTGTGCGCCCAGAGCGCCCGTGAAGGCTTTTGCAGCCTCAGGAGAAGCGCCGCCGGGGAGTTCAAGTGTGAACGACACGTGATCAATGGGGAATTTCCAGAAGTTGCCGGTCACGTTGTAATAGATTTCATCGCGGTCAGGGAAGAAACGCACATGTCCCGTTGTCCTGTAGGTGAGCTCATAGGTATGACTGCCTCTGGGAGCCATACGACTGGGATAGCCAATGGCCACGCCGGCTGTATACCCCTCTTCCATGTCGGAATACGGGATGTTCTTCCCATCGAGCTTCGCGGAAAGCACCTCAAAGCCATAATGACGCAGAACATTACCTTCTTCGCGCATCCTGACAGGATAGATCCGGTAAATGCCGTGGATAATGGCGTTATGCTCAATGGTAACGGTGATGCGCTCCGTCACCACGAGCGACGCATCCTCCTCCACCCGGGCTGTCACGGCATAATCCAGGATGCGTTCTCCGCCTTCGCCGGCTGCTTGGGACAGGACAGGAAAAGCCATGGCCAGCAGCATGAGGATTATGATCAGCGTTCGTTTCATCAGGCCTCCTGTATCCCGGATGGTCATGTCCGGCGGATTCCCCTCAGCGTCTTACGGAACGGGAATGACACCGGGGCGCTTTTTCCCGCTCCGTGGTGAAGCCGGAGCTCTGATACATATTTTCTCTGACACACCGGTATTGTCCCGGTGTGTCAGGCATTCTCATATGGCAAATAAATTCAGCCTGCTAATTTATATTGCGGGGATGGGGAGAAACTATCCCTTCATCCTTTGCTTTAATATCCGGCATCTTTCCCGGTCAAAAGCGCACTTCTTAAAAACCTATTCTGTTGCTCTGATTCTGGAGGCCGGATTCCTGCTTCGGGGATTCGGCGTTTGTCCGGGAAACGGCCTGCGCCGGAGCGGGTCCGGTGCCTGTATCGAAATTCACTTCGGGAACGCGGCGATCCTCCTCGCTGTCCAGTTCGAAGTACTCACCCCTGTTAAAGCTGAAAAGCCTGGCAACCAGGTTGCCGGGGAACTGGAGGACGTTATCATTCTGATCGCGGGCCGTCCCGTTGTAGTAGCGGCGGGAGGCCTGGATTGCGTCTTCGAGTTCAGCGAGCTGCTCCTGGAGCTGAAGGAAGTTTTCGCTGGCCCTGAGCTGGGGATAATTTTCAGAGACAGCGAACAGGGAGCGCAGGGCCCGGTTCAGGACGTTTTCGGCCTGTGCGACATCCTGCACGGCTCCGGAAGAGGCGGCCAGGGCATAGGCGCGGGCCTCGGTCACTTCCCGGAGGACGGCAGACTCATGCTGCGCGTAGCCCCTGACCGTGTTGACCAGCGAGGGGATGAGGTCATGGCGCCGTTTGAGCTGAACGCTGATGCCGCTCCAGGCCTCCTCCACAAGGTTCCGGCCACGGACTAATTTATTGTAGTACGCGATGAGGAAGAGGCACAAAAAAAGGAGAATGCCGGCAGACACAACGAGGGCAATGAGCATGGTGTAATCTCCATCTGATTTTTTTCAGGCGCGCTCTGCCACACGCCCCTTCTGACAGGTATGCCGGGTTTCCCCGTTTTTTGCCAGTTCTGGAGGGCTGTCAGGGGGAAACCCGGGCGGGGTAAGGAATGTCAGCTTCTCGCCGGAGCCTGCTTCTTTCTGGCGCGGGCTCTCAGTATGAGGGCGGCGCAGAGCAGAAGGGCGGCACCGAGCAGGCAGGCACCGAGCACGGGACGGAAACGAATCCAGGAAAAGGCGATGACCAGGAGCGACCAGGCCGTCCCGATAACGCCGGAGACGAGGCTGGTGCCGAGCCCCACGATGCTGCCGATGAACGGCACGACGTCAGCCAGCACCTGCAGGGGAGCCACGAGCATCCTGATACCGCCGATGCAGAGCAGAATGCCTGCGAGACGCAGGACCCAGGTCATGATGCTGTTGGAGCTCTTCGCAGCGTCAAACATGGCGTTCATGTCCTGCTCGCCCATGCTGAGCTTCGAGAAGGTATTGCCGTTGGAAGCGCGGAACTGCTTAAAGGTACTGCCGGAAACCGTGGCGATGATGGAAATATCGTTCTGGGGAATCTCAGTGAAGGTCAGGCGCACGTCGCCCACGCGGGGCTCACTGGGAGAGCGGCCGAAGTACAGCATGTTGCCCTGGGTGTGCACCATGGTGGTCGGACCGCCGGCGCTCTGGGCAGAGGGATTCGGGTCGCGGGAGAAGAGCTTCTTCTGCAGCTCAGCGCGCTGTTCTTCCGTCATACTGATGTCGAGGGGCTTTGCGCCGGAAATGGACTTAACCAGGAACTTGGGGAGGCGGTAGGCGCCGAAGGTGACGTTATCCGCCATGAACTTCTGCGAATCCGCCTGGACGCGGACCGTATTCTCATGTCCGGAAGGGCTCTTGAAGCTCTGGGAATCCACGGGAGAGGAAACCCACTTTTTTGAGTAGGTATATGTGGTGACGGTTTCCTCACCGCCGCCGAGCTTCTTCTTCGTTTCGGACTTCGACTGCTGGGTCCACTGATAAAATTCGGCCTTGCGGTTCAGCCCGATGGCGTTGACCTTCACGCCGAAGTCGGGATCCGTCAGCACGTCCTTCGTCACCGCCCGTCCGGTCGCGTACACGGTCTTACCATCAAAGGCGGGATCAACTTTGCTTATGGAGGGCAGAGGGACGGTGGCAAGCTGTGCCTCGGCTATGGCGTCGCCCGTGCGGACAGCGCGGCCCTCGTTCCAGTACAGAAGGGCCGTCGCCGCAATGAAGAGGACGATGCCCATGCCGATTCCCCCGAAGGAACTGCCAAGCCGTGATCCCCAGCTTGTACTTGTGGTTTCGGTAAAGCTGTCATTGTCGGACATATTTCACTCCTTCCCGTAAAAGTAGATTGACTCAGTTTCTGCCTCTGACACCCGTTTTCGTAACAACAGTATGCACAAAACAGCACCGAAAAAATCATCTCCGTAATGACTTCTGCAAAAAATACCGTTATAGAAAGAGAAAATCATCTTTTTGACGAACCTGCCGGGCACGAATGCAGTACCGGCATTGCGCAAACGGCTTTCTTTCCGTCCGCGGGCGTGCTGCAGGCCCGGGTCGCGGTCGGGGAAAAGGAAAATTCTGATGACCGTCCCTTTCATTTCTCTCGGCAAAAGAAGTCTTTCCCGGTCCGGAAACAGGGGGCTCGTCCTTATTCTACTCCTCCTTTTCTGTCTGCTCCCCTCCTGCAACGATGATCCCCTTTCACGGGATTATCCTATTACCCTGACCATGTGGCATGTTTACGGGGCCCAGACCGAATCTCCCATGAATGATCTCGTCGAGCGCTTCAACAGGACAGAGGGAAAGGAGCGGGGCATCGTCATCGAAGTGACATCCGTATCGAACTCCACGGCCATCCACTCCGCTCTTGTCTCCGCAGCGCGCCTGCAGCCCGGATCTGGGGATCTCCCCGACCTTTTCGTCTGCTACCCCAAGACACTGGCGGCCATGGGTAGCAGCAGGGCGCTCGACTGGAACGCATGGTTTTCAGAAAAGGAGAAGGAAGCCTTTGTTCCCGGATTCCTGGAAGAAGGCGTCCTTGATGGCGGTCTGCGGGTTTTCCCGATCACCAAATCCACCAACATTCTTTACGTCAACGCCTCCATTTTCGACAAATTCAGCAGGGACACGGGCGTCACATACGCGGATCTCGCCACATGGGAAGGCATGTTCAGCGCGGCTGACAAATATTACCAGTGGTCAGGAGGCAAAGCGTTTTTCAAGTACGACGACTGGCTGCATTATTTTATGATCAATACCGAGGCCCTGGGCGATTCCTTCTTCTCAGGCGGCAGCATCAGCTGGGAGAGTCCCGTTCTGAAAAAAATCTGGACGCCTCTGGCCCGGGCCGCGCTTAAAGGCGAAGTCAACCTGTCCCCGGGATACTGCACCAAGGCCATGATGATCGGCGAAGCGGTCTGCGGCATCGGCTCATCGGCATCCGTCATGTACTTCAAGGATACCGTTACCTTTGCCGACAACACGACCGTTCCGCTGCGCCTTGTCATGCTGCCGGTTCCGCTCTTCAGGGGGGCAAAACCGCTTGCCATACAGCGCGGGGTAGGGCTCTGCGCGCTCAAATCCACACCCGATCGTGAATACGCGGCGTCCATATTCTGCAGGTGGCTTGCCTCTGAAGACATCAACCTCCCGTTCGCCATCCGCTGCGGGTATTATCCTGTCACGAAGAAGGCGCTCGAACGGATCGGCAGGGAAGGCGGGGCGGAATTTCCTGATAACAGGCACAGGGATCAGTATAAAGTAATGCTGGACATTTACGCGAATTCGTCCTTTTACCGGCCGCCGGTCTTTGAGGGATACGCGGGTATCGAATTCGGCTTTGCCTCTGCCATGCTCGACGCTTTCGGGAACTACAGGAAGAACATGTCCTCCGGAAACCTCCCGCCGGACTTCACGGCAGTGACAATGGAGGAAACAGCCCGGAACCTCAGCCCGCGGACGGGAAGGTAGGACATCATGAGAGGCATCCTGCGGAAAATCTTCCGGAACAGGCCGTTTGCTCTGACCCTGCGGGGGAGGGTGCTTCTCTACTTCTTCATCCTGAGCACCATTCTGCTGACCTGCCTCATTCCGCTCCTCATCTCGTTCGGGCTCTGTCCCATGCCCCAGAAGGAGATCGGAAGGGCCCTCGATTCCTATATCATAAGTTATGAGCGCAGCGTTTCCGATCAGATGAGTTCCGCCGCGGCAAGGGCCATTCTGCTCGGACAGAAACTGTCCGAAATGATCGAGCGGACACTCAGGGCGGACGGCATCCCCTTCAGCCGGGTTTCCGACAATCCCGTGGAAATAGGAACCCTCGAGAACAAATCCGTCTTCTGGTTACGGAACGTCCTCCTGCAGTCGGACTGCAGCGCCAGCTTCGTCATTCTGGACGCGACGGTCAACAGCGCGCTTCCCGGCTCCGGGGATTCCCGGGCCGGCGTCTACCTGAAAATCGGACATATCACTGTCACCGAACCCGTGGATCCCCAGCTTTTCCTCGTCAGAGGGCAGTCCGGTCTTTCGCAGCGGCATAAAATCGAGCTCCACAATAACTGGAACCTCGAATTCAACGTCAGGCGTCTTCCTTTCTACCGTGAACTTCTTCAGGCGGCAGCTGATAACGCGGCCTTGGGGCAGGGGTATTTTCTTTCCGGGCTGATTCCCCTGCCGGGCACTTGGGAAAGAATCATGCTTCTTTCCGTCCCGCTGCGCGGCAGCGATGGAACCGTCTACGGGATCTGCGGCCTCGAGATAAACTCTCTCCTGTACCGCCTGACACACAGGCTTCCCCAGCACGAGGCGAAGGGCCTGCTGGGCGTGCTGGCCCTGAAGAACGAAACGGCCGGCGGCGCCCTGCTGCGCGTGGGCAGCGGTTTCACAAGCGGAACAAATGCCGGGCAATTCAAAACGCCTGTCGACTTTGCCGTTTCCACCGGAACGAATTTCAACCGCTACACGGGAGGAGATCTGGATTATGTGGGCCTCGACAGGCCCCTGCATCTGGCCCCCATTTCCCTGCCGGGGCAGAGCGGCACATGGGCCGTCGCCGCGCTCACGCCGCGGGACAGGGCGATCAGCTTCTGCCTGAAGCGCTACGCCATCATCGGATGCTTTTTCCTGCTCTTCCTCGGCATCTCCTTCGTTGTTTCCCTTGTCCTCGCGCACAGATATACCTCGCCCCTGCTGCTCGGCATACAGCGCGTCCGCGAAGGCGGCGCCACGGACAGCACCAATGTCAGGGAAATTGATGATCTCTTCGCGTACATGAAGGAAAAGGAACAGAAACTTCTCGTGCAGCAGAAGGAACGCGAACTCGCCATAGGGAAAAAGGAAAAGGCCGGCCATCAGGCTGACATCACCCCCTACCTGACCTTCATCGAACAGATTAAAACGCTCTCCAGGGCGGAGCGGCAGATCTTCGATATGTACGCGGCCGGGCTGAACTCGCATGAAATAGCGGGCAGGCTCAACCTTTCGATCAACACCATCCGCACGCATAACAGAAACATTTACTCGAAGCTTTACGTCTCCTCTTATAAGGAAATGATGGTCTACATACGCATGATGACGAAAAAGGACGATCAGGCTCCGCCCAGGAACCGTTTGTAAAGCTGCGTAGTGCGTGATACAGACGGAGTCAGCGTTCATTCCCGGGGACAGGGGGAAGAACCCCGACTCCCCCTGGGAAAAGCCGCCTACGAGATTCCGCCCCGGAACAGGTTCTTCGCGTTGGTATCTGCGTCATTTTCTATTTATTTCCATCATTTTATGGATATATGATGGAGATATCTCACTATGAGAGGAAACAGGCTGCAGAGTTCAGTACGGAAAGGGAAAAACTGGTGCCTCCGGCCCCGGTTCGTCCCCAAAGGGCGTCGTGAGCGTCCGTCACGGATTCTCCTCCGGGAACACGCCAGAAACGGGGAATTATGCTTGCCAGATCCGTCATTCAGAGGCAATCTCAGAGCATAGGTTTAACTTCCAACGGAAGGCAGAAACATGTCTCAAAACCACCTCTGGATAGCCTTCGGCGATATTCACGAAAAATACGCTCCTTTTGACAGCATTCCTGAGCTGGCGGAAGCGGACGGCATCATTGTCACCGGCGATCTGACAAACTACGGCGGCGCCGTAAAGGCAGCCTCAATCATGCAGGTTCTGCGCACCCGCTGTCCCCGTGTTTTAGCGCAGGCCGGCAATCTAGACAAACCTTCTGTGGATGACTGGCTCACAGATCAGAGCTGCAATATCCACGCAAAGATAACCGGACTGGCGCCGGGAATTTTCGTACTTGGTCTCGGAGGTTCCACGCCCACGCCCGGGCACACGCCCCTCGAGTTTACCGAAGAGCAGTACCGCTCCTGGCTCAGCCCCCTTACGGAAGATGCCCGACGCTGTGGCCACCTCATTCTCGCTTCCCACAATCCACCGAAGGATACGTCATGCGACCGCCTCACGAATGGCATGCATGTGGGCTCCGAAGCAGTGCGTTCCTTCATCGGGGACGTGCAGCCTGAACTCTGTATCTGCGGACACATCCATGAGTCCATGGCTGAGGACAGCATCGGGAAAACAAAAATCATCAATCCCGGCATGCTGGGGGAGGGCGGCTATGTCGTCATCCGCTTCGGACAGGACGGGCTCTCCGCTGAACTGAAACAGATCCGGTAACGCGTCCCCGCGGATTCAGCCACCGGGCATCGGACAGCAGCGTCTCCCCGGGAGAGGCAGACGTTCCGGAAAAACTGAAAGCCGCCCGCGCCGTTAAGGCGGGGCGGCTTTTTCAATTACTGCGTGAGCTTTTTCAGTCTGCTCTTATTTACCGTTGAGAAAATCAGCGAGCAGGGTTTTCTGCAGGACTCTCGCCAGGCACTCGAACTTCTGGGCGATAACGGCGACGCGGGAACGGCGCATCTTGATGATATCCGTGGAAATCACCACGGACATGGGCACGATGAAGTCGAAGAGGCTGGAATTGCCTTTCGCGTCAGAGGCGAAGAGATCCCGTGCCTCCGGGAAGACCGACCTGTAGTACCAGAGGAAATCCTTGTAGTTATTGAGCACGTTGTCAGTCAGGGAAACACTGGCGAGGGCCCGTGTGCCGATGAAGCCATAGCGCAGGCCGAGATGCTGGAACGAGAAGGGGATCCCGTCGCTCGCCAGGAGCAGATCGTCCGAGTCGCCGAAGAAAAGCGTATATCCGTCCGAAGGCTTTACCCTGGCCCAGTCATACAGATCCATGGCCGAGGCGTTCACGGGATCCGGCACGCCCCGTACGGTTCTTTCGGCGTTGATAAGGGAAGTCAGCAGCTGGGCTCCCGCCTTCCCGTCCCTGTCACAGACAATAAGAAGTTTCTTGGCATCCATACCTGTTTCCTCGCTTACGGGCGCCGGGCTGAGCCTGCCTGAAGAAAACACGCACCTCCCACCGCGTCCGGTTTGTAACGGCGTTCGCCTTACTTATACAATTTTTCTTTCCGGAACAGAAGATCACGGTTCCGGGCGCGTACAGCGGAACAGAGGAAAAAAGACCGGCCCGGTTTTTATAACCTGACATTCCAGGGGAGCTTCTTCAGAAGTTCTCCGAGACCGCAGAATCCGGTCACTCCGGCAAAAACAAGTCCGCCTCCCACAAAGAAGGGCACGGCAAGAAAGACCGGGTGAATGACGATGCCGCACAGTGTGCCAAGGAAAACAAGAGATCCTGCAGCGATGCGCACCTGGCGTTCGAGGGAATACTTCATGCCGCGGCGCACGGGCAGCGCCGCGCTGATCCAGCCATCCATGCCTCCCACCATCGTATAAGCGGGTCCCCCAGCGAGGTCTTCGAGCATGCGTTCGTTCTGGCCCACGCGGTTGCCTGAGTGGCAGGTGAAAATGACAGGCTTTTCCGGCCTGGAGGGCGCAAGGCGCATATAACGGGCAAGGGAAAGGGGCAGAGGCTCGGCCCCTTCAACGTGCACGGATTCATATTCGTCAGGCTCACGGATATCCACGAGGCGGGCGCCGTTCCTGAGAAGGTCTCTGACTTCAGTTGGTGACACTGGTTTGAGCATAGCAAAAAATCTCCTCATGAATTTTTATTGTTGTAATACATTCCTGATAAGCTGACCAGCTCCGTGCGGAAAATATTGACAGATCCGGCATCTTTCATACATGAGAAGCGCAGGAGAACAACCATGCCCATACGCCACGCCCATTTACGCGATCTTGACCGCCTCTCCGAAATCGAAAACCTTTGTTTCCCTCCCAGCGAAGGAGCGGGCCGTGAGTCGCTCAGGGACAGGATCGCGCATTACGCGGATCGTTTCTGGCTGTACGAAGAAGACGACCGCGTTGTTTCCTTCGTCAACGGTCTGTGCACCGGCGAGCCTCACCTCAGGGACGAAATGTATGATGACGCGGGCCTGCACGAGAAAGACGGCGGCTGGCAGATGATCTTTGGCGTGGATACCGATCCCGCATACCGGGGCAGAGGGTTCGCCGGCACGCTCATACGGGAGCTCATCAGGGACGTGAGAAGAGAGGGCCGTCTCGGAGTGGTGCTCATCTGCAAGGAAAAGCTCATTCCCTGGTACAAGACGTTCGGCTTTGAGGACGAAGGGCTTTCGGACTCGACCCACGGCGGCGTGCCGTGGCATGAAATGCGCCTGACGTTCAGAGACTGATGGCGCTTTTTTCCGGGGAAAGGCTCTCCCAAAACCCGGGGCACGGCGGGAAGAACGTTTTCCCGTCATCAGAGGCAGTCCTCAGACAGAGAATATCATCATGACGCCTCTCTGCCGGTCACGCGGAAAAGCCCCGGACGGTAGTGTAAAGAATCTTTCGCACTTTTTAAAAATACAAATGGCTCGCCAATCGGTTAAAGTTTTTATTCTCAAACGAACTTCCG
>ONPA01000129.1 GCA_900319575.1 uncultured Desulfovibrio sp. | reverse complement strand
TATCCGGGCCGCTGCGCCTCCTCGATCACGGCAGGCTCATTATAGAGGAAATCCGGCCGGACGGAGAAGAGAAGGATGACTGACGCCGCGAAACCAGACGGGAGTCTTTTCTGCTTCCCTTCCCGGTGCCTGCATCTGACAAAACGCACCAGGAATCCCGCTTTCCGGGAAAAAGACAGGGAGCGTCCGTCCGGAGGCCGTCCCCTTTTTCCCGGGGAGATATTTCATACCTGCGTCATGAGCGTTTTCTGACGCTTCTCCCTTGCGCCCGCGGGGGGGAACAGGTAAAGAAAGGCCCGCGCAAGGCGTCACGCCGAATGTCAAGCCACCGGGAGAAAACGCTCCATGTTTTTGAAATTATACCGTTTCTGCCTCAGCCAGTATCACCGCTACCGGGATATCATTTCGTATCTTTTCTGGGGCGTCATGACAACGGTGGTCAACTACGCCGCGTATTTCGTGTGCACGCTCTGGCTCCATATCAATTATCTCATCAGCAATGTCATCGCCTGGGGCGTGGCCGTCATCTTTGCCTTCGTGGTCAACAAGGTTTTTGTCTTCCGCTCCCTTGACTGGAGCTCGAAGGTGGTTTTCCGCGAGGCCTGGCAGTTTACAGCGGCGAGGGTGTTTTCGGGCGTGCTGGAAACGGGCGGCCTCAAGGTTTTCGTTGACTGGCTGCATTTCAATGACGCCATCGTCAAGATTGTCGCGGGATTTGTGGTGGTAGTCACCAACTACGCCCTGAGCAAGCTGGTCATCTTCCGCAAGCGCAGGCAGTATGACCGTGTAATCAATCCCCCGCTAAAGGCCGCCGCAGCCGGTATGGCTGAGACGGCTGAGACCGCCGCGTCTGCTGGCACAGCCGTGAACCCGGTGAAAATCAGGCCGGGAAAGAAAGGCCATTCCGACAGGCGCGTGGGACGGAATCTGAGAAGCAGGCACCGCGGCGGCATACGCCATTAGGGGCGGCATCCCGCCGGACTGCGGAAAACGGAAAATTCCGGCTGTCTGCCGGGCGGCGGGTTCCCTTTCACTGGGCTATTCCGGCTGTTTTTCCTCCCCGTCCTCCAGGAGCGGTATGGCCGCAAGAAAGGCGGCTATGCCGAGAGACGCGGCCTTTCCCCCGGCACCGGGGCCTGCTCCGTCCAGAATTTCCGTGAGCGGGCCGGAGCAGGCATCATCCCCGCCGCCTTCCGGCAGCGTGTTTTCCCCGGAATAGAGGCAGGCCAGCGCGCGTTCCAGGCCGGCGAGGCTTCCCAGACGCGCGCGCAGGACATCGGGAGAGGGTTCGCGCACCTTGAGGTGGCACACGAGGCGGATCTGCCGGTTCATATTCAGGGGAGGGTTCGCGTAAAAGGTTCTGCCGCGCACCATCTCTCCCTTGAAGAAGGCCGTGATCTGTCCCTCCACCTGTTTCTGCAGGTCGCGGAAGGAAACACGGTCGAGCTCCTGCAGGGAAGCGTCCGGCTTGTCCGCGTAACTTTCCCCGCTGCCTCTGGAGAACCCGCCGGACTGCATGACGAGCCCTCTGCCGGCAATGGACCGGATGAGCTGGAAGGTCTGGTTCGGATCCTCCTGGCACATGAAGATTTTAACCTTGCAGTTTGAAACGATCTGCTCGGCCGCTGCCTCGGAGGCGCGTTTGATGCCCGCGAAGTCCTGCGAGGCCACCATGACCGCGATGCCGAGGCCGCGCCCCTGGGTAAGCAGGATTTCGAACCCCGGCGTCTCGATGGCCGCGTACTCGTCCACGATGACCCCGAACGGCGTGCGGGCGTCCGTGGGAAGAGAGCCCAGCACGTCGGAGAGCCGGCCCTGCACACGGCTGCCGAGCCCCACGGCGCAGGCGTTGCGCACGGAGGAGAGGCAGATCTGGCCGAGGGATCTGAGCTCCTTCGGATCCTTGTCCATGGAGGGAATGAGCGTGACGTAGATGCGGCGTCCCGTGATGACGTCGACAGCGTCCACTTCGCCGTGTGTGGTCATGAAAATGCGTCCGTAGTTGTCCACGAGGAGGGACAGAGCCCGGCCGAAGTAGGCTCTGGCGTAGCCGTACTGATCGCCGAAGGCCCGCGGCTGTCTGTCGAGAGGCAGGTTTTTGTCCCAGCCGACCGTGGCCAGACCGGCCTGCAGGGCGAGCACGGCCTTTTCAGGGAGATCCGTCCTGAGGGCGAGTTTCGTGATGGCTTCCGTGTCCATGAGATATCTGCGGATGACGTCGATGGACAGGGGGATCTCGCCGCGGTCGCGCATTTCCACGAGTACGAACATGAGCCCCGAAATGAGCGTCTGCGCGTTGGAAGAGAAAATAGCGTTGCCGCTGCTGTCATCATCGCCGGGCATGAGCGAGAAGAGGAGCTGGGTGAGCTGGTTGGCGCCGCCCACGGCGAAGGGGTTCTGGGTGTTGGACTCGTGCCGCGGCGTGCGCGTAAGGCCGCTTTTTCCGGACGGCCCGCCCGCGCGGCTGACCATGTAGGAAAGGAGGAGAAAGTCGTCATCGCGGCCCATGATGCGGCACATAGTGTAGAGCTGGACCGCGAGTTTCGGCGCGGCCTTGGGATCGACGTAAAGCAGGCCGCCGCCCACGGCCAGATAGTTGAAAGCCAGGGACACGAGCGTTTCCGTCTTGCCGGAGCCCGTGGTTCCCAGGATCAGCATGTGCGTGAGGATGTCGTCCCGGGAAATCCAGAGCTCGCGGTTGGCCTCGAGATCATTGCCGATATAAAACATGCCCCTGGCCCGGCGGCAGGATCCCTGTGGCGTCATGTCTCCGTAGTCCTTCCCCTTCCAGGACTGCGGGACGCGCATGGGCAGGATATCGCGGGACACGGCCGCCCTGCGGCAGAGACAGAGCAGGGCGAGAAGCGGGAGGACGAGAAAGGCTGACGCGGGCTCGAAAGCCATGAGGCCCATGGCCGCGCAGACGGCTGCCGCGTAGCCGTCCTGCCCGAGAAGAGCGCCGAAGAAACGGGAGGAAACGGGGCGTATGTCCCGGATCACCTCCTCCCTGCTGTGTTCCTGGGTACGGTCGACGCCGTAATAGCCTTTGCGGGCGCGGAAGGGCATGCAAACTCCTTCTACCGGAAGCTGCGGTCCGGCGAGCCTGAATCCTGGGGGGATACCTGATCCTCTGCGATCCAGCCTTCCTCGTACAGGGCTCTCCCGAGGGCGCTGACCGCCTCCTCCACCTGCGGATCTTCAATGCCGCGGGATGAGGGATCGACGCGGGCTATGGCTGTCTCCGTCATGTAGTGGGCCCACAGGCCCGCGGTCTCGGGCCAGGCCGTGCGGCGGCCGAGGTTGTTCAGGAGGTACCAGAGCTGTCTGTTGACGGGCCTCAGCCAGATGAACTCGGCCGTGGGAAGGACGCCCTTGGTGCGCGCGGCCTCATAAAGGGCCAGCAGGGCAGTGTCCCGCCAGAAGCTGTGCGGCCTGAGGAATGTTCCGGCGCGGGGATCCTTCAGGAGCGCGTCCATGCGCCCGGCGAGTCCGCCGGGAAGATGCGTGTCTAGGAGATAGCCTCTGGCCCGGCGCGCGGGACGGAAAAAGGGAGGACTGAAAGAAAAGGAAGCGTTTCTTCCCTTTTCGGGCGCGCGGAAGGAAAGGCTCATCTCGTCGAGGAGGCGCTGCGCCTCTTTCTTCCTGTCGAGGGCGTGCAGGACAAAGGCGCAGGAGAGTTTTTTCAGGTAGGGCGGAAGGTTTTCCCAGCCCCGCCAGGGCTCCCTGAACGCCGAGGCGTAGTATGCGGCAGCCCGCTTCCTGTCGAAAATGACCGTGGCCCCGGGATCGAGCCAGGGAGAAGAGGGGCTGGCGAGCCCTGTGGAATCGAGAAGCTCGTCCGCGGGAATGCGTTTCCCGTTTCCGTCCCTGAGCAGACCTTCCTCTGCGCAGAGCTGGAGAGGCTGCCTCCCCGCGCGCCAGGGTCCGCTGTCCAGCGGCTCGTTCAGGATGCCGCCCGGCCAGTTTACGGCAGGGGCCACGCAGGGATTGAAGGGCATATCCTCACGCAGGAGGGTGCGCATGCCGAGGGTGCGGCGGAAATGTTCCGCGGGTGAGATTCCGGAACCAAGCCGGAAAAGCAGAAAACCGAGCGGCAGGCCGAGAATCCAGACGTAC
>ONPA01000178.1 GCA_900319575.1 uncultured Desulfovibrio sp. | reverse complement strand
TCAGAAGAGCGCGCAGCATGACGTCCTGGGCCGTACCGCTGCCGTGCATCTTTGCCGTAATGGCCGCGGCCGCTTCCGCGATGACCCTGGAAAGCTGCTGGGCCGATGCCCCGGCCTGCTGCATCATGAGCAGCTGATTGGTGGCCGAAGCCAGGTTGTCACCCCAGCAGTCGCCTCCGACGCGGCCGGACACGCCGTTTCCGGGCGAAAACTTCGCCATAGCCGAGAGAAGTTCATCCATGACGGCGCCGGCCTGCTGGACCGGACCGTCGAGGCCGTCCAGGGAAAGGCCCCGCCCGTTGCCGGGATACGGCAGAGATGAAACGCCAGGCTCATAAAGATTGCCGGCGCTTCCCGCCACCACAGCCTCAGCGTCCTGGCTGAGGCAGAAAAAGACGGAACAGAGGAAAACAAGCCGGAACGCGGTGCCGGCAGCGCTTCGTATCAGAGGCATCAGCCACCCTTCAGAGGCTCCGGAAGCGGCCCGCAGCCGGTGCGGGACAGAACGCGGGAGGAGCCTTCGGGGAAATACTACAAACTTTTATAATGTCAAATAATTTTTATAAATTTCAGACCGGCGCGTCACGGTCTCCGGCGATATTAATATAAAATTATTGACGTTATTAATAATTTTCTTTAAACAGCGGCAGACGGGACAGCGAACGTCCCGAAGACCTTTAAACGGGCGCCGCTCCGGCGTCCCGGAAGGAGACCGCATGTCGGCCACATTCAGCGTACTGAAAACGGAACAGCGGCTTCCGGAAGAGAGTGATTCCGGTCAGACCCCCTCCGTCATTTTCAGCCATTTCTCCGGTGACACAAAGGCTTCCCGGACTGAAGCCCCTGAGAAGATGTCCCGCTCGGAAAGCCAGGGACAGGAGGGAGACAGCTCCGGCGCTTCCGTGAAGCCGGACAGGCTCCGCGACCAGACCGAACGCTTCCTTGAGCAGGCAGCCCCCTATCTCACGCGCCATCAGGAGCAGATCATCGCCGCTGCGGCCAGAGGCCTCGACGCGAAGGGCGTGGCGGAGTGCCGCTATTACCTCGGCCGCGCCAGGCTCATCGCTGACAGCGCCCCGGAACCGGCAGGTCCGGGCTCGCCCGTTCTCGACCTCGTACAGGGCTACGTGGAGACAAGCCGCCTCGAGCCCCTGCAGATGGAGATCATTCTCCTTCTGGCCAGGGGCTATGACGCGCGCACCATAGGAGAGGCCGTATACCTGCTCGCCCGCGTCTGACGCGGAAGGAGGGATTTATGCCCATACCTTCCTCCCCTGCTCCCCTGAGGGCGGCCGGAGAGGACTTTCAGCCCCGCGACCTCGCGGGACTCGCCCTGCTCTGCGCGCGATCCTGGGGCGTCCCCCGCGCCGCGGTCATGGAAAGGCTGGAGAGCACGGACTGGGAAGAGGCAGAACGCCGCCTCTCGGAGGGACGGCCGGTCAGCCTTGATCTCGGCGCCGTTGATCTTCTTGCGAGCCGCACGTTCCGGAGCGGCCTCGGCGCATCCCGCCCCGATCCCGGCTCACCAGTGCCGGGGCATCTCTTCTGCGGAGTCAGGCCCCTCGGGGACGGCCGCATGGAAGCGGCCATGGCAGCCTGTCCGGACAGGGCTTTCCTTTCGGGGCACCCGGAATACAGAACCTGCGGGGCGGTCACGCTCTCGGCGTGCGGCATCCCGGGCATTCTCGGGCCTGCCCTGCACAGGAGGCTGGATCTGGATCTCGGTCCCATGAAGGCCGCTCCCCGTGACGCAGTCTCCCGCCTTCCGGCCTGGTGCACAGAGGAAAACTTCGCCGGCACGGCAGCTCTTATTCTCTCCGCCGTGGCGGTAAACGGGCACCCGGTGTTCTCCGGCAGTCCGGCGGATCGGCTCAGAAACCTCCGTGAAAACAGGCTGGACGGGGTATTCCATATCAGCTCGGCCCGCGCCGCCGCCGGAGCGATCCGGGGCTTCGGAACGGATCCGGCTGAAATACGGCTTGCCGCCTCCTACGATTCGGGCCTTGACGAAATCGTCTGGCGGGCCTGCGCCTTCAGCACCCGGAGCGGCCGGTCCCTGTTTCTCGGCATTGTCCGCGCAGGCCTGTCCGGAGGGGAAAACACACCCTGCTGTCCCGCCGCTCCGGCAGCCCTCCTGCTCAGGCAGGCGGAAAAACACCTCTCAGAAAAAAGCGGGCCCGCCGCGCTTCTTATAAAGACGATCATCGCAGCCGGCGGATCACCTGCCGCTGACCATGTCAGCCGGATTTTCCTGAAGAACGGCTCAGTCCACGTGCTCCTGAGAGGCCTTCCGGGCCGGGATGGACAGGCAGAGATACGCTTCGGCACAACGGGCCCGGCTCTGTACGAAGAACCGGGGAAGCCTCCCGCCGCCGTCCCCTTCTCCCGGTTTTCCCCCGAAACAGCCCTGGCCAGTCTCATGACCTATGTCCTCACCGGCAGGCGCCTTTCATCCCCCGCCGGCGGCCAGGAAAGGTATATGCCCGGCATGTCCCGCGCGGATTCCGCTCCAGCGATGGCGCCGGGTTTCTGACAAACGAATCTTTCAGAAGAGGCGGCAGCCGGACGGATATTCCGCCAGGCCGCCGCCTCTTCTGTACTGCAGCCCTGCGGCCGGGAAAAAACCCGTAAAAAAACAGAAAGCTCTGATGAGGCGCTCTCCGGGGACGGAGTGGACACATCCCCGCTATAAAGGAGAGTGTCTCCTGTTTCAGAGAGAAGCGCATACTCACTCCGGGACATCTGGCGGCGTACACTCTCCCACAGGCGCAGATTCCCGTATGTCAGGAGATCGTTCACTGCCTCCTCCGGGCAGCACGTTAATGGATCCGCCATCGGCAGCGTGGAGCTGCGTCTGAAGGAGGCATGGCTCACAAAAAAGAACTATCGGCCAGGCAGACCCCGGGAGCAGAGGCTTCCGCAAAAAACCGGCACCCTGGGCAGGACAGCGCAGCAGGCGCGTCATATAAAGAGATTTACGCAGTGGGCCGCCCGGTGCACCTCTCAGCGTCTGCAGGAAAACCCGGGAGAAAAGCCTGTTCACCTGATTCAATTTTAATGGCGGTACACCCATCCGGGCGAAAACAAAAAAACTGCCGCATCCCAGGCCGAAGCCTCACAAAACTCCGGAAATAGTGCATGGGAACAGCGCCTGGCCGGCGGCGCGGCAATGAAGGGCCAGAGCTCCTGTTCAGACTCTCGCGCCTCTGAACTGCGCGGCTGCCGCTTCCTGAAGGTACTGTACAGGCACAGCGGGCATATCCATTCCGGCACCAGGGGTCATCACCGCCTCCGGGTCCACTGACAGTGTCCCGGGAGAAACAGAAGGAAGCACCGGCACCCGATGTCCCAGTCCGGAGACAGCGGAGACGGTCCCGTCATTCATGCTGTCCTTATCTGAACGCGCGCGGACGGTTCCGGGCTTCCCGGACATCTTCCTGTACGTACGGGAGGCCCGCCATACCGCTTCTCCCTTAGGGAAAAAACGGCGATGGAGGAAACAGGTGATCAGGGAAAAAATGAGTTCTTCCATTTCTGCTCCTTATCTCATATCGTGAACGGCCTGAGGAAAACAGAAAAGAGGCAGGCTTCCACCGCCTCTGGCGGGAGCATCTCCCGCAACGTGAAAAGAAGTATGTGACTTCCATCACCTTTTCCCTCATATCTCACCATCACGTCCGGGAGCAACAGAAGAAGAAAAAAGACGTGTTAACGTCATCAATCCGTGACACGGTCCGCACCGGGTTCATTTTTCTGCCGGCCGCGTCAGAAAACCGGAAAATCCCGGCCGCCCGCACACGCCTCTCCCCTGCGGGAGGCAGAAGAACCAGACGATGGAAAATTCCGGACACAGGAGAAAAAAACATGAACTGGAACGAAGCGCTGGCCGCGTGCGCCAGAGAATGCGACTCTTTCTACCTGTATTCGGAAGGCGGCCTGAGGCGCAGGGGGGAAGCCCTGAAAAAGGCTTTTCCCGGCGCGGAGATACTCTACTCCATCAAGTGCAATCCCCATCCCCGGATTCTGAAGATCATGGCTGAACTCGGGCTCGGATTCGACGCGGCGGGCGCCGGAGAAGTGGAGCGGGTCCTGAACGAAGGAGCCGATCCATCCCATATTTACTATTCCGCTCCGGGAAAAAGCCGTGAGGATATCGCGGCAGCGATCGGACGCTGCGTCATCACGGCTGACAGTATGAACGAAGTCAGTCTTCTCCGTGAAGCGGCAGAAGGAATGGACATCGGACTGCGCGTCAATCCGTCCTTCAGCTTCGACGGCGGCCCCGGCCTGCCCTCCAAATTCGGCATTGACGAGGAGGAGGCTCTTGGCGCCATCAGACGCGGCGCCTTCGGCGGAGTCCGGATCGCCGGGCTCCACGTGCATCTGAAAAGCCAGGAACTCGATGCCGGAAAAATCGCAGCCTACTGGAGCCGCGTGCTCGGCATGGCCGGGCGTTTCAGGGACGCGCTCGGGAAACTTGATTTCGTCAATCTGGGATCCTGCATCGGCCTTTCCGGAACGGGAGAGGCACCCCATGATCTGAAGGATCTCTCCGGAGCCTTTGAGAAGGCAGCGGAAAAATTCCACGGGATCTCCCCCGAAACACGCATCCTTCTCGAGTCAGGCCGCTGGATAGCCGGTCCCAACGGGGTCTATGCGTCCCGCGTGGCTGACCGCAAGGTTTCACGGGGGAAGATCTATATTATTCTGAAGTCCACACTCGGGGGATTCATGCGCCCCTGCCTTGTTCCCTTCGCCCTGCGCTGCTCCGGGGGCGCTGAACCGGCCGGTCAGGAGCCTCTCTTCACATCCTCCCGGGCTTTTCCCCTGTACACCCTCAAAAACGGTCCGGCTGAAGAGAAGGTGACCATCGCGGGAAGTCTGTGCACGGCCTCCGATACCATAGCCGAAGACGTCCCTATGCCGCGCCTCGAACGGGGCGACCTGGTCATCATAGGCTGCGCCGGCGCGTACGGGGCCACGCTTTCCCCTTCGGGCTTTTCCTCTCTCCCGAAGGCCGGGGAATTCTTCCTGACCAGCGGCGGAGAGCTCCGGCGCTGACCCGCCGGGGCGCTGTCCGTCAGAAGAGACTCACAGGACGGGGCCAGGACACCCGGGCCCGTCTTCCCTCCCGGGGCGCGGCAGGGGAAGTATCTCTGCCCCGGCCGCCTCTCCGGCCATTTTCCCGATGGCGTTTCTGAATTCCGTGAGAAAAAACGCGCCAAGCCCCTCCCCCAGAGGCAGGAAAGCTTTCTCCGCGCGGGAGCAGAGGTCCCCGGCGGGACTGCCCGCCGGCGCCTGAAACCGCACCTCTGGCGGCGCGGACAGAAGATGGAGGGGATCATCCACGCCGCACCGTATGGTGACTGTTCCAGGCGCGGAATTCACAGCGGAAATCCAGAGGCTCAGGGGAAGAGCGCCGCTTTTCGAAAACACGGCCCCTCCTTCAGGAAGCCGGAGCGGCGCTTCCGGGAGAGGAATCGCGTTCCCGCGGCCCTGTAAAACCGCGGCGGGCCTCTGCCCGCCCGGTAAGAAATACGAAAGCGGACGCACGGAAAAACGCACACCGCGCTCTCTGAGCCGCCTCGCTGCAAGGAGCAGCCGGGCCGCATCGCCGAGCGTGTTCCGGGATGCCTCAGCCCCGTCTTCCGTCCGCCAGACAAGCCCCCTCACCCGCACGGTGCGGAAGAGATCTCCCATGCCGAGCCACATGGGCCGGCTGTCCGGCCCCGTTCCCGCAGCGTAGCGCGACCAGTCCTCCATGATATCGAGGCATCTGAGAGACGGGGGAAGCCGGAAGGAACGGGCCAGAAAAGCCAGCGTGAAGGGAAGGTTGAATCCGGCCAGAACACCGGTGCCGTCCAGCACGCGCTGGATGCGCCCGCGTTCCCGGGGATCATCCGGAGCCGGCGCGTCCCGCACATCAGAAGGAGCGAGGCCGTTGCGGGCCCTGGCTTCGGGCCAGTCCCTGTGCCTGAAGGGGCGGAAGCGTCCGAAATAGAGGGGCGGAGCCATGACCGGTGTGTCCAGACGGGTGCGCGCGTCAAGAAGCGTCAGCTCCAGGAGCTCGTCCTCAGCCCGGTCGCACCCCGTTGTGGCGATTTTGACAATGACGCAGGTTTTCCCCGGAAGGCTTCCAGCGCCCTCCTGCCGTGTCCGCATGCGTACCTCCCGGCTGACAGTCAGCCATCACAAATAAAAAACGTTCACAATATCTAAATAATGTACATTAGATATCCCGTCAAGAATCCGGCCAGTTTTCCGGCAGGCAGCCCGGAAACGCGCCCGGAAAGGAAGACGGAGAAAACGGGAGAGCCGGACAGCCCCCTCCCCGCCATGCGTGCGGTCCGGGACACGGCAGGTTCCTGATGCATTCCTGCAGAGACAGCCCGGCTGTGTTTTCCCATCCTGTCCGGCTGAACCGGATATCACGGACCACGGCGCCCCTATGGCGTCCGCTGCGTATTCCGCACTGTCAGGGCAGCCGCTTTCGCCCATCAGGGCGTTTCCCTTCCGGCGCACAAAAAAAAGCCCCCTTCCCGGGTACGGGAAAGAGGCTCTGCCTGTCAGTTATCGAGTGCGCCGTAAAACCCCGCCCTTCAGGGCTGGGGATATAAGGCGCGTCCGCCGAATTTGCGTAAGCAATTGAAGGCGGACAATTCTCT
>ONPA01000126.1 GCA_900319575.1 uncultured Desulfovibrio sp. | reverse complement strand
TTCCCTGCGGACGGCCTCCGCGGAAGAGGGGTGGCGGAAGCCGGCGTCAAGGAGTTCCCGTGCCGCCATGTTGCGCCGTCCGGCGGAGCGGCCGCCGAGCACGATGATAAGGAGGCGCGTACCGCCCCGTTTTGCCGTGACGATGATGTTGTAGCCGGAACTGACGGTAAAGCCCGTCTTGAGCCCGTCCACGCCTTTTTCACCGAGGAAGGGATTTGTGGTCGTGAGGGTGCGCCTTCCGTGCTGGGCGAAACTCTGGGAATGAATTCTGAGGGCGCCGGGGTAGCTTGACATATAGGCGAGGGCGAGGCGCATCATATCCCGTGCTGTGGTGGTCTGGCCGGCAGCCGGCAGGCCTGTGGGATTTCTGAAGACAGTGCTGGTCATGCCGATGGCACTGGCCTTGGCATTCATGGCTCCCACGAACGCGCGGGGATTGCCGCTCACCCTGTACGCGAGGGCTGTAGCCGCGTCATTGCCCGAGGCAATGAGCATGCCTTCCAGGAGATTCTGCACGGTAATACGCTCACCCGGACGCAGATGCATGGTGGATCCTCCTGCGTAGGCCGCGCTTGACGGAACACGTACTTTGCTTCCGAAGGAAAGTCTCCCTGCCTGAATGGCGTCGTGGACGAGAAAGGAGGTCATGACTTTTGTCAGGGAGGCCGGAGGAATCTGCGTATCCGGAGATTTCTGGTAAAGAATCTGCCCCGTGCTCATATTAAGGAGAAGAGCGGAACGGACAGGGACGCCGGCCACGGCTTCCCGTCCGGGGAGCAGGGAGAAGAGAAGAGCAAGAAGAAGGAGAGGAGCGGGAAAAAGATGCGGGCGAATCATGAGCGGGGAACCTGGGATGTTGACTTCGGGCTGTCCTTTTTTTCCTGAAGCCCGGTGAAGAAGGACGGGTAGGCCCGGTTGGCTTCTTCCAGAGCCTGAATGGAAAAGGCGAGGAGGACGGGACCGAGAATGAGCCCCACTGTGCCAAAGGCGGCTATGCCGCACAGCATAACGAGGATGAGAATGAAGTAGGAGGCCTTGATGCCTTTCTTGAGAAAGAGCGGACGAAGCAGGCTGTCGGCTGTGGAAACGATGATGACGCCCCAGAGAACGAGCGTGACGGCCTCCACGGTCTGACCGGAAAACCAGAGCTGCAGGCTCAGCGGTCCCCAGACGAGAGCTGTGCCAACGGTGGGGATGGGGGCAACGAAGGACGCGAGCAGCCCCCAGAAGGCAAACTGCTTGTAGCCAACGATGGCGAATCCCACGCCGCACAGGAAGCCCTGAATGATGGCAACAAAGATGATGCCCATAAAGATGCCTCTGAGGGCGTTCCTGATGGCTTCGATAAAACGGTGCAGGACCAGGGGATGCAGATGGAAGATGCGGGCCGTGACAAGATGGATGCGCTCCGCGTAGAGGGCGAAGATGACAGTGAGGAAAAGGAAGAGGAAGAGGTCCCAGAGAACGGACATGGTGCCACCAAGGACGTTGAAGCCCCTGTTGATAATGGTGGTCATGGTGTCTGTGGAAAAATTGCTGAAGTACTCGGATATCTGATCGAGAATGGACTGCCCTTCTTCGAGGATCCTGTTCACGAAAGGCACGCTGTGTATGTTGGCGAAACGTTCGTTAAGGAACTGTGTCCACTCCTCGGGCAGCTGAAAATTGTTGGACCATAATTCGTGCAGACGGGAAAAGCCCGCGCCAACCTGGGGAGCCACAAGAACCGTGAAGAGCGTCACTGGCAGGATCATGCCCATGATGATCAGGGAAAGGTATGCGGTCATGGGCATACCCCTGATGATGGAAAGTCTTGTGCCTGTGCGGATGCGGCGCCAGCGCCTGACAATGGGGCGGAGAAGTCTTGGCCCCCCAATCTCTTTTGCCAGAAGCGCGCGGCAGCGGGGTTCCACGTTGCGCCGTCTCTGCCGCGCTATCGTGCGGAGCTTCCTGTATATGGGCAGAGTCAGGCAGGCCGTGCAGCCGGCCATGAACACGGTGATTGGGTTCGGCCACAGCAGGAGATACCAGGCCAGTGCGGCCAGAATATAGAGGACGCGGGGGTAAAAAAGGGAATTTTTGCGCATCTTTTTCAGAAAGGATCGGTTGGAGAGAACAGAAGTTCCCCGTCCGGCGGATTGCAGAACGAATAACTGATAGCAAACATCCCGGAGATTGCCAAGTTTATGAATGAATCACTTTTTGTCTGATGCCGTCTGAAGAGACAGAAAGGATGCAATACGCAAAAGTATAAAAATATATAAAAAGTCTAGATTTTATTTAAAAATAAAAAACAGAGGAGGTTAAACAAAAGTACATCAAAGAGGCAGGGTTTCAAAGGAATAAATGCAGTGGATTGCTTGAAAACCAAAATGATTTTTCGAAAGGTGGAGGTATCGGATTCGTCCTTACCCTGGGAATTTTCGTTCCAGCTTGACCTTCCATGGTGACTGGCTTATAAAGTTAGGAAAAGAATTATTCTGCGATCCGCTGTTTTGGCAGTGGACGTTTTTTTTTATTGTTTTTTAGGAGAACGAGACATGGCCGATTCCAGCATCCCGATTTCTGTGCAGGGGTACAAGAGACTGGAGAAAGAACTTGCGGAGCTCAAGGAAGAACGTCCGCACATCATCCAGGCTATCAAGGAAGCCCGTGAAGAAGGCGACCTGCGTGAAAACGCCGGTTACGATGCCGCCAGAGAGCGTCAGGGCATGTGTGAGGCCCGAATCAAGTACATCGAATCCAGACTCGGACTGTACAAGGTGATTGATCTCGACAAGCTGAGCGGTAACCGCGTTGTGTTCGGCAGCACCTGCGTCCTGGTGGACGAGGATACCGATGAAGAGAAGACCTATACCGTCCTCGGCCCCGATGATTCCAATCCGTCGAAGGGCAGCATTTCCTACCTGTCGCCCGTGGGCAAGGCCCTTCTGGGCCACGAAGTCGGCGACGAGGTAACCATCAATATCCCCCGTGGCAGCGTGACCTACGAAATCACCGAAATTAAATTTCTTGGACATAAGGTCGTTGAATAACGGCCGGAGTTCTTTTTTTCCGAACAGCCTCTCCGTGAAAGCGGAGGGGCTGTTTTCGTTTCCGGCCGGGGAGAACGGGGGTGCCAAAAGCCGTTCCGGCTTGACGTGGAGTAACAGGAAATTTTATTATCTAATGTTTCCAGGGGAGGAATCCTTCCCTGTTTTCAGTCTTTTCCCCGGAGAGGCCCGAAATTATGAAAAAATATTTACGCTATCTGGCGCCGCTTCTCGTCCTGGCTATCTTTATTCTGGCTGTTTATCTTCTGTACGACAAGCTCAAGGCTTACAGCATAGCGCAAATACGTGCCGCCATCGATCAGATTCCCTACACCCGCCTTTTCCTTTCCTTCATCCTCTGCATCGTCAACTATTTTATCCTGATCGGATATGACTGGCTGGCTCTGAAAGCCATCCACAAGACACTGCCCATGAGCAAGGTCAGCCTTGTGTCGTTCGTGGGGCAGACCGTGAGTTATAACTTCGGGGCTCTTCTGGGCGGAACAAGCGTGCGTTTCCGATTTTATTCGGTCTGGGGCTTCTCCATCCATGAGATTCTGCATCTTGTTCTCATGCTCGCGGTCACTTTCTGGATCGGTGCCATGGGCCTTGGCGGCATCGTCTTCCTTATCGCCCCTCCGGAATTTCCCCCGGAACTTCTGGCCAAAATGCCCCTCCACAACGTCCGGCTCCTCGGAGCCCTGCTCACGGGCATAGCTGTCCTCTACCTGGTCCTCTGCTTTTTTGTGCGCAAGCCGGTGCATTTCTTCGGCAAGGAGTTCGTCTTCCCGACGCCGAAGATCGCTATTGCCCAGGTCGTGGTTTCCTGGGTTGACCTGATCTGTGCGGCAGCCTGCATGTGGGTTCTTCTGCCTTCCACCATCGGCGTGGGGTATCTTCAGTTTCTGCCTGGCTACCTTATGGCTCAGGTGGCAGTCGTCCTGACTCATATTCCCGGTGGCGTCGGTCTTTTCGAGCTCATCATCATCCACCTCACCAACACGGACCAGGAGCAGGTGGTCTTTGCGGCGGTTCTCATGTTCCGCCTCATCTACTATATACTGCCGCTTCTCTGCGCAGCCATCGTGCTCGCCGTGTACGAGGTGCGCCTGCGCCGCAACTTCATTCACGATGCCGGCCGCTGGCTTTCCGTGCTGTCGCCCATGATTACGGCCTGCCTCGCACTCGCTGCGGGCGCCGTGCTTCTGCTCTTCTCAACCACCCCGCCGAGGTGGGGGCTTTCCTTCCTGACTCAGTATCTGCCAACCCAGTGCGCGTTCATCGGCACTATA
The DNA here is from genome assembly GCA_900319575.1 of uncultured Desulfovibrio sp. Taxonomy (GTDB): domain Bacteria; phylum Desulfobacterota; class Desulfovibrionia; order Desulfovibrionales; family Desulfovibrionaceae; genus Desulfovibrio. The sequence continues at coordinate 448 of ONPA01000126.1, read as the reverse complement.
TTCTGTGGATCTGCGGGGTGCCTGCTCCTTTTCCTGGCCTATGGCCTGAAGCGGCGTCAGCGCCGGCCCTATGTATGGATTTGTATCTGTCTGGTGCTCGGCATTCTGGGGACGTTCATGCGCGGAAGCTGGATTCCGGCGCTCATGTGTGCCGTGGTTCTGGGCATGCTGTACGCATCGGGGCGTCGTTTTTACAGACATTCCCTCTTCATGGAAGAACATATCCCCGCTCCGTGGCTTCTCTGCGCCATCGGCCTGCTCCTCCTGAACTTTGCGCTCGGGTTCGCCCTGTATCATACAGTCTGGGGCCAGAATGCCCTTCTTTCTTTCCAGGGCCCCTTCAACGCGGCATGGTCACGGGCGCTGAACATCTGTATCATGGCGATTATCTGCACGTTCCTGCCCCTGCGCTTCTATCTTAGAAAGCGGGCAGTCAGGCGCAGGCTTG
>ONPA01000195.1 GCA_900319575.1 uncultured Desulfovibrio sp. | reverse complement strand
ATGACACCGGAAGTCATAAAGACGCTGATTGAAATCGCGAACGAGCAGCAACGGGTGATGGCCGCCTAGGCGGCCATCACCCGTTGTTCCCCGAAAGGCAATTTTACACACTAATCCTGACTTGACTTTCGTTGCCCTGCGTTCGAAAAATAATTTATGTCCATCGGGTAGAAAGTTCGATGGCAGGCGGCTTCGTTCCCAGGCGTGGACGGGGCAGCCCTGCACCCGTTGTCTTGCACATATACGGGGAATACCTATAATATAAGGAAACGCGGTATTTCGCCGTAAGGCAGCATGCCTGCTTTCTCTTCATTTTTCCCGGAGGAAATTATGCAGACTTCCCGTAGCGTCGCCTACAGCGGCGCCAGTGTTGCTTCTCTTTATATGCGTCAGGTCTACATGTGGATGGGGGCTGGCCTGTTCCTGACCGCTCTCGTGTCTTGGGGCGTTGCTTCGTCCCAGGCCGCGCTGCAGCTCATTTTCAGCAACGCCTTTGTTCTCATCCTTCTGTGCGTCGCCCAGCTCGGCCTCGTCATTGCGCTTTCCGCGGCTGTGCACAGGATGAGCGCCCAGACCGCTACTCTGTGTTTTTTGGCGTATGCGGTCCTGACCGGTGTCACGCTTGCTTCTATTTTCGTTGTATATCCCATGGGCTCCATCGCCAACGCCTTCCTGTCTACGGCAGGCATGTTTGTAGCCATGTCCATATACGGGACGGTAACCAAGCGTAATCTGGCTGGTATGGGCAACTTCCTGTTCATGGGCCTTATCGGCCTGCTTATCGCCATGGTGGTCAATATTTTCCTGGCCAGTTCCATGATGGACTTTGTTATCAGCGCCGTGGGCGTGGTGCTCTTCACGCTTCTGACCGCCTATGACACCAATCAGCTCCGTATCTTTGGCTCTTCCGCCCCGCTCGATGACGAAGTGGCTGTCCGCCGCGGTGCCATTCTTGGCGCGCTGACTTTGTATCTTGACTTCATCAACCTCTTCCTGATGTTGCTGCGCCTTTTTGGCAACAGCGACCGCTAACGGCTGACGCATCTGAATCTTTAAGGCCGCGGCCCCTCTTCGGGCCGCGGCCTTTTTTGTGCCTTGTCCGCGCGATGTTTCTTTTTCAGGGAAAATAAGGGAAGATAGCGCCCTCGCAAGGAACAGCGCCTCCCGCAACGGGCCAGAAACCAGAGGAGAAAGCCAGGATATGCATCGGGAAAAGCAGTTTTTAGGGAAGAAAGAAAGGACACTCGGCAGAGAAGACGTTCTGCTCGCTCTGGCTTCAAAAAAAAGCCGGAAATTTGAAGCCCTGTGCCGAGTCCTCGGACTGCGCGATGCCTCGGGTGTCAAAAAGCTGAGAGAGATTCTTGCCGGTCTTGAAGAAGAAGGGCGTGTTTCCTGTTCAGGCGGGCGCTGGAGTTCGGCGAAGTCTTCCATTGAACTCACCGGCACCTATGTGCCTCTGCCCACCGGCATCGCCATTATCCGGTGTGACGATAATGAAAATGGTGTAAAAACCGTGGAAGAAGAGGACTGCAACCCCGCGCTGATACCCGGCGATACTGTCGCTGTCTCTGTGGCCCTGGACTCAATTCTTTTGTCTCAGCACCATGGGAGCCATCCCCATGGACGCATTACCCGTATTGTGCAGGAAAACCGCAAACCATTCCCGGCAGTCCTGCATATCATTCATGCACGGGGTGGGGTGCGCCTAAAAGCCGTTCCCTTAAATCCTGCCTGCCGGGGGTCGTATCCGGTCTCTGGTGTGCCTGAGGATGTGCATGACGGGGATACCATTCTCGTGCGCTCCACAGAACGCGACATCATGGAGCGCCGCTGCGAAGTGGAATTTGTAAAATCCTGCGGAGCCATGGATACCATAGCCATGCAGGAAAAGCTGGTTAAAATAAACCATCTGGTTCCCGCCGAATTTCCCCCTGCGGTCCTCGAGCAGGTTGAAAGCCTTGTTCCTGAACCCTCGGAAGAAGACATGGCAGGGCGCAGGGATCTGCGCGATCTGCCCTTCGTAACCATAGACGGCGACACGGCCAGGGATTTTGACGATGCTGTTGAAGTGGAGCGTCTGGGAGAAGGAAAGTTTCTTCTGCGCGTGGCAATTGCTGATGTGAGCCACTATGTGCGTACGGGAAGCCCCATGGATCGGGAGGCTCAGGACAGGGGAAACTCCTGGTATTTCCCGACGTCCGTGGAACCCATGCTCCCGAAAGAACTTTCCAATGGCCTGTGCAGTCTTAATCCCGGCGTGAACCGCCTGGTCATGTGGGCAGAAATACCTTTTGACGCCGGGGGAAGACCCGGAAAAGCGGCTTTTGGAACTGGTGTCATCCGATCGTTCGGCCGCCTCACTTATGACGGCGTGAGGGATGTTCTCCTCCTGCATGATGCCGCGGCTGAGGAACGGTTCAGGGAGACAGTCAGGGAACCCGCGCGCGTGCTGGCCATGCTTGGGGTTGCTCTTGAGCTTTACAGGATTCTCCGGGAGGCCCGCATAAGGCGGGGCAGTCTTGATTTTGATTTGCCTGAAACGGAGGCCGTTTTTGACGAAAATGGTCACGTCCTGAATTTATTCCGGGCAGAGCGCCATGATATTCACCGTCTCATCGAAGAATTCATGATCGCGGCAAACGAAGCAGTAGCCCGGCGTCTCGAAGAAACGGGCACGGATTTTCTGTACCGCGTTCACCCGGCCCCGGCCAAAGAAAAACTTTTAGCTCTTTACGGAGCTCTTAATGCCACCAGAGGTACTCAGCCTGTCAGGATGAAAGGCGGTCCTGATATAGGTGCCATCATTGCACAGGCAAAAGGGCGGGAACAGGAATACGCCGTCAACCGGCTCTGCGTGCGCGCCATGGCCCAGGCCCTCTACAGCCGGCACAACGAAGGACATTTCGGACTTGCTTCCGATGCCTACTGTCACTTTACGTCCCCGATCCGCCGCTATGCCGATCTGCTTGTGCACAGAGCCCTGAAGCACGCTCTGGGCATTGATGGAGGAGCGTTTCCCGTGGGGGAGCGTCTGGACAGGGTGGCAGACGTCCTCAACCGGCGCGAGCGCCAGAGCATGGAGTGCGAAAGGGAAATGAACCGGAGGCTCGCCTGCCTGTGGATGGCCCGGCAGGACAGGGAGAAAGCATGGCAGGGCACCGTGTCAGCGGTCATGAGCTTTGGTGTCTTTGTGGAACTTTCAAAAGTTCCGGTGGAAGGCCTCATTCCCATGGAAGCTCTCGGATTCGGGGCGAATATGGGAGACTGGTTTGAGTATGATCCTTACCATCAGGTGATTATTGGTGAAGTGACGCATTTTACCTGGCGGGTGGGGTTGTCCGTGACCGTGCAGTGTCCCAGGGTGGACGTGGTTGCCCTGCAGATTGACTTCTCTCCTCTGGAAGTGGGCAGGGGCCAAAGGCGGAAGAATCAGTCCGGAAAGGAAAAACGATCGGCCGGACGTCCGAAGAAAAAAGCAACCGGACCAGGAATTTTCCGGGAGACGGTGCGTCCCGCGAAGGAACATGCACGTTCCCGGAAAAGCGCGGGGCACCACTCGCGTCCGGCCGGGAAGGCCCGGAGCGCCCGAACCAGGAATTCATATCCCTCTGTCCGGTCTTCCGAAGTCGAGGATATCGTGCGCGCCATCTTCGGCGGCGGGGAAAAATAAGGATAAAGCGGAGCATACATGAGCATACTTTCGAAGTCTCAGAGTATGGGCGTGGCTGCTGTTATTCTGGCAGTGAGCACGCTTCTGTCCAGATTTATGGGCCTTGTCCGCGACAAGATTATCTCCTGGCAGTTTGGTGCCGGCGGCGAGTCGGATATGTATTTTGCGGCATTCGTTGTGCCGGACATCATCAACTACCTGCTTGCCGGCGGTTTTATGTCCATAACACTGATCCCGCTGCTTTCGAAACGGTTCAGTGAGGATGAAGCGGACGGGTGGCGTTTCTATTCCTGCGTCCTGACGTGGATGGCCGTATGCGCCATGGCTGTAACGGCCCTTGGCATGCTTTTCGCGGAGCCTCTGGCGCACGTAGTGGCGCCAGGACTCGATCCGTCCCGCTATGCGAGACTGGCGCTCTTCATGCGCATTGTTCTGCCTGCACAGGTCTTTTTCCTGGTGGGGTCGTGCATCATCGCCCTTCTTTACCTGCGGCGTCAGTTCACGATTCCCGCTCTGACACCGCTTATTTATAACGGCTGCATCATTTTCTTCGGTGTGACGCTTCCCTACAGCGGCCTCGTGCACGGTATGACGGGCTACTGCGTGGGCGTGGTGTTTGGAGCTGGCATCGGCACGTTCCTTCTTCCTCTCCTGTGCGCGCGCTCCTGCGGATTCCGCTATGGGCCCGTGCTGCACCATCCACTCATGAAGAAATTCATCCTGCTGGCCCTGCCGCTCATGCTCGGACAGACCGTCGCGGCTCTCGATGAGCAGTTTCTCAGAGTGTTCGGCTCTCTTGCCGGAAGTGGCGCCGTCAGCCTGCTCAATTACGCCAAACGCATTTCACAGGTGCCAATCGCACTGGTGGGCCAGGTGGCCGCAGTGGCATCCTATCCTTTTCTGGTCAGCCTCCTGACAAAGGGCGACAGGACAGGATTTCAGGAGACTCTGGGCCGGGCTCTGAAGTCAGGAATGGGACTGATTGTCCCCTGCGCCATGTGGATGATCTGCCTCTCCGGTTCGGTGTTCACGCTGATTTTCTACGGCGGATGCATGAGGACAGGAGAAATGAGTGTAGCTGCTCCCCTTCTGCAGATTATGCTTCTGGCCACCCCGTTCTGGATTGTCTACGCCCTTCTTGTCCGGGGCTTTTACGCTCAGACCGACACGCTCACGCCGGCCGTGGTGGGCACCATTCTGACTGTTCTTTTCCTGCCGGTTTACTACTATTTCGGCGCGCCCCATGGCGCTCCGGGCATAGCCATGACCTCTGCAGCCAGCATGTTTTTCTACGTCCTTACGCTTATGATCATCTGGTATCACAGGGAAGGCGGGCAGGCTTTCCGGGGGCTCTTCAGCGCAGCTGTCCGATCGGGGCTGTGCGCTGTGCCTGGCTGTGCCGGGGGCTGGTATCTGGATTCCCTTGTCCGCACCCATCTCAGCTGGAATCCCGTGCTGACGTCGCTCGCCGGGCTTGCCGCAGCGGGGCTCTTCTTCCTGGTCACGTATCTTCCCCTGGGATCCCGGTTCTGCCCTGATATACTGGAACCCATGCTGCGCCGGGTGCGCGGCCGTCTGCACCGGGGAAAGTGACAGTTGTCCTCAGGCCTTTAGAAAAGTTTCGTGATGAAACCACCTGCCAGAATGCGTCCGGCCGGATCATAGACAGCGGCGATCTGACCGGGCGCCGACAGCGCGGCCGGTGTATCGAGCGTAATCCGTATACCGGTCTCCGTCGGCGTGATTGTGGCAGGGGAGGGCTGCTGGTGGTAGCGCAGGCGGATCAGGGCACGTTCCGGCAGGCGAGGCACCATGAGATTCAGATCGGAAATATCAGCCTCCCGTATGAACGTATCTTCTTTCTGCCCAACAAACAGCGTATTTGACGAAGGATCCTTTCCTGTCACGTAGAGCGGGACTTTCCAGCATATGCCTATTCCCTGCCTCTGTCCTTCCGTGAAGCGCCACAGCCCGTTGTGTCTGCCGATGGGCTTTTCTGTT
>ONPA01000125.1 GCA_900319575.1 uncultured Desulfovibrio sp. | reverse complement strand
GATCAGTTCTATTCGCCGCTCACCAACAAAAGAACGGACGAATACGGCGGGGAGCTCATGAACAGGATCCGGATTATCCGCGAGGTTCTTCGCGCGGTCAGGGAAGAAACCGGACCTTCCTATATGGTCGGACTCCGCCTCGGAGGCTGCGATTACATGGAAGGCGGAGCCACTATTGAAGACGCCGTAAAGGCCTGCCAGATCCTTGAAAAAGACGGACTCGACTACCTGAGCCTCACAGGCGGCATGTGCCGGTACATGCGCAGGGGTATGAACTTTCCCGGCTATTTCGGCGACCTCTCCGAAGCCGTCAGAAAGAAAGTCTCCATCCCTGTTCTGCTCACGGGCGGCGTAAAGGACATCGCTGACGCGGACCGCCTCATTGGGGAAGGCAAAGCCGACCTCATTGGCGTGGGCAGGGCACTCCTGAAAGACCCGGAATGGGCTGACAGGGCTTTTGCCTGATAAAAAATCCCGGCGGGAGGATGCCTCCCGCCGGGAACCAGCCGTGGAGACTGAAGACTATTCCGTTTTTCGGACTGCTTTTCTCCGGTTCTTCCCGTGACAAAACTGCGGACGCACTGGCAGCAGACGGAGCCTCTCAGCCTTTTTCACAAACAGGGCAGAAAAACACTTCATGCATTTTCAAATCAGAGTCTGAGGAAAAGGAGCATCAGTTCAGCTTTTACTCTATCTTTGTTAACAGATACATTTTTCGAATATCTTTGAAATTCTTTTTCACCTTACACAAAATCAACTCTGTTATCCGGGCATCTTAGATTTTCCATCCGTAAACTCCTCAAAAAAATCATTCCAAAAACCGGAGGACGCTGCGGCCAGAAAATGCCACACAGTGCTTTTTTTTCTGATGCGTGACAGGCGGTACGCGTCCCTGAAGGCGCAGCGTGACGGTGCCGCTCCGCGTGGGCTCCAGCAGCCGGGATCCTGACAGTAAAATCCGTATTGTTGTTATTTTTTGTCTGTTTCGGATCCCCTGAGATGCATTCGTGCATCACGGGGACAAAAAAGGACTTGTTTTTCCCCGGAATGGGCATAATAGAAAAGCCACGCAACCCGGAAGATTGAATTTTTTTGAAAATAAGTCCCTTTTGGCTCTTGCGAAATTTTTTTAAACATGCCATGTAACGCAGAAGAAAAGTATTTTACTAATATTTGATTTTACGGCATGCCAGCTCTTACATACAGAGAACAAGCGGTTGGGAGATTGAGATGGAAAACGAAAGCACAGATAATCGTAATTATACGACCCTGCGTGATTTTGTCGCGCGGTGCCTCAGAAAAAACAAACATCTTTCCGCCGATTCTCTTTTCCGCACAGGGGAAGAAGTACCCCTCCCTGATTTGAACCTGAAACTGAAAGACCTGGATTCGGTTATTGATTCCATATTCGCGGATCGCTTTCTTCGACTCATCCAGGATCTCGCAGATTACGGCAGAAGGGGCATCTACGAATTTGAGGCCGAGGAAAAAGGCCCCGTTTACGAGCAGGAGGAACGCTGGCTCAATGGCGATCTCAGCGATCTCGGCATATCCCCCCTGCGGGGAAAGAGAAGCAGCCGCCCCGAGACGCGCATGGATCGCGAGTCCTTCGGATCCTGTCTGGCCCGTCTGGTGAAGGAAAGCGCCGCAAAAAACCTTTCGCGCCGTTCCCTGCAATGGCTTACGTCCACGTTCGACTACAATCTTGACTGGCTCTTCTTCGGTGTCGGCGAGATGGTTCATTCCACATTCCAGAGCATTTACGAACCCGCGCAGATGGCCCATGACGAGGAAGGAGAAAACGGCAGCGTCACCCACACGGTAACCTATCAGACCGTGGCTGATGTGAAGGGCATGCGCGGCACCACCACATGGAGCGGGGCTGACTGGACCTGGCTCCTGAACGGCAAATCCCACACCAGCTTCCAGTGCAAGGCGCCGACCCTGCCCCTCGCGGCCCGCTGCGTGAGCGCCTGGAACGTGCAGCCCATGACTCCGGATATGCCGGATCTTCTGCCGTTTATCGACCGCCTCTACGTGTGGATTCTTCATGAATTTTTCGAAAAGAAGCCTCTGCCCAGGGGAGACTGGCGTCAGGAGCTTTTCCTGACCCTAGTGCGCGGCAAGAACAAGTTGCTCATGCTCCTCGGCACCACACCGCAGGCAGGCACCCAGTACCGCCTCGGCAAAGCTCTGCCTGGCGATTCCGCGCGCAAGCTGGCCTACCTCATTGAGGCCATTATCCGCCGCTACGGGCGTACGGGCTTCCTCCAGTACATCGATATGGTCAACGACGAAGCGGTAGCCAGGGGCTTCAGTTCCCTGCTCGAGGTCGTCAGGCGCAAGTCCTGGCGCGATGACAGCTACCGCCGCGAAAATTTCGGACTGCCGCGCAGCCGTAAGGACCGCGAGGCGCTTCAGGCCGCGAAGTCGGTCAGCGGGGCGTTCTCCGAGGATGCGGAAACAGCACAGGCCGGCTCTCCCTCGGACGGGGAGAAGCCCGCTGCGGAGCAATCCACAAAAGCGAAAAAGAAGTCCTCTGCCTCCCATAAAGCCGTCCGGCAGGAACAGAAACAGCCGGCCGAAACGACAGAAGGGGTCGCGGAAAACAACGTCCCCCTGAATCCCGACAGCGCTGACGGGGAACCGACGGCACATCCCGCCCAGCCCCGCGCCAGAGCCCGCGTAGCGGCAGCCAGGTTCAGGAGAAGACCAAGAAGATCTGAGAGAAAGGATTGATGCCTATGGCTACTATCCGTAAAACCAGGGAGCGGATTGAGAACACGGAGGGATACGAAGACGTTCTCATCACTCTCAGCACATGGAATACGCTCTTACCGGCAGAACAGCCGTCCGTCATGAGCATCCGGGATGCGGACGGCCGTTTCTTCACCCCGGGCTTCTTCACCGGCGTGCATGGGCACCGAAGCATCACGCAGGTCATTGGCGCGGCAAAACTTCACAGCGCCAGGACACGCAGGCCGGGATTCAGCGTCAGCGAGGCCGATGTCACCATCACTCTGCCGGCAGGCAGTACGCTGACCCAGCTCATGGACAGCGACGATCCCCTCCAGCAGCAGGTGGTCAACATCAAGCGCCTGCAGGTGGGCGCTCAGGCCGAGCTTCTGTCCCTCGTCGGCAGAGAAGCCGACAGGAAGGTTTCTCTTTCAGAAACCATCCGTTCTGATCCCAGCGCTTTCTTCACCGCCTTCTTCGCGTATCCCGGATACAGGAACGTCAAAATCGTCTACTGGGAACTTCCGGGCCCAGCCCTCGGCATCGGTATGCCGAGTTCTTCCCTCGCATCTCTGGCTACGGTCCGTCCCGAATGCATAAGCGGCCTCCGCCAGCTTTACCCCACCAGGAATCTTTTCGAGGGACTCACCACGGAAGAACAGATTCAGAAGCGTATCCATACCATTGTTCATTGCGGCTAGTCCGCACGCCTGTTTTTATAAGAAACGTCACCTCCGGGAAAAATACACACTCCCCCGGCATAGTGTTGTCTACTGTATTCCGAAAAACGGAATACACCCGGAGACTCTGTTACAGAGACAGCTACTACAGGCATACTTCTGAGGCTGGTGAAGCCCCAGGCGCTCATCTGTGCTGTTTTCAGAAAAAAAACGACGTTTCCCGCTGTTTTTTAAAAACCAAAAAGATGTTTTGCGCCGACTTAACAGGCGTTTTTTACTATTATTCAAAAATACCGGACAACATCCTCTGGGAGCGGCAGACGCATGGAAAGAGTTTTCCTGGTGCGGTCCGGGGACCGCACCGGTCTGCCCGTAACCATCAGCCGCTTTCTCCCAGCGGCCCCCTCTTCTCCGCATCTTTCACAGGAGCTGCTGCCTGAAGCTGTGGCGGGCGCTACCCGAATGCACAGTTCTGACAGGCGGCCACCACTCCTGCCGGCGGAGGAATCCCCTGTCTGTCCCAGAGCGGAGGACTCAGCCCAGCTGAAACTTGTCAGGACATAATGCTCCTGGCTATCAGTTTCCAAAGGCAAGGATTCCGCCATAAGCATCGCTTTCTCTATTTTAGATTTTGGGGCCACTGGCCCCTTTTTCTAAAATAGATTCTGCAGCACTTCTCCGATATCACCATCAATACACACTGACCTTTGTGCAATCTCCTGCGGACAGTATGCCTCTCCCATGTTGACACAGGCATAGACGGCGCGGGGATTCTCCTTCACTGCCTGCCAGAACGGAAACTTGATGATCGCCGGCGTGTTATACCCCACTCCGAGCTCAAGGAAGAGCACACGTTTTCCCTCTCTCGTCTGCAGAAAACTATGGTAGCGCTCCTGCGCCCTGTGCCAGCCTTCGTCCTCGGCAAACGTGCCGTCGGCTCTCAGATTCATGGTCATGGGGCGGCCGCAGTGGGGGCAGTGAGGCATGAGTTCAGAAGGAATACGCATATCCTTCTGCGTCCTCAGCATTGCCCTGACTGCGTCTTCATTGTCGAAAGTTTCCTGCCTGCATGGCAGACTGCACTGGGAAAGCCCGAAATCCCCCTGCGTGTAGAAGAGGCGCTCCTTCGCGAAGCCTGCCTTCTGGAAGCAGTGGTCGACATTGGTGGTCAGAACAAAGTAGTCCTTATCCTTCACCAGATTATAGAGTTCTTCATAAACAGGTTTCGGCGGGGACTGATAGCGGTTCACCCAGATCATCCGGCTCATATATGCCCACCGTTCCTCGGCTGAGGGGAACGGATAAAAACTTCCCGAGTACATATCGTGAAAGCCGTACTTCTTCTCGAAATCAGAGAAGTACTGCCTGAAGCGCCCGCCATCGTACGTAAATCCCGCCGCTGTGGAGAGGCCGGCTCCGGCCCCCACGACAACACATTCCGCTTCGCTGACGCGCTCCGCCAGGCGGGCGGCATCAGCCGAGCAGTTCCTGGTAAATGGCATAGTCCATATCCTTGAAGACGTTAAAAATAATATCCATGGGTTTCTTCTCGCCTTTTCTGTAATTCATAACCTCGCGTATGGCGCTCTCCGCAGCCTGTCTGTTGAGGCAATGGAAAACGCCTGTGGAAATACAGCAGAAGGCCACGCT
>ONPA01000124.1 GCA_900319575.1 uncultured Desulfovibrio sp. | reverse complement strand
TTTCTTCAAGGCAGAGAGGCTTTGCTGTGCCGGGGCGAAATACTTGTGACTTTTAGCACGTACTCTGTTTTGCCTGGATCTGAACAGAAAAGCCGCTCCCTGTTTTTCCTCCATGGAAAAACAGGGAGCGGCTTACTCAAAAGAAACCGGACTCCGGCGCTACCCGCGCAGAGCGCCCGCCACCGTTTCGCCGAAGCGTCCAAGTTCCCGTATAACAGTCACTCCGGCCTCCTCAAAGGCCCGGATCTTGTCTTCGCCGCAGCCGTGAGAACCGCTGATAATGGCGCCGGCATGCCCCATGCGTTTACCCTTGGGAGCCGTCAGGCCGGCGATAAAGCCGAAGACAGGTTTGGGATAGGATGTTTCGCGGATATAGCGCGCGGCCATCTCCTCTCCATCTCCGCCGATTTCGCCGATCAGACACACGGCTTCAGTCTGAGGATCATCCCGGAACAGTTTCAGCATGTCGGTAAAATACAGTCCCGGTATAGGATCACCTCCAATGCCCACGCACGTGCTCTGCCCCAGTCCGTGTTCCGTGAGCTGCCAGGTGGCCTCATAGGTCAGCGTGCCAGAGCGGGAAACAAGCCCCACGGAACCGGGCCTGAAAATATAGGCCGGCATGATGCCAATTTTACACTGCCCCGGAGTGATGATGCCGGGACAGTTGGGACCTATGAGTTTTGTGCCGCGCTCCAGGAAGAACGCGCGCACGCGGACCATATCCAGGACGGGAATATGTTCCGTGATGAGGATGACAAGCTTTATGCCCGCTGCCGCGGCCTCGCAGGCCGAGTCGGCTGCAGCCATGGCCGGCACGAAAATAACGCTCGTGTCCGCTCCGGTTTCGGCGACTGCTTCCGCGCAGGAGTTGAAAACCGGAACGCCGAGGACGTTCTGGCCTCCCTTCCCTGGCGTTACTCCGGCTACTATCCTGGTGCCGTATGCCATCATCTGTTCGGCATGGAACCGTCCTTCACGGCCAGTCAGGCCCTGCACCAGGACGCGGTTCTCCCTGTTGACGAGAATGCTCATGCCATCCTCCCAGTCAGCTCGACGATTTTATGCGCGGCTTCTATAAGCGTTGAAGCCTGTTCGAAGGCAAGACCGCTTTCCGCCAGAATGCGCCGGCCTTCTTCCACGTTCGTGCCTTCCATGCGGACGACAAGGGGAATGTTCATGCCAACCTTCTTCACGGCGCTGACAATGCCTTCGGCCACAATGTCACAGCGCAGGATGCCGCCAAAGATATTGACCAGAATGCCGCGCACCTGCGGATCGGAAAGCATGATCCGGAACCCGGCAGCCACCATATCGCCGCTGGCACTTCCACCGGCATCGAGAAAGTTCGCGGCCGCGCCTCCGGCCTGCCTGACCGCGTCCATGGTCGCCATGGCCAGTCCTGCGCCATTGACCATGGTTCCGATGTACCCGTCGAGATGCACATAATTAATTCCGGCTTCACGGGCCCTGAGCTCAAGCGGATCGCTTTCCTCAGGATCATCGAGACGGGCGATATCCGGATGCCTCTTCAGGCCGCTGTCATCAAAATTCACCTTCGCGTCAAGCGCGACGAGGTGCCCGTCCTTCGTCACGGCCAGAGGATTGACTTCAACGAGCGTCGCGTCCTTGGCCACGGCCAGACTGACAAGCCCCTCGACAATGCGGACGCCTTCTCCCACCTGCTGGGGCGTCAGCCCGCAGCCAAAGAAGAGGGAACGGGCCTGAAACGGCCAGATATGATGCCCGCCGTCGAGGCGGACAGTAAAAATCTTTTCCGGCGTCTCTTCCGCCACAGCCTCGATATCCATGCCGCCGGAGGGCGAAGCCATGACGGCAAGACATCCCGCGGAACGGTCGAGCACAACCGCAAGATACAGTTCCCGTTCGATATCGACTCCCTGGCAGACAAGCACTTTGTGAACCTTTCTGCCCTGGGGGCCGGTCTGCTTTGTCACAAGCTGCATACCGATGATGGCACGGGCTGCGGCTTCCACTTCCTCGACAGAGCGGCAGAGCTTCACTCCGCCCCCCTTACCCCTGCCGCCGGCATGAATCTGGGCTTTCACGACCCAGACGGGGCCTTCCAGCATCTCGGCCACCGAACGCGCCTGTTCAGGCGTTTCGGCCAGGCCGCCCCGCTGAACAGGAACAGAAAAGTCGGCAAAAAGTTCCTTTGCCTGGTATTCGTGAATGTTCATGCATACTCCACATTCGTCTTCCGCCGCGCTGTGAGCGCGGAAACAGGACGCGACAGAAGCAGGCTTCCCCGTCCCTGAGGCAGGGAAGCCTGCTTCCTACATATCGAGAGCGGGATCCCTGATGTCCTTCGCGAGCTCCCTGCCAAATTCAAGGGCGGCTTCGTTCGCCGCGTGGAAGGCAGGTTTGAACCTGGCCTTCAGGCAGGCCTTGACCGCATCGTAACTCACGATTTTCGTCAGTCTCAGCAGAACGCCGAGCACGCAGATATTGTACATCTGCGAGCGGTGGAACTTTTCCATATACGGTTCGAACATATTCACGCCCACATAAATGGCTTCCGTATTGCGCATGGGCTGAACGAGCCCCGTGTCGTACAGGAAAATGCCGTTCGGACGGATGAGGGGCAGGTACTTGCCACAGGACTGGTTGGTCAGGGACACCAGCACATGGGGATAGATGACCTTGGGAAACATGATGGGCTCATCCGAGATAATCACATCCGAGCGGGTGGCGCCACCACGGGCCTCAGGGCCATAGGACTGGCTCTGCACAGCCAGCCGGTTCTCGTAGAGCGCCGCTGCCTGGGCCAGCAGGATGGCCATCGTGATAACACCCTGTCCGCCCGAACCGGAAAGCAGAAAACTCGTGGTCATTACGCTTCCTCCTTCCGCACGCTGGCGATGAGCTTGTCATATTCCTCACAGTATTCGGGAGCCTCTACGTCCCTGAACACGCCGCGGGGGATGAATGCCGGATTTTCCGCATATTTTTTTGAACCGAGAGGAGCCGTGTTGTCACGGAACCACTCGAGCATCTGCACAGGACCGCCGAGTTTGTTCTTGCGTCCGAAATAGGTCGGGCAGTCAGTGAGCACTTCCAGAACAGAAAACCCCTTGTGCTGATAGGCCTTCTTGATGAGCGAGACCATCTCCATAACGTGAAAAACCGTCGTCCTGGCCACAAACGTCGCGCCCGCGCCAAGGGCCAGCTGAACGGTATCAAAGGCCGTGTCGATATTGCCATAAGGCGCGGTGGTGGCGCGGATACCACGCCCGGACAGAGGCGAGAACTGGCCGCCTGTCATGCCGTAAATACGGTTGTTCATGATGATGGCCACCATATCGATATTGCGGCGGCAGGCATGAATAAAATGATTGCCGCCTATGGCCATGGCGTCACCATCGCCCATGGGAACGAAAACCGACAGGTCGGGACGGGCCATCTTGATGCCCGTAGCAAAAGCCAGAGCCCGTCCGTGCAGGGTGTGCATACTGTGGAAATCCACGTATCCCGAAATGCGGGCGGAGCAGCCGATGCCGGACACCATGCAGAGATTGTTCTGCGGAATTCCCAGTTCATCAACGGCATGCAGAAGAGCGTTGAGAATGATGCCATGGCCGCAGCCGGCACACCAGATATGAGGGAAAAAGCGTTCCCTGATAAGTCTTTTGATGCTCATTACAGCCCCCTTCCCTCAACAACGCGGATAACTTCGCCGATGTCATCAGGCGTGATCAGGTTGCCGTCAACGCGGTTGGCGAGGAAGACCCGGCTCGGATCTTCCACTGCGCTCTTCACAAGAGAAGTCACCTGACCCATGTTCATCTCGGCCACGATGATGCTCTTGGCGTGTGCCGTCTTCTCGCGGATAAGCTGCTTCGGGAAAGGCCAGAGAGTCTGCAGCTCCAGAAGGCCGAGCCTTTCGCCGCGCAGACGGCGGTAGCACACATGCTGCATGGCGCTGCGGGCCGCAGAACCGTAGGCAATAACAACAGTCTCAGACCCTTCCATCTTGTATTCCTTCCAGCGGGCAAGCAGGGAAGAACAGTTTTCAATCTTGTCGTACAGATGATGATTCAGGAGCTGCACGACTTCAGGGTTCTGGGTGGGGAAGCCCCAGATATTGTGATGCAGGCCGGTAACGTTGTAACGGTGCGGGCCGCCAAAATCGGACATGGGCAGCCGTCCGTCCTCCCTCGGGAGGTAAGGATGATAGGCGACCCCCTGCTTCACTTCCGTGTGCAGGCGTTCCACGACGGGCAGCTCGCCCTTTTCCGGCACCACGAGCTTCTCGCGCATATGTGATGTTTCCGCGTCAAAAAGCAGAATGACCGGGGTGCGGTAGGTCTCGCTGATATTGAAGGCTTCCACCGTAATTTCAAACATATCCTGGATGCTGGATGCGGTCAGGGCAACGATGGAATGATCGCCGTGGCATCCCCAGCGGGCCTGCATGACGTCACCCTGGGAGACCTCGGTGGGCAGACCGGTCGACGGTCCGCCGCGCATGGAGTCGACAATAACACAGGGAATTTCCGCCATAACGGCATAGCCGATGGCCTCCTGTTTCAGAGAAAAGCCAGGGCCGCTGGTCGCAGTCATGGATTTCAGTCCGGCAATGGAAGCTCCGCACACGGCGCACATGGAAGCGAGTTCGTCTTCCATCTGTACGAATTTACCGCCAACCCTGGGGAGTAGTTCGGCCAGGGTCTCGGCTATTTCCGTGGAGGGAGTAATCGGATAGCCGGCAAAAAATTTCAGGCCGGCATAGAGGGCACCACGGGCGCATGCCTCATTGCCCTGCACAAACAGAGTTTCTCCGCTCATGCCTTTGCCTCCTTCGTATCTTTTTCCACGGTTATGGCGAGATCGGGGCAATAATGCTCACACAGGCCACAATAAATGCAGAGTTCCTCGTTCCAGACAGCTTTTTCAGCTAGTTCATCAATTGTAAGGGCCTTTTTCGGGCAGAACGCGGCGCAAATGCCGCATCCCTTGCACCAAGCCTTGTTCAACGTAAATGAACTCATAGCTTCCTCTGTGTTTTCAGTGCAGCGGCGGCGTACTCCCCTGGCGGGGGCCGCCGCTGCAGCTGTTTTCAGGACATTGTCGACGCTGTTTTATCCGTATTCCTACATATGCTCGCAGATGGCCTTGCCAAACGCCGAGCAGGAGATCTTCGTGGCGCCGGGCATCTGACGGGCGAGGTCGTAGGTAACCGTCTTGGCGGCCACAGTCTTCTCAACAGCCTTGCGGATCAGCTCCGCGGCCTCCTTCCAGCCGATGTACTCGAGCATGAGAGCGCCGGAAAGAATGATGGAGCCGGGGTTGGTCTTGTCCTGGCCGGCGTACTTGGGAGCCGTGCCATGCGTGGCTTCAAAGATAGCGTAGCCTTCGCCGATGTTCGAGCCAGGAGCCATGCCGAGGCCGCCCACTTCGGCAGCGAGGGCATCAGACATGTAGTCGCCGTTCAGGTTAGGCAAGGCCAGAACGCTGTATTCGGCCGGACGGAGCAGGATCTGCTGGAACATGGCGTCGGTGATGCGATCCTTGATGACGATCTTGCCTTCGGGAGCCTTGCCGCCGAAATTCTTGGTCACTTCCTCTTCGGTGATGGTGACATCGCCGAATTCCTCGGCAGCCACTTCATAGCCCCAGCGGCGGAAGCCGCCCTCGGTGAACTTCATGATGTTGCCCTTGTGCACGAGGGTGACGTTGGGAAGTTTGTGATCAATGGCGTACTGAATGGCCATGCGGACCAGACGCTTGGATCCGAACTCACTGATGGGCTTGATGCCGATGGCGCTGTGGGGGCGGACATTTTTGCCAAGCTCTTTGATGAGTGCGATGACGCGTTCGGCTTCCGGGGTGTCGTGATCCCACTCAACGCCGGCGTACAGGTCTTCCGTATTTTCACGGAAAATGACCATATTCACGTCGTCAGGATGGATCACAGGGCTCGGGACGCCGGGAATATGGCTCACGGGACGCACGCAGGCGTAAAGGTCGTACATCTGGCGGAGCATGACGTTAACGCTCCTGAAGCCCTTGCCCACGGGAGTGCTCAGAGGACCTTTGATAGCCACGCGGTACTTGGTAATAGCTTCTTTGGTAGCCTCGGGCACGAATTCTCCGGTCTCCTTCCAGCAGTCTTCACCGGCGCGCACGGGCAGCCATTCGATGTGGCGCCTGCCGCCGTAAGCCTTGGCCACGGCGCAGTCGAGGACGGGCTTGCCGGCATTCCAGATGTCGGGGCCTATGCCGTCACCGGCGATGCAGGGAATAATCGGGTCATCGGGGACGATAAATTTGCCTTTGGCGTCAACAGTAATTGCAGTTCCCATATATGGTTCTCCTTATGGTTATTTGGCTCATTTCTGACGCCCCTGCCGATCATGCCGGCACGAACGCCGTTGAGGTTGCCATGGGTGGATAAAACAGCCGGCAGGCCCACCGGCCCGCGCGACGCCGCACCAGCACTCTCCCGACAGCGGACAAATCAGACCGGGCAGCGTCTGCTAAAACACAAACAGGCTCAGGTACACGGAAATAAGGGCGCAGATGGAAGGAAGGAGCGTCCGCTTGACGAGACTCGCCGGATCCACCCTGGCCAGACCGGCACACACGAAACAGACACCGGCAACGGGAGACATACAGCGGCCGAGCGAGCCCGCAAAGGTCGCAAGGGAGCCCATGTCCACTATATTCACGCCGAGATCAAGCGCGTGCACGGTGACAGCTTCGTTGAATGCCTGCGTCGCAGCGTTGCCCGAACCGCAGACAACGGCCAGAACCCAGGGGCCGATGGCTGCGGAAAGAGTACTGGCCGTCTGCTGTCCTTTCATCCAGTTCGTGGCAGTCTCCACGATGCCCGTCGCGTTCATACCGGCGACAAAGACAGCAGCAGCGATAATGATGCCAATGATTTCGCCATAGCCGTGGCCAAGCCCCATAAAAAATTCACGGGAAGCTTCCATGGGATTCTTCCGCGTGCAGATAATGGCAGCCATGGCACCCAGAAGCATGGTGTGCTCAACTTTGAGATGGGCAATCCAGGGCAGCTCCTTCGGGAAAACAACGCCCAGAATGAGGAGCGCAATGGGCAATATCGGAATGAAGGCATAAAGAAAATTAATTCTGAAATGCTCTTCCTCGCCCACGGTACAGTCTTCGGCTACATATCCTGAGCCTTCCCTGCGGAGCACGCTCAGGAGCCAGAGCACGCCGGCCGAGATGCCAACAGCGATAAACGCCGTGAGCGTATGGGAACGGATGACGTCAATGACAGTTACTTCATGATTCAGGGCCTCGCTGGCTATCTTCGCCACGTACACGTTATGGGCAAGGCCCGGAGACAAAAGGTCGCCATAGGAGCCTGCGAGAACGGCCGCGCCGGCCATGGCCGGATGCACGCCGAGGCGAATCAGCAGCGGAATGACAACAGCCCCCACAGCGGCCGCCGCGCCCGAGGCGCTGGGAAGAGCGATCTGAACGAGAAACGTGATGAGGACGGCTCCGGGCACGAGAAGAAAACGCACATGCCTCAGCGGATGGGCGACGGCGTAGCAGAGATGCTTGTCACACCCCGTGTACCGCATGACATAGGCGAAGGCCATGACGGAACAGATGCAGAGGATCATGTTGCCTCGCAGCATGCCCTTGGAAAAGCCCTCGAATGCAGCCATCACATTCAGGGAAGCCGCGGCCATGATGAAGCCGGAAACGATGAGGACGAGCCGCGACTCGACACGTTTGAACATGGCGATAATCGTCGCCACGACCATCAGGAGACCGAATATCTGTAACATTGGCGGACCCTTGAAGACAGAGAAGCGCCGCCCGCGAAAGAGCTGTCTTTCTCGGGAGACGGTGAAAAAAACGGAAATTCGGGGTCACCGGGACGGAGCCCGGGAAAAGCAGAAGCGGGAGAGGCGTGACCGGCGGGGGAACCGGTCCGCCTCTCCTTTCCGCTACTACTTTTCACGCGTTTCGTAGGCATTGCGCACAAGAGCGAAATACCTGTAAACGATATGGACGAATTTGCTCGAGGCGAGAGAGAGGAAAAGCCCGAGCACAAGACCGAGGTGAATGCAGAGAAGAAGTCCCATGACGCTGGTTGATCTGAAAACCAGAAGCATAAGACCCGTCAGGCTGACCAGGAAAAGCAGCGTGGAGAAGGACATATCCATTCCCACGGAACTCTCGTCATAAGGGCGGTGATCCATGCGCGTCTTCAGCCAGAGCAGGCCGCCCGTACCTATGCACAGGGAGATGCCGCTGAGCGTGCCTATGAAGGTCGGCAGGCTGAAGAAGCTGTACGGAGCCGGCCAGCCGAAGCCATGATCATAGACGAAGGCGATGCAGGTCGAAAGAAGGCATCCCAGGAAGCCGTAGAAGGTAGCGTGATGGAACTTGCGGCGTATGGTGCTGAAACGGTCATCAGGATAGTTGCACCCCTCGCCGTTGCCGTCCAGATAACGCAGGGTAAAGGCGTCCTTGATGGCTTTTATGTGATTACTGAGGCGCCAGATTTCACCGGGCTTGGAACCCGTGCCCTTCCAGAAATTGCGCACGCTCATGCCAAGGCACACGAGGCCGGCCACAAAGACCAGCGTAAAGAGGCCGAGCATGAGCCAGTACGGCACGATATGGTAGAACGAACCCGCGCCGGTAATGGGCGAGAAGAACCTCTGGGGCCCCTTGACGATCAGCGCCCCGGCGACAAAGATCAGCGTGCAGAGCAGGGACACCAGGAACACATAGAAACCGTTGGTCTCGAAGAACCGTCCCAGGAACTTCGGCCAGGCAAATTCCTCCCACGTCTCCTTCCTGAGCTTTGCCATGACCATGGGGTAGTTCAGGTTGAATTCGTGCGGCGGGGCATACTGGCAGGCATAATAGCAGCCGCGGCAGTTGTGGCAGAGATTGGCAAAGTACTTCAGTTCCTGATCCGTAAACTTGCGGCGCAGTTCCATAACGGGGAAGACAGCGCAGAAACCTTCACAGTATCTGCAGGCATTGCAGATGGTCGTGCAGCGCTGCGCTTCTTTCATTATTTCAGACATACGGCCTCCTGACCGGCCAGACGGCCGAACACTGTTCCAATGGTCATGCCGAATCCGGCCATGTAGCCCTGACCGAGCACATTGCCCGACGTCAGTTCGCCGGCGGCGAAGATATTCCTGAACGGGGTGCCATCCTCCTTCAGCACCTGGGCCTTTTCATTGAGGGCCAGGCTCAGGTAGGAGAACGTCACGCCCGGGCGCAGGTAGTAGCCGTAATACGGTGGCGTATCGATGGGACGGGCCCAGTTTGTCTTGGCAGGTTCGAGATCCTTCGTGGAAATTCCATCCTTGTCGCCCGGATTGAAGTTTCCGCCTTTTACGGTATGCGCGTTGAAATCCCTGACCGTTTCTTCCAGCGCAGCGGGATCAATGCCGAACTTCCGGGCGAGGCCGGCGATGCTGTCAGACTCGTACGGCGGGAACACGGAAGGCATGAACAGGTCGATGGACTTGGAATCTATGATGACATAGGCGATCTGCCCGGGCTGCTGGGCTACGAGGCGACCCCAGATGGCGTAGCGCTTGGGCCAGATTTCCTCGCCTTCATTGTAAAAACGCTTGCAGTCTCTGTTAACGGCAATGCCGAAAGGCACGCAGTCGAGACGCGTGCAGATGCCGCCATCAAATTTGGGGGCACGGCCGTCAATTGCCACACAGTGTCCCTGCGTGGGATCGCCGAGGGTTTTGGCTCCGTGGTCCATCATGACCTGAAGCATGCGGCCCTTGTCATACGGCGTTCCGCGGATGAGGAAGTTGGCAGCTTCAGGGCCCCACGCGCGGGTCAGCCATTCGGTATTGGCCTGATAGCCGCCGGAAGCCAGCACTACAGCCTTGGCCTCCACGATAAACGTGGTGCCCTTCTGATTCACCTTGGCAGATTTGAACTCGCCGTCCCTGATTTCCAGATCCGTCACTTCAGCGTCATAGAGCACTTTGACGCCGAGCTTCTCCGCGGTAGCGTAATAAGCGTTGATGAGCGCCTTGCCTCCTCCGAGGAAGAAGGCGTTGGTGCGGGAAAGGTGAAGCGTGCCGCGCATGGCGGGCTGAAAATGGACGCCCTGTTCCATCATCCAATAACCGACGTTATTGGAGTTCCTGATAACCAGGCGGGCCATGGATTCTATGGTATTCCCCTTGGTCACGCCCATCAGGTCGTTGAAACATTCCTCTTCCGTGTACGGCCCTGTCAGAAAGTCATTCTTGGCAGCGTGAACATAACGGATATTGCGCGTGTGGCGGCTGTTGCCTCCGCGGAATTCCTTCGGTGAAGCCTCGAGCAGCATAACACTGGCGCCGACGCGGCGCGCCGTTATGGCTGCGCAGAGAGCGGCGTTGCCGCCGCCCACGACCAGCACGTCCAGCGGCTGGGTATTCTCACGAGGAGAACTGGTACTTTTCATGATTCCTCCGTAGATCGTCGTGTCCTCACGACCGGGAGTAACTGCAGCCGTGGGACGGACAGAAGGCCGTCAAGCCATTCTCTTTTTTGGGTGCCTCCGCATTTATTAACAAACCTGTCACAGAAAAGCGAATCAAAACCGATCCGCCTGAGCAGCGGGCACGAGGTGCAGGAAAGGCCGGGGAAACGGCCGGAGCTCAGCGTATGCCCGGGATGTCGTGATGCAGTTTCAGAACAATGAGGAAGGACAAAACGAGCACGCCTTCAAGGACTCCGAAGCAGGCCATCCATCCAAACTGCGTGTAAATGAGGCCGGGCACGTAAGAGCCGACCAGGCCGCCCGAATAATAGCAGGACAGAAACAGTCCGTTAACCATGCTGCGATCGAAGCCGCCGGTTACGGCAATATGATTGATAATCCCCGGGCAGTTGGCATGGACAAGAAATTCGCCGAAGGCTACGCCCCAGAGACCGCCAAACAGCACCCAGAGATTGGGCACAGCCAGCGTCACACAGGCCAGCATGTAGAAAGCCGAACCGAAGAGGATAATATTGGAAGGCTTTTTAAAGACGCGCAGGAGCGGGCCACGAATGAGGCCGGCCAGAATGCCTACAGAATACCCCACGTACATGAGACCGATGAGGCCCTCAGAATGTCCCTGCCCGAGTTCGGCCATGCGGAACGGCACAAGATTGCCCATGGCAGAAAAAACAAACAGGCCGGCAGCCTCGGCAAAGAGCAGACTCGGGATACCCTTCTGGCGCAGGATTTTCCCGTAGACCCTGGGATTGTGCACGGTATGGTGCCCGCCGCTCGCGTCGGGAACGTTGTAGATCAGAACCAGCGCGAGAAGGAAGAGTACACAGACCCCGGTCAGGGTAAGGCGCCAGCCGAAAAGCTCTCCGCACCAGCCACCCAGGATACGGCCAGAGAGAGAACCTACGAGCGTGCAGGACACGTAGCCGGCCAAGGCCCTATTGAAGTCCATATGCCGGAACATGCTCGCAATGGACACCATGATGGACGTGACAAGCACAGGGACAAACAGTGCCTCAAAACTGCGGACTCCGACCAGAACGAGAAAATTGGGAGCGAAGTAGATACCCGCTCCGCTGATACCCACAAGAAACGTTGACACGAGCAGGGCCTTGCGCACGCCGATGCGATCCAGAAGGATGCCCACGCACATGGGTGAAATGACCAGGAAGAACATGAACACGCTGACCAGCAGGGCAGAGTTGCTCTTGCTCACCCCAAATTCCTGACTCAGGGTATAGAGCATAGGCTGGGGACAGTACATGAGGGCGAACACGCAGACGGTGAGGAGAAGCAGACCGAGATACGTTCTGATGACAGCGTTCTGATGACTGTGGGAATGCGAAGCCACGACCAATAACCTCCTAATCCGCCGGCAGTGGGAAAGGGCAGGAAAGGACAGGACGTCTTCTTGTTCCTCCTCTGACCTGTCATGTACGGCGAAAAGTGTTCACAAAAAATAAAGATCTTTCTTCCTATTCCAGAACTACACAATGCACAAGAGAGGGAAAAGAAAGGCATGTACGCGGAGTTACGGAACAAAAAAGAACTAAACAGACGCATTCCCCTCACCGGTCAGTTTTTTTGTCTTTAACAAAAGCCCGGTTGCTCTCATTTCCTGACTCACCTGCGATAAAGTCCTTCCCAGCCATCTGAAGTCCGTTTCCGATACCATGCCCCGGCGGCGCCCCCATACTTCCGGATATTGCCGGACCCATGGCTTTTATCTTCTGTATGCCGCTTCTCCGGATAAAAACACATTGTTCCATCCTCTGTCTGCGGCAGTTACATGCGGAAAACTTCGGCCCGGTATCGGAATCCGGCCTGTTCTGAAATTCCATCCGGTGCCGCCATCCTGATGAATTCCTGTTCATCAGACCGGAGGTCAGCCTGCTCCCCGTTCTCACCTCTCGGAGGATGCCTCATGTGGGAGGCACAAAAAAAGAGCTGCCCTGTTGTTTTAACAGGGCAGCTCTTATAGCCGTTATGGCGGAGAGATAGAGATTCGAACTCTAGAACGGCGTAAACCGTTACACGATTTCCAATCGTGCTCCTTCGACCAACTCGGACATCTCTCCGTTGGTTTGCAGATGTGCTTTTAAAGGAAAACGGTGCGCTTGGCAAGTAAAAAATTTACTTTTTTACTTTTTCTTCAAATCCGCTCCGGAACTGCCGTTACGGTCTTCCGGAGAAGCACCCTTCCCCTGGTCAGCGTTTTTGCCGGCCTGGTTCCGGGACACCGATCTTCCGATGAAATAAAACATGACGATACCAAGTATACCCGCAACGGTGATGCCGATATCGTTCAGCGTGGCGGCATCCATGGCTGTTTAATAAACCATATTGCTGAAGCCGTTGTCGTTGAAGATGACCTGGCCGGTAATAGCCTTGGCCATGTCAGAGGCCAGATAGGTGGCCAGGCCTCCGTCATCGGCAATCTCCATTTTGCGGTGGAGCGGGGAAACCTCTTCGGAACGCCCGAAATTCTCCCGCATGGAGTGCACGGCGGAAGCAGCGAGGGTCTTGATGGGACCGGAGCTGATGCAGTTGATACGGATGCCCTTGGCGCCAAGGTCAGCGGAAAGGTAGCGCATGGAGGCTTCGAGAGCAGCCTTGGCAACGCCCATGATGTTATAGGACGGCACAACTCTGGTGGAACCGAGATAGGTCATGGCGAGCACAGATGAGCCTTCATGCATGAGTGGCTCAAAGGCGCGGCAGAGAGCGATCAGGGAATAGGCAGAGATGTCCAGAGCGAGATGGAAGCCCTCGCGGGAGGTTTTGATGAAGGGATTGTGGAGATCGTCGCGGTTGGCGAAGGCGAGGGAGTGAACCAGGATGTCCACGCCGCCCCACTTTTCCTTCACGATATCAGCGGCAGCCTGAATATCCTCATCACTGGAAACGTCACATTTAAAGGTGAATTCACCGCCGACCTCTTCGCTCAGGGGTTCAACGCGTTTCTTAATGGCGTCTCCCACATAGCTGAACGCCAGACGGGCGCCGGCCTTCTTAAATTCCTGGGTAATGCCCCAGGCTATGCTCCGGTTATTGGCAACGCCCATAATCAGGGCTTTTTTTCCTTCAAGCAGCATTCGGTGTCTCCTTATGGCAGGGGGCTATACATTAAGCTCGCGCCCGGTAATCATACGGTAGGCCTCGCGGTACTTGGCAGCAGTGGCATCCACGACTTCATCCGGAAGCTCGGGAGCCGGAGGCTGCTTATTCCAGGGCTGACTGGTGAGCCAATCCCTGAGGTACTGTTTGTCGAAGCTGGGCTGTCCGTGGCCGGGTTCATATTTGTCAGCGGCCCAGAAGCGGGAAGAATCGGGAGTCAGGACCTCATCAATCAGGCGCAGCTTGCCGTCAACAAAGCCAAACTCGAATTTCGTGTCGGCAACGATGATCCCGCGGGAGGCAGCGTACTGACGCGCGCGTTCGTAAATGGCGAGAGCGGCCTTCTCAACCTGTTCCTCGACTTCCGCGCCGACAATTTCAGCAGCTCTGGCGACAGAAATGTTTTCGTCATGAAAACCAAACTCAGCCTTGGTGGAAGGCGTGAAGATGGCCGTCTCCAGTTTGTCGGACTCCCTGAGGCCGGCGGGAAGCTTGTGTCCGTATATTTCTCCGGTCTTCTGATAGGCCTTCCAGCCGGATCCGGAAAGATAGCCGCGCACAATGCATTCGATGGGCAGAGGTTTTGCCTTGCGGACGATAACAGCACGTCCTTCCAGCTCATCCTTCCAGGGGGCAAGCTCAGCAGGGAACCTGGACACATCACTTTCGATGATATGGTTGGGAATAATATCCTTAAACATATCCATCCAGAATAGCGTAATCTGGTTCAGGATAACACCCTTGTACGGAATAGGACGTCCCATCATGACATCGAAGGCGCTCATACGGTCGGTCGTCACGATGAGCAGGGAATTATCGTCCACAGAATAAATATCGCGGACCTTGCCACGGGAAATCAGCGGACAGGCACTGATTTCAGTACGTGTTACAACTTTCATGAAAAACCTCGTGGTATGAAGGAGGCTGAACAGTGGATTTCCGCCAGCATGGTCAGCGGGAATCCCCCAGACAAAGAACTATGAGTAAAAACGCTAGCGGGATTCGACAGAGCGTGCGTGGGCCTCAAGTCCTTCGAGACGGGCAAGCTCGGCGATGGCTGACTTGCTTTCCTTCAGGAACTCACGGGACGCGCAGAGAATGCTCGTTTTCTTGCAGAACGTCTGCACGGAAAGGGCAGAAGAAAATCTGGCAGTCCCGAGTGTGGGGAGTACATGGTTAGGGCCGGCGAAATAGTCGCCAACAGGCTCAGGGCTGTAGTGTCCCATAAACACAGCACCGGCGTTCTTTACAAAGGGCAGTACGGACCAGGGATCACGCACGGAAAGTTCAAGATGCTCGGGCGCAATACGGTTGGCCACGCCGACGGCATCCGTCAGTGTAGGAACAACAACGATGGCGCCCCAGTCAATGAGGGAACGGCTGGCGATAGATGCACGGGGAAGACGGCCGCACTGTTCCTCTAGCTCTGCCTGCAGAGATGCAGCCAGGGTCGGATCGGTCAGAATACATACGGCTGAGGCAAGGGGATCATGCTCGGCCTGACTCAGAAGATCAGCTGCGAGCCATTTGACGTTGGCGGAGCCATCGGCAATGACACACACTTCGCTGGGGCCGGCCACCATGTCTATGCCGCAGATCCCCTGAACCAGACGCTTGGCAGTAGCAACATAAATATTGCCGGGACCGGCCAGGACATCCACAGGACGAATTGTCTGCGTGCCATAGGCCATGGCTCCCACAGACCAGGCACCTCCGACACGGTAAACCTCAGAAATATCGAGTAGGTGGGCTGCCGCCAGAATTACGGGATTGATAGTGCCGTCCTTTCTCGGAGGCGTGCACACGGCAATTTCCTGTACACCCGCCACAAGAGCAGGAATGGCGTTCATAAGGAAACTGGAAACAAGAGGCGTGTTGCCGCCTTTGCCACCGGGCACATACAGGCCGACACGGGCAACAGGGTTGACCATCTGACCCAGGACTGTTCCATCAGGACGGGTGGTAAACCAGCTCTTTTCCTTCTGATTTTCATGAAAAGCGCGGATATTGCTTGCAGCCTGCGCGATGCATTCACGATCTTCCGCAGGGACAGTAGCTGCAGCCATCTCAATTTCCTGAGGGCTGACGCGTATATCACCAGAGAAGTCAGGGCAGTCAAATTTCATCGTGTACTCAGCAAGCGCGGCATCACCGTGACTGCGCACATTATTGAGTATATCGCGGACCTGATTCTCGACATCATTGTTGCCGCCGGGATGAGCACGTTCCTTGAGCCACTGACCGGCCTTAGCCCATTCCTGTTCGTTCTGAAGCGTAATTATTCTGCAAATTGGCATAGTCTTCTACCTCTCGGAGGTCAGAACATACAGGAATACAGGGATGTTGTCTAACAGAGAGGGGCCCTCTTCAGGGCAAAAAAAAAGACTCCGGAGCATTGTCTGCTCAACGGAGTCTTCGAAAAATCCTTGGCGGCGGCCTACTTTCCCACATGAAGATATGCAGTATCATCGGCGATAAAGAGCTTAACTTCCG
>ONPA01000120.1 GCA_900319575.1 uncultured Desulfovibrio sp. | reverse complement strand
GCGTCAAAGTTCATACCGTAGATCCAGGTGCCGAGCAGGAGCCGGAAATCGTTCACGCTCGTGAGATCGTCATAACTGGCCACTTCACCCCTGAGGGCGCAGCCGATGACTTTCTGCGAGAAGCGTGAGGGATCGTCGGGCTGGTTCAGCACGACGGTCCGGGGGCAGTCCCCGCTGCCGGAAAGTTCCTCGTCCATGACACGCAGGATATCGAGCTTGTCCGCGTCGCGCACAAGGCGCGCGGCCACGCGCACGTCGGAAGGAAGGTCTTCGGGAAGGCGGTAAACGTTATGCAGGCGTACGGCGCCAAGCACGGCGCGGGCCACATAGGCCTCTTTCGTGAGAAGGCCGTATTTTTCGATGAGAAAGGCGCTGAGTTCGGCGTGGTTCACGGAGTCCCTGTCGCGGAACGTACCGAAGAGACGGTACTGCTCGAACCGCCCCAGATCGTGGTATTGGGCGGCCAGGAGGCAGGCGCGGGCCATGGGCGGGGGAAAGTCTTCGCTTTCCGTGATCCCGCGGGCGGCTGCTGTCACGAGCTCAGTGTGCCTGAGCTTGAGAGACATGGGGGAAGGATCGCGTTCGCAGAGAGAACGCTCGTACGCGGCGTATTCCGCGAACCACGCTCCGTGAGCGGATATATCGGTAATGCTCCCCCCGGGCGCCGGCAGAGGCGTGATGGAAGGGGCGGAAAGTCTGCTGGAAATTTCAGAGTCGATCATGCTGTAAACATAGCCTTACGGGCCGGGCATGGCAAGACCCGTGCCGGATGGGCTCATTCCGGTTCAGATTTCGTTTTTTTGCCTTTTTTGTATAAAAAAATACATCTTTTGAATGATATTTGTCGTTTAATGAATAAACTTTTGAAGATATGTAGCGTATCTTTTTTGTAGCAGAGCAGGGGTTACGCAAATTTTTTTCCTGCGGACGGGAGCTCTCCTATGAACAGGAACGGAACAGGACAGCGTTATACTTTTCATAATGTCATCTGGCGTGCTTTTCAGGCCGCGGGGCTTTCCCGCAGGGACATTGCCCTGCAGGCCGGCCTCTCCGCCGAGGTGGCTACCGGGCAGATGGTGACCTGCAGGCAGTTCTTCGCCATCTGGGACGCCATATCCAGCCTGAGCGGGGATCTCGGCATCGGATTCCGCGTCGGCAAGATGGCTGGCGAGCCCTCGGACAATCCCGCCGTCTACGCGCTTCTGCCGGCCCCGTTCGCGTCAGCCATACACGCCGGTAACTTCGTTGACGCGGCCCAGCGCATCGCCCGCATCAAGTCTCTCTGTGCCCCCGAAGATATGTTTGTGGAAGACCTCGGGGACAGGGTAATCTTTTCCCTGAAGCCTCACTGCATCGAAGAAACAGGCCCGGAAATCCCGGATTCCCTGGTGGACGCCTCTTTTTACGCAATGCTCCTCCTCCTGCGCCGCGGCACGGGCAGAGAATGCTATCCCCGTGCCGTGGCGCTTCGCCGCGCCCCGGGAAACGAGAAGTTTTATGAAAGCTATTACGGCTGTCCCGTGACCTGCTCAGCCCCCCTGGACGTCATCACCTTCTCGCGCGAGGATGCGTACGCTCCGTTCGCGGACTACAACAAAGAGCTGTTCGATCTCCTTACCCGCAACACCTACACGAGCGGCAGGAGCGAAGCCTTTCTTACCCAGGTCGGCTGGATGGTTGAGCGCCATCTCTCGGGCGGCCGCCCGAGCCTCGATGAGGTGGCATCGGAAATGGGCATGGGACGGCGCTCCTTTCAGCGCATGCTGAGCGCGGCAGGCACCACGTTTCATAAAATTGTCGCCGGGAAGCGGAGACTCCTCGCGCGGGAATATCTGAGGGATCCGGCCCTCAGCCTGACAGAGATAAGCTGCCTTCTGGGGTTTGACGATCAGAACTCCTTCTCGCGTTCGTTCAGACAGTGGGAGGGCATGTCCCCGAGCAGCTGGCGCGCGCGGCACTGATTTTTTTCTCCCTCCCCGTCGTTCTCCTCTCCTTTGTTCCCCCGGAGAGGAGTCCCAGGGCAGAGAACCCTGCGTGACACCGGAGGCCTCTGCCCCGGGTTCTTTTCCGGCATGTGTTCCCGATTTGGTAAACAGTATGTCCCCGCGGCCCAGTGCACGCCGTGATTCCGTGAGGGATGACCGCCCCGGATGCGGTGTGTAAAACCGGCCGGGGGAAAGAAGTGAAAGGTTCCGGCTTCAGCTCCTGTGGGGGCGCACCATGGGCCGTGATTCGTGTTTTCTGAGAGCAGGCCCTTTTGGACTCCTGCTCCGGTTCCGGTTTTTTCCCCGTTTCCCCGGGATGACGGGAAGCCGCAGCGTGTGATATGAGTTGCTATGCTTGAAAACATGCAACATTGTGTTCGAACGGGTACTTTATGATATGCGAAAAATGTTATACAGGGAGATTAATCACTGAAAGTCCCGGAAGTGAGAGGCAGGGTTCATGCCCGGGAGCGGGAGAAAGGGTATGAGAAGAGGAGAAGGACGTTATCTTATTCTGGATGTTATCTGGAGCGCCCTCAAAGCGGTGGGGCTTTCACGGAAGGAGATCGCGGTACGGGCCGGTCTTCCCATTGATCTCGGCCGTGGAGAAATGCTGACGGGTAAACAGTTTTTTGCGATCTGGAACGCCGTGGCCGCACTGAGCAGAGATCCCGGCATCGGCTTCAGAATTGCGGCCATGCTTGCCATGCCGGCGCACACGCCTCCCATCTTTGCCCTGATTCCGGCGTCCCTGGCTTCGGCCATTCATGCCAGGGACTTCATCGATGCTGTGCGCCGTATCTCGCGGTTCCGCATTGTTTCCGCGCCCAGGGAAATCCTCGTTGAGGAGAATGTCGGCGCTGTGACCTGCGTGGTGCGGGCCACCAGGCCGGAAGAAACGGGCGAAGACGTTCCCGCGGTCATAGTGGACGCCGATTTCTACGCTATGGTTCTGCTGCTGAGGCGCGGAACGTGCCGGGAACTCTCGCCGTCGTCCGTGGAACTGAGGCGTGCGCCCGGCAGCGAGAAATTTCTGGAGAAGTATTACGGCTGTCCCGTGATCTGCGGCGCGAAGCGCAACGCCCTCATCCTTTCCCGTGAGAACGCATACTATCCTTTCGTCGACTACAACAAGGAACTCTTCGAGCTGCTCACGCGCCACGAGCCGGAAGTGGAAGGCTCGGGCTTCGTCGCTCAGGTGAGCTGGATTGTGGACCGCCTGCTTTCCGGCGGAAGGCCTGGCATCGGGGAAGTGGCTTCTGAAATGGCCCTTGGCAAACGTACGTTCCAGCGCATGCTGAGCGCCTCAGGCACCACCTTCCACAAGGTGGTCGCGAAACGCCGTAAGCTGCATGCCCGGGAATATCTTTTGAACGAAAATCTGAATCTGTCGCAGATAAGCTGCCTGCTCGGCTTTGACAATCAGAATTCCTTCTCCCGCTCCTTCAGGGCGTGGTTTGGATGCACGCCCAGCGAATGGCGCTCTGCTCACATCGAGGAGAAAAAGTAAGGCTGCCAGGATTGCGTATTGCGGGTTCTTTCGTTCTTTGCAGGTTCCCTCCTCTGTGTTATTAAAAAGAACATGCGTTGCCGCAGGGGCATAATCCTGTACTTCTTCAGAGGAAGGAATCCATGGAACTTTCAGATGACTTTATCGCTATGCGCCGCCTCGGAGAGGTGAGCAAGAAACTCTGCGAGCCGGAATCGCTGAACTCGGTCTGGCATGATCCTGCCCACGGCGAACCCATGCCTTCGCTGGAAAGCCTCAAGGAAATCATGGAGCGCCTGAGGGTGGCTCTTTTCCCCGGCTTCTACGGATCCACCCGTATCTGGCGTGAGTCCATAGGCTACCACGTGTCCGCCAACCTCGACAGTATTTACCGTAAGCTGGCCGAGCAGATAAAGCGCGGCTTCTGCTTCGCCTGCGAGGGCAACGACCTCTGCACGGACTGCGAGCAGCGCGGCAAGGAATGCGCCCTGCAGCTCATGGATCAGCTGCCCGAGATTCGCCGTCAGCTGGTGGGCGACGCCGAGGCGGCCTATGACGGGGATCCCGCGGCCACGAGCCCGGGTGAGACCATTTTCTGCTATCCCTCCATGCACGCTATCATTAACCACCGCATCGCCCATGTGCTCTACGAGTGCAATGTGCCGCTCATCCCGCGCATCATCAACGAGATGGCCCATTCGCGCACAGGCATTGATATCCATCCCGGCGCCTCCATCGGCGAGAACTTCTTCATAGACCACGGCACCGGCGTGGTGATCGGCGAAACCTGTATTATCGGCGACAACTGCCGTCTCTATCAGGGCGTGACCCTTGGCGCTTTGTCGTTCCGCAAGAATGACGACGGCACTCTGGTCAAGGGCGTCCCGCGTCATCCCATTCTCGGCAATAACGTGACTGTCTATGCAGGCGCCAATATCCTCGGGCGCATTAGGGTCGGAGACGGCGCGGTCATCGGCGGCAACGTCTGGGTCACTTCCGACGTGCCTGCCGGAGCCAAGCTCACCCAGAGCCGGGCCCACCGCGACAAGGTCGCGAAGAATGAAGGACAGGTGACCAGGGAAGACGGAGCTGTCGAAAAGTAAGCTTTCGTATTCATAAAAAGGAAAGCCCTCTTTCCTGCCAGGCGGAAAACCTGGAAGGGAAGGGGGCTTTTTGCGTCCTGGACAGGAGGAGAGCTTCGTTTTCGATCCAGGTGTAAGGTTTTGGAATGAATTTCTGATACGACCATCCTTTGTTCCGTTTGAAAGACTATTTACATACTAATCTGGACTATCTGGCGCCTTTTAAGTAAGCATTGTGAGTTTTCATTCCAAGTGCAAGGTTTGGGGGCAACGCACTGATACGGTTCAGCAATTTAAGGACCAGGTCAGCGT
Source organism: uncultured Desulfovibrio sp. (assembly GCA_900319575.1). Taxonomy (GTDB): domain Bacteria; phylum Desulfobacterota; class Desulfovibrionia; order Desulfovibrionales; family Desulfovibrionaceae; genus Desulfovibrio. The sequence goes on along the minus strand of ONPA01000120.1, from coordinate 100 downwards.
AGTGTTCCCCGGATTTTTTAGGGGGCCGCATAGGGAGGGGCGCGCCCCTCCCTATGCGGAAAAAGTTCGGTTTCGACGGGCTGGAATAAAAAAGGCCCAT
>ONPA01000142.1 GCA_900319575.1 uncultured Desulfovibrio sp. | reverse complement strand
GCTGACCCGGCGCTGATAGGAATCGGTGATGATGTGCTCTTCGCTCATGACGGCCTCACTCTATCTGTTTTGGGCAGATAGTCAACAGTTTTCGTGACTAAAATGAATAATTTTTTATAACTATTTGTTTTTATTTTTAAAATTAGGTCACTTTTTTAGTCATAATCGTGTTTAAAATGTTTTGATGAATGCGGGCAGAACCGGATGCAGACCCGCTTTGCACGAATATAGCACAGGAAGGGGCCGCGCCGGGAGCCCGCAATCCTGTTTTTGAGGGGCTTCGGACGTCTTTTTCTTGCAACGCCGTCATCATTTTGCCATATTCTGCACCGTGCGTACCGGAGAAAGGTCGCCGTTTCATCAACCAGCGGACGCTGCCCAGGAGTGGATTTGTCCGAGCAGAGGGCAGTTTCCCCGCGCAACCTTGGTGGTGTTCTGTGGAAGCGTATAACGCGGGATGGCTTTCCATCCTTCCCCCCGTCCTGGCCATTATCCTGGCCCTGTGGACCAAGGAAGTCTTTTTTTCCCTCATGCTGGGTATTCTGAGCGGTACCTTCATCTACGCCGTAGGCATGGGGCAGGGCGTGCTCATGGGGACCGTTGAGACGGCCTTCAACCTCATGGTCAGCAAGGTCGACTTCAATATCATTCTCTTCTGTACCCTGCTTGGCGCGCTCGTGTATGTGATTTTTCTTGCCGGCGGTTCAAAGGCCTACGGCCGCTGGGCTGCGAAACATATCCGCAGCCGCCGCGCGGCCCTTCTGTCCACCGGCGGCCTCGGCATCGGTATTTTCATTGACGACTATTTCAGCTGCCTGACCGTTGGCACAGTCATGAGCCCGGTCACGGACCGCATGAAGATCTCCCGCGCGAAGCTTGCCTATATCATTGACTCCACGGCCGCGCCCATCTGCATCATCGCCCCGGTCTCCAGCTGGGCCGCCGCTGTCGGCAGCAGCCTCGCGACCACGGGTGCCTTCCCGAGTGACTTCTCCGCCTTTGTGGCCACCATTCCCTACAACTTCTACGCCCTTCTTTCCCTGATCATGGTCTTCGTCATCGCCTGCACGGGCCTTGACTTCGGCCCCATGGCCAGGGCCGAAGCCCGCGCGAGGAAAGGAACGCTCGGCAATATCCGGCGCGTGAAGGACGATGTTGAGCCTTCCGATCAGGGCACTATCTTCGAGATGGCTGTCCCGGTCATCGCCCTCATCGTCTTCGCCGTACTCGGTCTCATGTACAGCGGCGGCTACTGGGGCAAGGATCCCAAGTACCATGGCTTCGTGGCCTCCCTCGGCAACGCCTCAGCCTCCAAGGCTCTGGTCTGGGCTTCCTTCGGCGCCCTTACCGTGGCTTTCCTGCAGTTCGTGCCGCGCCGCCTCGTGACCATGAAGGATTTCCTGGACGGATGCATTGAGGGCATGAAGAACATGATGCCCGCCAACGTCATCCTCGTGCTGGCCTGGACCCTCAGCGGCGTCTGCCGCGACCTTCTGTCCACGCCCGCCTTCGTGCAGCACGCGGTCACGGCCGGCGGCATCCCGGCCGGATTCCTGCCCGCCATCGTCTTCGTTATCGCGGCCTTCCTGAGTTTCTCCACCGGCACCGCGTGGGGCACCTTCGGTATTCTCATCCCCATCGTCGTGCCTGTCGCCCAGGCGCTTGATCCCACGCTCATCACCGTGACACTGGCCGCCACGCTGGCCGGTTCCGTGTTCGGCGACCACACGTCACCCATCTCCGACACCACCATTCTTTCGAGCGCCGGTTCCGGGTGCAGCCACATCGAGCACGTCTCGACACAGCTGCCCTATGCTATGCTCGTCGCGGTAAGCTGCTTCGTGGGCTATGTCGTCTCCGGCATTGTCGGCGGCAGTTTCCTCCCGAGCTTTGGCGCCGCTGTCGCGACCCTGATTGTCCTCCTCGTCATCCTCCATGTGCGCAGCGTGCGCTCCGGTGATACCGGCGGAGAGAAGGAAGAGGAAAACAGCGCGGCAGCCTGACGCTGACGTTTTTTTTGCGGGAGACGCTGTCTCCCTGATTTCTTCCGGCGCGGTGCTCCCTTTACAGAACGGGGTGCCGCGCCGTATTTCTTTTGCCAGCGGGGCCCTGTCCTGATACAACAGGACGGCCGGTTCCGTACCGGCCTCTTTCCCAACAGCTTTTTGCGGAGGGCGCGATGGATATCCGAGCAGAAAAATTTTCCCATATTGATGACGACGGCAGCGTCCGCATGGTGGATGTGGGCGCCAAGGCCGTGACCCGGCGCGTGGCCATCGCCGAGGGGGTCGTGGAAGTCAACGAGCACACCATGGATCTGCTTAAGAAACGCGCCCTGCCCAAGGGCGACGTGCTGACCTGCGCCAAAATCGCGGCCATCCTGGCAGCCAAACGCACCAGCGATATCATCCCCATGTGCCATCCCCTGGCTCTGAGCCTGGTGGACGTCACCTTCCGGCTCGACGGCTGCCGCATCTTCGTTAACTGCGAGACGCATACCGACGGGAAAACCGGTGTGGAGATGGAAGCCATCATCGGCGTGCAGGCTGCCTGTGCCACCATTTACGACATGTGCAAGGCCGTGCAGCGTGACATCGTCATCCGCCG
>ONPA01000119.1 GCA_900319575.1 uncultured Desulfovibrio sp. | reverse complement strand
GGCGCCCGCGTTGAAGCAGGAACCCGCCTATGGTGTGGCTCGTTAGAGTCGCTACCGATAGGAATCCCCCGCCTTAGGCGGGGGAGGATGTCAAACCCGTTCCGTGGCCTTTTCGTGACAAAAAGAATTTTTCTGAATTTTTGCTTGCATTCTTTTCCGCTTTCCAGTAGAAGTCTACGTGTGCGTCGGGGTGGTGGAATTGGTAGACACGCTGTCTTGAGGTGGCAGTGGCTACGCCGTGCGAGTTCAACTCTCGCCCTCGACACCATGACAATAAGAGGCTGCATCCTGAGGGATGCGGCCTTTTTTGTTCCCTTCAGAAAAAGGCCGTTTTGTCCGGAAAACCGCCAGGAAAACGTCCGGCACTCCGTAAAATTTCACAAAAAAAGCGTGCCGGTCAGCCCATTCCGTCTCTTTCTTCCGTGAATCCGGGCTTTCCCGTTTTTTGACATTGGGTTATATTTTGAATATTTCCCGTGTCTGTCTCTCAGCCGCAGAGGCCCCTCAGCGGCCCGCGGCTGGCCCTCACTCTTCATCTGCAACCGGGGCCTCTCGATGAACCTTTCCGATTTCATGAAAAATACAAAAACGCCGCAGGAAAAAAGCTCTACCCCTGACGGCGGTCTCACCCTGAACATGGACGCTCCCGGGGTTTCCGCGAAGAGCGCGGAGACGCGGGAAGCACAGCCCGAAGCTCCTGATCAGAAGAAGAAAAAAGGGAAAAAGGCAAAACCGCCGCGCCAGCGTCACGGCTGCCTCTGGCATTTTGTCAGCGGATTCCTCGGGCTGTTCCTCACCTGCGGCATCCTCGTCGTTGTCTGCGTCATTTTCCTCTTCGTCTGGGTTTCCCGCGATCTGCCGGAACTCGACAAGATCACGAAGTTCGACGCCTCGCAGACCACGACCATCTACGCCCGCGACGGCTCCGTTCTGGGCACACTCTCCCACGAGAAACGCTTCATCATCACGCTGAGCGACATGCCCAAATACCTGCCCATGTCGTTCCTGGCCATTGAAGACAGCTCCTTCTACGAGCATCCGGGCATCAACCCCGTAGCCATCCTGCGCGCCCTGCTGGTGAACTTCTCCCGCGGCACCAAGAGCCAGGGCGGCAGCACCATAACGCAGCAGCTTGTGAAACAGCTGCTCCTCTCCCCTGAACGCAGCTACACGCGTAAAATGAAGGAAGCCATCCTGGCCATCGAGCTGGAACACAAGCTCTCCAAGGACAGGATCCTCTCCCTTTACCTTAACTATGTTTATCTCGGCCAGCACGCCTACGGCGTTGAAGCCGCAGCCAAGACGTATTTCGGCAAACCCGCTGCCAGCCTGACTCTCGCCGAGGCGGCCATGATCGCGGGCATGCCCCAGGCGCCGAGCCGCTACAATCCTTTCCGCCATCCGGAAGCCGCGAAGCAGCGCCAGCATGAGGTGCTCGGCCGCCTCAAGACCCTCGGCTGGATTACCCCCGAGGACTACGAGAAAGCCATCAATGAGCCCCTTGTCTACTGGAGCATGCCCGAAGGCCAGTCCGGCGCAGCCGAATGGTACTTCGAGGAAGCCAGGCGCCTGCTTATCGAGTTCTTCACTCCCGACAACCTCAAGGCCCTCGGCGTCGAGACCTACCGCAACGGCGAGGATTACGTCTACGAAGCCGGCCTCACCGTGCAGACCGCCATGGATCCCACCCAGCAGCAGCTCGCCGGAGAAGCCCTGCGCCGCGGACTCGAGGGCGTTGACAAGCGTCAGGGATGGCGCGGCCCCCTGCAGCATCTCAACACGGAAGATCAGAAGCAGACCTTCCTCAGCAAAAAACATTTCCAGCCCGATGATCTTCTCGGAGGAAAATGGACGCAGGCCGTTGTCACCAAAAACAACGGCAGCCTGACCGTTGATCTCGGCGACGGCTATACCGGCGTGATTTCCTCCGGCGACATGGACTGGGCCCGTCATACCTCGAAGTACGTCGGCATCAACCGCAAGGGCCGTATCGCCATCGAGGGTGACGTCATCTGGGTTTCCGCCGTTGAGAACAAAAAGCCCGTTGCCCACAAGGAAAAAGTCCAGCCCGACAAAAAGAAGGGCAAGGACAAAGAGGCAGCGGCTCCGGAACCCGAATACGTGCCCGGCAACACCATGGGGCTCAAGAGAGGCGTGGCCATTCCGCTCAGGCTCCAGCAGGAACCCCTCGTACAGGGTGCCCTCGTTTCCATCGAGCCCCAGAGCGGTGACGTGGTCGCCCTCATCGGCGGCTACCAGTTCGGCAACAGCCACTTCAACCGCGCCACGCAGGCCCGCCGGCAGCCCGGCTCCAGCTTCAAACCCATTGTGTACTCCGCGGCCCTAGATAACGGATTTACCCCCACGTCCCCTGTGCTCGACGCTCCCTTCGAATACGTCGATCCCTACACGCACAAGGTCTGGAGGCCCGGCAACTTCGAACACAGCTACAAGGGCGAAATGCCCCTGCACCTGGCTCTCGCCCAGTCCCGCAATATTCCTACTGTGCGCCTGTGCAAGGCCATCGGCGTGGATAAGGTTATCGAGCGCGCCAAACAGCTCGGCATCGAACCCGACTTCCCGCGCAACCTGACCATCTCCCTCGGTGCCGTGGCCCTCTCTCCCCTGAACATGACCCAGGCTTATGCGGCCTTTGCCAACGGCGGCCTGGGCGTGCGCCCGCGCATCATTACGTCCATTAAGGATGCCAGCGGCAAGGAGATCTACAGGCAGGATCCCGAACACTGGGTGGCCATCACCCCGCAGAACGCCTATCAGATCGACATGCTCCTGCAGGAAGTCGTGAACCGCGGAACCGGTTCCCGCGCCCGCATCGAGGGCCGCCACATCGCCGGCAAGACCGGCACCAGCAACGACACGAACGACGTCTGGTTCATCGGCTTCACGCCTTACCTGTGCACGGGCGTTTACGTCGGCTACGACCAGATGCACTCTCTCGGAAGCCAGGAACAGGGCGGCCGTACAGCGGCCCCCATTTTCCGGAACTACCGCGTCAAAGCTGACGAGTACTATAACGATCAGCCTCAGGACTTCACCAAGCCTGACGGCATCATTGTGGAGGACGGCCTCGCCTTCCAGGGCAATCCCAACTCCGGACTCTCGGCCACAGACGACTCCGGCGGAACCGGCGACGACAGCTCGCTGCCTCCGCCCAGTGCCGGAGCTATCGCGCCGCCTGTTGATACCAGCCAGAGCGGTGAGGATCTCATGAAAGAATCCTTCTAAAAAACACAGTCCCCGGTCCCTCCTGCAGGAGGCCGGGGATTTTTTATTTCTCCCTCCGGATCGTCACCCGGAGATCCCCGAAGCAGGCGTCCCCCGTGGCCGGATCCAGAGCGTCCGCGTCCGTGAGTTCGTTCAGGTTGTAGGAACCTTCCAGGGAAAAGCGCAGGAGGCCTGCCGATGTGCCCCAGCCGTACTGGCCGCGCAGGACGCCGCGGCGCAGATCCGCGCTTGTCTCCAGAATGACGCGGATGCTGCCCTTCGTGCCGGATACCACGGCTTTGTCACCGCTCTGAAGCCCGAGTTCCTCCGCGTCCCTGTCGTTGATGAGCATGCTCACCCTGCGCCGTGCGTCGCCCGCCGGATAAAGATCCTGGGTTATGGTGTGCGTCTGCCAGGGGCTGCGCCCGCTGATCAGACGGAACGTCTTCCCGGATACGGGACCGGCAGGGGTCGTCCCCAGGAGTTCCTCCCTGTAGCGTCTGAGGGCTTCCGGCATGAGATCTATCCGGCTCTCTCCCTGAACAAATCCGGTTTTTTCATATTTATGGTACGCGGCGGGCAAGGACAGGAAGCCTCCGTGCGCGCGCAGCCACGCGCAGGCCGGAACTCCTCCGAAATATTCAGCGAGGGGCGCCAGGACAGTGTTGCACCAGGCGTCGTCATTTTCCGCGGCCAGCGTTCCCCTGGGCTCTTTCCCGGGAAACGTGGCCGCGGCGAGAGCCTTCCACAGCGCAAGAGGAGAAAGCACGCCTGCCGGGGGCTCCGCCACGGCCTCGCGCAACGCGAAAACAGGACTGCATGTCTCCTGCCAGACCACGCCCTGGCGTTCCAGAAAATGGGCCATGGGCAGGACCCAGTCCGCATAGCGCGCCGTCTCGTTCATAAGCGTGGCGTTCACGACGAAGAGCCCGAGCCGGTATTCTTCCGGATTACCCAGGTCCCTTTCTGTCAGCGCCTTCCGCCAGAGTGCGCTTTCCGGAGCCGTGAGCAGAGGATTGGTGTGCACGGCAAGGAGCGCCTTCGTGGAATACTTCGCGCCCGCGAAAGGTCCCTTTGTCAGGCTGACGCCCTCCAGAATATCCTTCGGGATGCGCTGCACCACGCCCTGCCCCGCTTCAGGATACGCTCCGTACACATCCTTGTGCCTGTACGCCTGCTCTCCGAGGTTCGCGGCGAGGCGCTTCGCGGGACGATCCAGAGGATCCCGGCCGCGGAGCATGAGCCCTCCGGGGATATCCACGTTTCCAGTCAGCGCCATGACAAGAGCCAGCGCCTGGGCCGCGAGATAGCCGGACCGGTGATGCGCCACCCCGTTCATTCCCACCATGGCGGCTGCCGGATGGATAGACGTCATGGCATGAACGAGTTCCTCCACGGACTCTTTCTGAAGCCCGGTACGCGCCGCAGCCCAGGGCACACCGTGCAGGATAAACCCGTTTTCCGGATCGCGCCGGTCCGTCACCACAAGCTGACGCAGTTCCGCCAAGCGCTTCGTGTGCTTTGCCGTGAAATCCCTGTCCATGCCGGCCCCAGTCTCCAGAATACGGCGCAGCACGGCCATGATGAGAGCCCAGTCCTCTCCCGGCAGTACGGGCAGCCACAGATCAGCCTCCCGCGCGGCCGGCGTCCTGAGGGGATCCGCAACGATGAGACGCATGCCCGAACGGCGCGCCCCGAGTATGCCGTCCCACAGCCAGAAAAAACGTCTCGCCTCTGCGGGATTCTCTCCAAAGAGCACGAGCAGACGGCAGTCATGCTCCCTCCGCACGCCTTCTCCCGTGAGGAGCGGGCGCTGGAGATCCGGCAAAGGCCGTTCCTGCCCGTCACCGAAAACCCGGGAAAACCCGTAACGGCGGCTCGTGTCGCAGAGGCTGTTGTGATCCAAGACATTGGGCGTGCCGTACATGGCTGCGAAATCATAGACCATGTCATGATCGGGCTTTTCCCCGAAAAGGATAGTCAGCGATTCCGGGCCATACAGTTCACGCGCCGCGCGCAGCCTGCGGGAAATATCCTCCAGGGCTTCTTCCCAGGATGCCGGCCTGAAGAGCCCTTCCCCACGGGGACCGACACGCTTCAGGGGCGTACACGGACGGCCCGGAAAGCATCGGAGGCTCTCAGCGAGAGCGGCTTTGGGACACAGGCCTCCACGGCTCATGGGCGACGCCGGATTGCCGGCGATACACAGGCCGGCTGATGGATCCCCGCTCGCCAGAAGCCCGCATTCCGAGGAACACATGTAGCAAACTGTCGGTCTGGGGCTTTGCACACGTTTGTTGGTATCCGGCGCGTTCATAACATTCCAAGGTGAATTTTCATTCCAAGTGCAAGATGGTCAGGCGGAGTTTCGGAGTTCTTCAGCAAAGCATTCCTGTGCCATCTTCCAGCCGGGGACCTTTCCAGGCCGGTTGTTTATACGGTATATTCCCTTCCTGAATAAGTCACGCTGAGTGATAGTCGAAAAGTTGGTTTTCTTCGGGAAACTCTCCCGCAGAAGGCCGTTCGTATTCTCATTTGATCCCTTCTGCCAGGGGCTGTGGGG
>ONPA01000098.1 GCA_900319575.1 uncultured Desulfovibrio sp. | reverse complement strand
TTCGTGCGCTCGTAGCTCAGCTGGATAGAGCAACAGGCTACGAACCTGTGTGTCGGGAGTTCGAATCTCTCCGGGCGCACCAACAAGGAAATCAGAGACTCCGCAGGCTGTCTGCCTCCGGGGTCTTTTTTTTTACCCACCGGGCGGGAGCCGTAGGTCTTCTCCCGTGGCCTTGTGGACGGTCCGGACATTACGTAAAATCCGGTCATGGCAAAAACACGAGAAATATACGTCTGCTCGGGCTGCGGAGCGCGCTCCTTCCAGTGGCACGGGCAGTGTCCTTCCTGCGGGGAGTGGAACACACTCCAGCCTGTGGCCGTGCGGCAGGGCTCTCCGGGGAGCGCCTCCCCCGCAAAATCCTCCGTGTCCCAGCGAAACAGCCCGCAGACGCTTGAAAGCGTCACCTGCGAGGGCAGGGAACCATATCCGAGCGGCATAGCCGCCCTGGATCGTGTCCTCGGCTCTGGACTGGTTCCGGGAGCGGCCATCCTGCTGGGCGGTGAGCCGGGCATAGGAAAATCGACGCTTCTTCTGCAGGTTGCTGGCAGTGTGTCAGCGCGCGGGCAGAAGGTGCTCTACGCTTCGGGAGAGGAATCCCTGCCTCAGGTCAGGGCCCGCGCCGAACGGCTCGGCCTGCTCAATCCCCGGCTTATGGCCATGTCCACGTCCTCCATCGAGGAGGTCATCGCCGGCATGGAGGAGGAAAAACCTGCGCTTCTTATCCTTGACTCGGTTCAGACCATGGCCAGCCTTGAGGCCGAAGGGCTGCCTGGCAACGTGAGCCAGGTTAAGGCCGTGGCCACGCTCCTCATTGAGGCCTGCCGGCGCCTCAGCGTGACGGGGGTCATTGTGGGACATGTGACCAAGGATGGCACGCTGGCCGGCCCGCGCATGCTGGAGCATATGGTTGATACTGTCGTGTCCCTCGAGGGGGACAGACGTCAGGTTTTCCGGCTTATGCGTGTGTTCAAGAACCGCTTCGGTCCCAATGAGGAACTTCTTGTGTTCCGCATGGGCCGCCATGGCCTCGAAGTTGTGGATGACCCCTCGACGTTCTTTCTCGAGGACAGGGATCCGGAGCTCTCAGGGACTGCTGTGGTCATGGCCGTGGACGGGCAGAGGCCGCTTGCTGTTGAAGTGCAGGCCCTCGTCTCGCGATCCTTTCTTGCTATACCGAGGCGTGTGGCGCTGGGTTTTGACGTCAACCGTCTGAATCTGCTCCTCGCGGTGCTTGAGAAACGGCTTCATCTCAATTTTTCGCAGGTGGATATCTACGCCAAGGTCGGCGGTGGCATGCGTCTGCAGGAACCCGGCATGGATCTGGCTCTCGTGGCCGCTGTGCTTTCCTCTTATTACGACGTGCCCCTGCCCGAAAAGTGCGTGCTTTTCGGTGAACTCGATCTGAACGGGCAGGCCAGACCGGTCGCCTCCCAGGAACTTCGTCTTGCCCAGGCCAGGAGGCTCGGGTTTTCTCCCATCGTGCATTCGGGAAAGGGCGGGGTGAAAGGGATATCGGAAATGGCTGCACGGCTTTTTCACAGAAACTGAGGACAGACATGAGCAGCGAAATTGAACGCAAATATCTCTGGGTGACCCGTGACGCTCTCAGAGGCCGGGTAGAGGCCCTGGGCGGAATACCGCAGGGTGGGGCCCATTTTGAATCCAACAGACTCTACGACGATACAGAAGGAAGTCTCACCCGCACCGACAGGCTGCTGAGGCTGAGAACCCGGGAATGGCCTGAGAAGAGTGACTGCCGGCTTACCTTCAAGTCGCCCCTGCCTCCTGTCATTGTTGGAGGAAGGCCGGTCAAATGCCGTGACGAAGTGGAGATAGGAGTCGACGATCCGGACGGCATGGCGCGAATCCTCGGTCTGCTCGGCTACCGCGTGATCGGCGGCTATGAGAAAATCCGTGAAAGCTATCTGATCGGCGGTGCGCATATCGACATGGACGAACTTCCCTTTGGAAGCGTGGTGGAAATCGAAGCCGGGCCGGAGCGCATCGCGGAGCTTGAGAAGGCGCTGGGCCTTGACAAATGCCCGACCAGTGCAAAAAGTTATTACGAATTATTTTTGGAATGGCTCGCAGAAAGGGGACGTAAAGCGGAAAGCCTGTGTGTCTTCGATGAGGAGACGCGCGGGAAGCTCCGCCAGTCCCTTGGCCTTAACTCCTAGCTGAGGAACGCGGTTACCATGTCGGATTTACATAATCCTGACGTCTGTGGCGGTGAAGAAGTCAGTGTTATCGATGAACCGCAGGTGAAAGAACCGCCGCGCTACGCGGTGTACCTGCATAATGATGACTACACGACCATGGACTTTGTGGTGCGCATACTGCGCGAAGTGTTCTTCAAGAGCGAGGAGGAGGCAACCACCCTCATGCTGCGGGTACACAACGAGGGTGTCGCGAAGTGCGGTTCCTACGTGCGCGAAGTGGCTGAAACCAAGGTGTGGCAGGTCCGCACCAGAGCCCGTGAGGCGGGATTCCCGCTGCGGTGCACAATGGAACAAGAATAGTCCGGCTGGTTCCCCGGACGGGAGGAACATTCTTTATGGTGTTCAGCAATACAGTCCAGAAGGTCTTTCGAGACGCAATAAAGGAGTGCCAGAAGCGGCGGCATAACCTGCTGACCGTGGAGCACATCCTTTACGCCTTCACCATGTCCATGCATGGTCGCGTCCTTCTCGAGGGCTGCGGAGCCTCTTCCGCCGTTTTGCGCGAGCTGATCGAGGGATTCTTCCGGTCAAAACTCGAGACGGTTCCTGAAGGCGTGAGCGGAGAAATATCCCAGACCGTCGCCCTGACGCAGGTTATAGAAAGGGCCGTGCGCAGCATGGCCGCCGCAGGCCGCAAAAAGGTCGACCTTGGAGCCCTTCTCGTGTCTATCATGCAGGACGACGAGAGCTACGCCGTGTACTTTATGAAGCGGCAGGGCGTGAACCTGCTGGATGTGGAGACCTTTGTGGCCCACGCCTACAGGGAAGACGA
>ONPA01000118.1 GCA_900319575.1 uncultured Desulfovibrio sp. | reverse complement strand
TGCGCCCGGAGAGATTCGAACTCCCGACACACAGGTTCGTAGCCTGTTGCTCTATCCAGCTGAGCTACGAGCGCACGAAGCGTGGAAATGTGGAAAATTTTCTTGTTGGTGCGCCCGGAGAGATTCGAACTCCCGACACACAGGTTCGTAGCCTGTTGCTCTATCCAGCTGAGCTACGAGCGCATCAAACAACAAAGCAACCTATTCCCAAGCTGAGAAAAGGTCAAGGGAAAAGTTAAAAAACTAAGCGTCGGCCTTCACGCCGTTCACGGCATGGGCAAGACGGGAAATCTTGCGGGAAGCCTGGCGGGAGTGAATGGCACCCTTGCCAGCGGCTTTGGCGAGCAGAGAAGTAGCCTTCACGAGGGCTTCCTTGGCAGCAGCCTGATCTTTGTTGGCAATAGCGAGACGCACAGCCTTCACGGCATTCTTGGCGCGGGTGCGGACAGCGCGATTGCGGCCGGCCTGAACAAGGCTCTGGCGATGACGCTTAAGGGCGGACTTATGATTAGCCACGATGATCCTCCAATAAAAACTATAGAAACCTTTGACAGGCTTTTTCCATTTGTGAGACGCTGTTAATACGCCAAGATGACGGACCTGTCAAGAAACAGAAACCGGAAAAACAGCAGATTCCGCGGCCCCGTAAAAAACGGGGCATTCCGGAGGAACCGGAACGCCCCGGAACCGTCAGATCTGCAGGGCCGCAAAATCAGCCACTCGGGAGAAACGGTCGGCCATGGCCTTGAGCAGCGCAAGCCTGTTGTTCCTGAGCGCGGCGTCGTCGCAGTTAACCATAACGCCGTCAAAGAACGCGTCCACAAAGGGGCGGAGCTTCTTCAGCGTGGCGAGAATGCCCGCGTAGTTCTGGCCGTTCCAGAGGTTATCCAGTTCGGGCAGCACCTCGTCCAGCACATCGGCGAGCTTCTTCTCGGGCTCTTCCTGGAGCAGCGATTTACGCCACACAGCGGGGATTCCCTCCCTGCCGTCAGACTGCTTGCGGATGATGTTGGCCACGCGTTTGAACGTCTGCACGGCCTCGGTATAGCCAGGTTCCTTGCGGAATGCGGCGAGCGCTTCCAGGCGCAGGTCGCAGGTCTTCACGTCGCGCACGCCGGCGCCGAGGGCTGCGTCGACCAGCGTCGTCTCCTTGCCAAGGTTCTGGTAGAAGTTGCGCAGCCTCAGGCTGAAGAAGTCCATAAGCCTGTCCAGGGCTTCCGTGGGGGAAAGCTTCCATTCGATATCGCCATAGGCTTCCTGGGCGAGCGCAAACAGATCGCGCATATCGAGGGAGAAGCCGAACTCACGCACAATGCGGATGATGCCCAAAGCGCAGCGGCGCAGGGCATTGGGATCGGCAGCGCCAGTGGGAATGAGTCCCAGTCCGAAGCAGCCGGCCATGGTGTCTACCTTGTCGGCTATGGACAGAATGGCACCGGTGGCGCTTACGGGAAGAGGGCTGTCCGGGCCGGCAGGCAGATACTGCTCGCTCACGGCAGAGGCAACGGCATCGTTCTCGCCCATGCGCTTTGCATAGATGCCGCCCATGACGCCCTGCAGCGTGTCGAATTCGCCCACCATATTGGTGACAAGGTCAGCCTTGGAGAGACGTCCGGCGCGGGCCGCGTTGTCCGCCACGGCAGGATCGCACTTCTCTGCGATGGCGCGGCAAAGCTTCTCAAGGCGCCGCGTCTTGTCGCCCATGGTGCCGAGACCGCGGATGAAGACGACGTGCTCGAGCTCCTCAAGCCATTTATCAAAGCTGTTCTTCAGATCCTCATGCCAGAAGAAGCGGGCGTCCTCGAGACGGGCGCGGAGCACCCTCTCCCAGCCGTGCTTCACGAGCTCCACGTCCGGAGGAGTGAGGTTGAGAACGGTCACGAAGTGCGGCAGGAGGTTGCCCGCGGAATCTTCCAGGCCAAAGCTCTTCTGGTTCACCTGCATGCTGGTCACCAGAACTTCGCGGGGCACTTCCAGATAGATTTTGTCAAAATCACCGAGAAGGGGAACAGGATGTTCGACGAGGCCGCACACTTCATTGAGCAGTCCCTCGGTATAGAGCACGCGGCCGCCTACGGCCTTTGCCTGTCTGTCAGCACCCTCGATGATAATTCTGCGGCGTTCGGCGCCGTCCAGCACGAGGCCGCCCTTCTTCGTTACGACGTCAACGTAGTCACTGGCGGAAGGGACCTCGAAAGGACCGGCTCCATGGATGCGGTGCCCGCGGGTGGTGCGGCCGCTCTTCACAGGCCCGACTTCGAAGGACACGACGCTGTCATCGAGCAGCGCCAGAATCCAGTGCATGGGACGGGCATAGGTGAAAGAGCTCGTCCCCCAGCGCATACGCTTCGCAAAGGGCACGCCGGAAATGATGCCGGGGCAGACATCGGCCAGGATGTCGCCCGCACCGCGTCCGCCAACCGTTTTCTTCACAGCCACGTACTCGCCCTTCGGGGTCTTGATGGTATAAACATCCTTCACTTCCACGCCGTTGGTGCGGGCGAACCCTTCCAGAGCCTTGCTGGGCACGCCGTCCTTCCAGGCGATGCGGGCGGGCGGTCCGGAGACCTCCTCCTCACGCGTGGGCTGCACGGGAGAAAGGTTGTCAATGATGACGGCGGCGCGGCGCGGCGTGGTGTACACGCGGATGGAGCCGTGCTCCAGGAAATTTTCTTTCAGGGCCGTGTCAAAAGACTGGGAGAGATAGGCCTCCTCCCCTGCCAGGAAGCGGGAGGGAAGCTCTTCAGTGCCGATTTCCAGAACAAAAGTAGCCATTCCTTCTTCTCCTTACTTCTTGAGCATGGGATAGCCCATATCCTCGCGCTGCTTGGCGTAAAGCCTCGCGACACCGGAGGCCAGGGCGCGGACCCTGCCGATATAGGCGGCGCGTTCCGTGATGGAGATGGCGCCGCGGGCATCCAGCAGATTGAACGTGTGCGAGCACTTCATGCACTGGTCATAGGCAGGCCACGGCAGTCCCATTTCCATGAGCGAGCGGCATTCCTTTTCGTGATCGTCGAAATGCTTGAAGAGCATGGCCGCGTTGCTGCAGTCAAAGTTGTACTTCGACTGCTCCACTTCGTTCTGGTGGTAGATGTCGCCGTAAGTGACGCGATCGTTCCATCTGAGATCGTAGACGCTGTCCACGCCCTGCAGATACATGGCTATGCGTTCGAGGCCGTAGGTGATTTCCACTGGAGTAGGCGAAAGATCCAGGCCGCCCACCTGCTGGAAATACGTGAACTGGCTCACTTCCATGCCGTTGAGCCAGACTTCCCAGCCGAGGCCCCAGGCGCCCAGAGTGGGAGATTCCCAGTCATCCTCCACAAAACGGATGTCGTGCTTTGCGGTGTCGATGCCGAGGGCGCCAAGGCTGCCAAGGTAGAGATCCTGGGAGTTTTCAGGGTTGGGCTTCATAATGACCTGGAACTGGAAGTACCTCTGCAGACGGTTGGGGTTCTCGCCGTAGCGTCCGTCCTTGGGACGGCGGCAGGGTTCCACATATGCAACACTCCACGGTTCCGGTCCGAGCACGCGCAGAAATGTGTGCGGGTTGAAAGTACCCGCGCCGCACTCGACGCCGATGGGCTGTTCGACAACGCAGCCGTGCTTGCCCCAGTAGCTCTGGAGCGTCATGATTACGTCTTGAAAGAACATGAAAATCTCTCCTTGGCGGAACGCCCTACACGCGCAGGAAACGGCCCCGCTCCCAGGTGAATCCTAGATGGTACTGCACAAAGGCATCTATGGCCTGGGCTGTCTGGCGCCTGTCCTGCGGCGAAAGACCAGACGCAGGCCATGAAAGAGGATATTCTTGCTGTACATCCCGCAGGACGTCAAGCGCTTTTGCCGAAAGAACAATGCCTCCGCCCCGTGAACGGGACGCGCACTCCTCACAGAGCACACGGGCCTCCTCGACAGAGAAACGCCCCGCGCCTTCGACAGGTCTGCCGCACGAGGCGCAGATGTCGAAGCCGGGGGCGTATCCCAGAATGCCTGCCAGACGCAGGCGGAAAAAAAGGGGAAAAAGAACCGAAGGCGCATCCCCGGATTCGAGGCGGGCCAGCATTTCGGAGAGAAGCCTGAAACCTTCTTCACCCGACTGTTCCGGCACACCGACAGCCCGCGTGAACTTGAGGCAGTTGGCCGCGATCCCGAGGAGAGCCGGACTGTGACGCAGTCTTTCCGGCCCTTTCTCCAGAACAGCTTCCTCGAGATCCAGGTACGTGCCCCTGCGCGAGGGGGAGACCCGGCACGTGAGGATGTTCATCACGTCCAGACACCCCACGAAGCGGCGCCTGCTGTGGGCGCCTCCAAACGCGAAGACTGTCTGCATGCCGTGGCCGCGGAAAAGAATGCGGAGCCACACGTCGGCTTCCCTGAAAAGCCCTTTGGCCACCACAAAGCCCGTGTCGCTCCAGTCCATGGGCCTCCTGCCCCCTTTCTACTGGGGCATGGGCGGGAAGGTCATGGTGCGGACCTGGCCGGAACGGCCCCTGTCCTGCAGTTCCTGACCGTCGTAGATTATACGCACGCCGCCGGCGTTGCCGAGGCGCAGCACAAGCTTGGCCGTGAACGGGAACGTCAGGGTCTCACCCTTCTTCATGGTGTGCTGATCCGGTTTTCCGGAGTCAGCAGTAGCCTGCATCCAGCAGGTCTCTTCGGCTATGAGTACGATCTTATGCTGGCCGGGAAGCGCGGAAAGATCCGCGTTGGGAGGCATATTGGGATTGGCGGCCTGCGGGGAAGGCTTTGTGCCGTTCCCGGCGAGTCCGGCCTTGCCGGCCAGCGTGGCGTTGCCCTGCAGCGTCCCCCACGGGGAATCCGCGGGCACGACACCGGCCAGAGGCTGACGCCCGGCACCCGTGGCGTTCAGCGACGGGGACCCGGCGGAAGTGGCGCTTCCGGCGCCGGCGGGCATGTTGGGCGTGCGCTGGGCGGGCGCCTGCATGTCACCGAGACCGGAGTCGGTCTTCTGCCCGGCGGGCTGGGCCTTCTGATCAACGGAACCGGTTACCTGGCTTCCGGCCATACTGGCGTTCTGTCCGCCCGCGGCAATGCCATCCTGCGGATTCTTCGTCTGCATGGGGGCCTGTGCGGTATTGCCGATCCCGCTCTCCTTGGCGACAAAATCGATAAGACCGAAACGCCACACAGCCCAGGCAATGAGGCAGGCCAGAGCGAGGCTCAGGACAATGCCAATCCAGCGCGTGTCGCGGTGCGGACGGGCTGAAACATCAGGCTCGAAGAGAGGCTCGGTCACGACACTGGATCTGTCGGGACTCAGGGAATCCAGGACTGGCCTGTACTCATCCTCGGGCAGGCCGAGGTAGCGGGCGTAGGACCTGAGAAAGCCTTTGGCGTACGCCGTATGGGGCATGCCGGACAGATCGCCTTTCTCGAGGGCGTCAAGATGGCTTGTGGAAATTTTGAGACGTTCCGAAACGTTTTCCAGGGACAGGCCGCGCTCTTCGCGTTTTGCGCGCAGCGCGGCGCCAAGCTCTTCAAGAGTCATGAAATCAACCTCTCGCCGTCAGACTAAAAACGTCTGTCTATGATGGCCTTGGACATGAGATCCTTGTTGAAATCTTCCAGACGGGAATCAGCCTTTGGATCACGCAGTTTGGCGTCAATAAAAGGAGTGGCTTCCTGCAGCGTCATAATTCTGAGCTTGGTATCTCCCTTGGGGCTGAAAAGGCGCACCTGGGCCTTGAACTGGGCGTTATAGGAGAAAAGATCCGTGACCTCGCCCGGCTGCATGCTGTTCAGGCGGCCCTTCCATTCGTCATTGAGGCGGTTCCACTGGACGGCACCGGCATCGCCGTCATTGTTCGAACGGTTGACGGCGTATTTCATGAACGCGTCGTGCCAGCTTATGGCCCCCCTCTTCACTTTGGGAGCGATTTCATTATAGGGAGCCTTCGGATTGTATATGAGAACCTGCATGTGCAGGCCTTCACGGTTGTACATGGTGCTCTTGTGAGCCTCGTAGTACGCCTTGATTTCCTCAGGAGTGACAATGGTGCGGCGCCCGACCTGCTGCCCCAGGATCCTCTGGCGGAGGAGGCTGCTCTTAACCTGCCTGCGCAGCTGGGTGAGAGTCATGCCGTCACGGGCGAGGGACTGCTCGAACTGAGCCCTGGTCATGCGGCGGGACTGGTACATATTGGTGATTTCCTTGTCGACTTCCGCATCCGTGACTTCGACTTTGAGGCGCCTGGCTTCGTTCTGATACAGAACGTCCAGAATCATCATGTCCAGAACTTTGTTCATGATTTCCCGGGCTCTGTCCTTCTGAGCGGGATTTCGGGGATCTATATGTGCCCTGGCCAGCTCGGGATAGGAATTGCGTTCCAGATCATACATGGTGATGACATTGCCATTGACCACAGCAGCAACTCTGTTGAGTTGCTCGGCAGCGGCCGGCTGGATCATGGCCATGCCGATAATCAGCAGAAAACCAAGCAATTTTTTCACGACGAAATCCTCCGCAAAAATTCGGCTCCTTATTACCCGCATTCTCTTACCCTTGGCAAGGTGTTCCCCTGAGGCATCCTGAGGCCTTTAGGACTGCCCGGCGACTTTTTTCCTTCGTTTCACGCCGCCCACCCTGACGGTAAGGCCCTGGAGATCCGGGGCTGGGGACTTCACTCTGGAAGGTTTGCGCGGTTTCGGGCGGCGTTCCACGTTCAGATAGGACGGAATGTCCTTCTTCTCCTTTTCCGGTTCCGTCTGCGCTTTCTCCCCGTCTCCGGAAGCGTCTCCGGCGCGCACAGACTCGAGCTCCGCCCTCAGGGCGGCAAGCGCCTCCCTGAAGGGTTTGTCTGACTGAACCGGCAGAATGAGCGTTGCCGGAGGTGTAAGCTTCGCGCCGTGCGTCTGATTGGCCAGCGTGAGAATCCTGACAGGATCCGAAGCGGTCTGTCCCTCTGCCCAGCACAGTTTGACATGCTTCAGGCTGAGATCGGCCTTCTGCACCTGCAGTCCGGTAAGGAACTGCTTGAAATCAAGGACGGAGAGGAAATTCTGGAAATCCTCAGGGAAGGGACCGAAGCGGTCACGCAGGGAAAGCGCAATCTGCTCCCTGGCCGGGCCGTCCGGAGCCGTGGTGAGTTCCTTGTAGTAACGGAGCCTTTCCTGACCGTCCTCGATATAGGTTTCCGGTATGCGGGCGGGAACGCCGATATTGAGCTCGGTCTCAACCCGCTGCACCTCGGGCGTTCCCCTGAGGCGGTCCACGGCCTGCGCGAGCATCTCAAGATACAGGTCAAGGCCGACCCTGGTAATCTGGCCGGACTGGGCTTCACCAAGGATATTGCCGGCGCCCCTGAGACGGAGATCCTCCATGGCGACCTTGAAGCCGGCGCCAAGGTAGTCCATTTCCAGAATGATACGCAGACGCTCCTCGGCGAGCTTTGTAAGGTGATCCTTGTCGGGAACCACGAAATAGGCATAGGCCTGGCGGTCACTGCGCCCTACACGGCCCCGCAGCTGATAGAGCTGGCCGAGGCCAAAATTCTGGGCCTGATCCACAATCAGGGTATTGGCCCTCGGGAAATCCAGGCCGGATTCCACAAGAGACGTGCACACGAGGACATCAAGCTCGCCATGCCAGAAACGGCGCATATTGTCCTCGACCTCTTCTTCGTTCATCTTGCCGTGGGCCATGGCGATACGGGCCTCAGGCACCAGCCTGTGCACGAACTCGGCCACGCGGCCAAGCCCCTGCACTCTGTTGTAGACCCAGAACACCTGTCCGCCGCGCTCCATCTCGCGCTTCACCACTTCCCTGAGCGTCTTCTCGTCGCGGTTCAGCACCAGAGACTCCACGGGTTTGCGGTCCTGCGGAGCGGTCTCAATGATGGAAAGGTCGCGGATACCGGACATGGAAAGCTGCAGCGTCCTCGGAATAGGCGTGGCCGTGAGCGTCAGAACATCCACGTTCTTCTTCAGCGATTTGAGCATTTCCTTGTGCCGCACGCCGAAACGCTGTTCCTCGTCAAGAATGAGCAGCGCCAGATTGGGCAGTTCCACATCCGAGGAAAGCAGCCGGTGAGTGCCGATAAGAATATCAATCTGCCCTCTGGCCGCCTCCCGGATGACTTCCTTCTGCTTTTCCCCGGACACGAAGCGGGAAAGCAGCCCCACGTTAACGGGGAAGCCGCTCATTCTGGCCCTGAACGTCTGATAATGCTGCTCGGCCAGCACGGTCGTCGGACAGAGCAGCGCCACCTGACGGCCTTCCGTTGCCGCCCTGAAGGCCGCACGCATCGCCACTTCGGTCTTGCCGAATCCCACGTCGCCGCAGATGAGCCTGTCCATGGGTTCCTCCCGCTCCATGTCGCGGAGGACGTCAGCAATGGCCTTCGCCTGATCCGGCGTTTCCTCAAAACCGAAGGTGGATTCGAACTCGCGGTAGAGGTCGTTCACAGGAGGATAGGAAAAGCCCTTCGCTACCTTGCGGTAGGCGTACATCTCCACAAGGTCGGCCGCTATCTTCTCAATGGCCTTGCGGGCGCGCTCCTTGCTGGCGTTCCAGCGGGAGCCGCCGAGTTTGTCCAGCGCTGGCTCGGCGCCATCGCCGCCCTTGAAACGCTGGATAAGGGAAAGTCTGTCCACTGGCACGTACAGGCTGTCGCTGCCCTGGTATTCCATAACCAGAAAGTCATTGCCCGTGCCGGCCATATCAATGCGCTTCAGTCCTCTGAAGCGGCCAATGCCATAATCCCGGTGAACGAGCAGCTCCCCTTCTTTCAGATCCTCGAAGGAATCCATGCCCTTGAAGGCGCGCGTGCTCCGCGTACCGGACCTTTCGGCTTTGGGGAAGAGAATTCCTTCCCCGAGAATGATCGAATTGTCCCAGAGGAGTTCGGAACCTTTTCTGAAGGAAGAAAGAAGAGCGAAAAATCCCTTCTCATCGGGCGAGTAACGCAGGCGCGGCGCTATGCCCTCTGTTTCGCAGAGCTTGAGGAACTTCTTCCGGGCCCGATCCGTGGAAAAGCTGAGCAGCACCTGGTTCTTCTCCGCCATCCACGTCTTCAGGGCCGCGCTCATCTGCAGCCAGGGCCGGTCCATGGCGCCGGGATAGGTAAAGACTTCCTGGAAGGAGTGCAGCTCATGCTCGCACATATCGATGCCGGCCTGCTCCACTCCCACCACAAGGGGCTCAGAATAGACAGTTGTGCCGCCCTGCACGGGAGCCGCGTCACGGCTGCGCAGACAGAGAGAAGAAGGCTGCTGGGGGGAGGCGTCTTCCGCGGAAATTTTTTCCGCGGCATCGTCCCAGGCCTCTTCCAGCACCTCGCGGGTATCGTTCTCCCCGTCGCAGAAGAAGAAACTTCCCTTCGGGAGCCAGTCTTCCAGGAGAGAGGCGTTTTCGTGCACCACGCCAGGCATGAGCGCTCTGCCCGTTTCACGCAGGGCCTTTCTGCAGGCATAGGACATGTTTTCCGTGATTTTGCCTTCCCGGAAGAGCTTCTGAAAGCGCTGCTCTGCCAGGTCGAGGCTCTTTGCATCGCTCAGATAGGGAGCCGCCGGAATAACGGTCAGAGAATCCGTATCCTCCACAGAACGCTGGCTTTCCGGATCGAAAACTCTCAGCCCGTCGACCGTGTCGCCAAAGAACTCCAGACGCAGCGGCCTCGTATACCCAGGGGCGAAAATATCGAGAATATCACCTCTGCGGGCGACTTCGCCGGGGTTGGTCACCATGGGTACGCGGACAAATCCCCACTCAATGAGCTGATCAAGGAGCAAATCCTGAGGCCAGTCAGCTCCCTTTGCTATCTCGAGAGTGTTATTCAGAAAGAAATCCCTGGGTGGGTACCTGACAAGGAGCGAGCCGGCGCTCGCAACAACGATGCGGGGAGCACCCAGGGAAAGCGCGTAGAGAGACGCCAGGCGTGAGGCCCAGACAGAAGGGCCGCTGCGCAGAAGGAGTCCGGGCGGGAGGCTGATGACACTCCGGGCCCACGCCGGGGTATCCGGAGGAACCGGCCTGGCGGAGAGTTCCGGAGTAAAGAGCACGGCCAGGCCCTGGAGAGCCTGAAAGCTCTCCCGGCTGCCGGCCACAAGTACGGCTGTGCGCCCGCGGGCGACGGATTCAGCCGCCAGCCTGGCCCGGGTGGCCAGGCCCGCACGATCAAGATGCAGGACAGCTTCCTGCGTATCCAGTGGAAAACGAGTCTGCATGTTTTTCATGCCCGCGGGGCTGAAAAAAACGGCTGTGCCGCCCCTGAGGCAGTCATCTCTTTAGAAACCGCAGCCGGAACAGCTGCCGCAGCTGCCGCCGCAGGAATGATCCGACGGCCCGAGAACGAAAGGATGGTCTGTCCTGACCACGAAGCCCGTGCCGCTGACATCCACAGTCACATTACCGACCATGGCGAAAAGGGGCTTGGTCATGCAGAACACGATACCGTCAACTTCCTCGGAAACGTCATATTCGGCATCGGCCTTGTCCAGTGTCATGGTGGCGGTGGGACCGCCGCACGTGCCCGGGGCAAAATACACACGGATGCTCTTGCCGCAGTCGGAATTCGCGGCAAAGAAATCGTCGAGTTCCTTCTTGGCTTTAGGCGTAACAGTAAACATTGGGCATGACTCCTTTGAAAAGAGAAGAGTATACGGTGCCCCGTCGTCTCTGGGGCACCGTACGGATCGGAAAACAGAAGGCTAGTGGCATCCGCCGCCGCATCCGGAACACCCTCCACCGCAGCTGCAGCTCCCGCCCATGTCAGGAACGGGGCGCTCGGATACAATGGCGAAGCCGAGGTAACTGAGATCCACGCTGATGTTGCCAATGGCTTCGTAGAGTTCCTTCGTCATGCAGTAGGTAACGCCGCCGATCTCTTCGGAAACGTCATTGTCATCTGCATCATCGAGAGCCATGGACAGCGTCGGACCACAGCATCCGCCGGGAGCGGGAAAAACGCGGACGGATTTTTTGGCATCGGGATTGCCGCTGAAAAAGGCATCCAGCTCCTTCCTGGCCGCATCGCTGAGAGAAATCATGGAAAACCTCCACGGGAGATATAAACTGCCCGGGGGAAGGCAGTCCGGAGGGAGGGTGCTATCGCCCTTTTTCCCGCCTGGTTGGCTCGTCCTGTGCGCGGCCCGTTCCCCGGCAGAATCCGGAAAACAGGCCGCAGCGGAACGCGCGGTTAGATGGAGCAGCTGTCCCCTGAACAGCCGCTGCAGCCATGCCCCTGAGGCGCCGAAGCGCTGTAGGGCCTTTCAGAGCTGATCGTGAAGCCCATGTAGCTGAGGCCTACCGAAACTTCTCCGATCATCTGATAAAGATCTTTTGTCATGCAAAACGTAATGCCGCCGACTTCCTGGGTCTCATCCTCGTCGTCAGGCTCATCCAGAGCCATTGAAAGAGAAGGACCGCTTCAGCCGCCGGGGGCTACAAAAACACGAACGGATTTTTTGGTATCAGCGTGGCTGGAGAAAAATGCGTCCAGCTCTTTTTTGGCAGCATCATCTAAGGTGATCATGAAAAAAATCCTCCAATGATCGGCAAAATGTTAACGAAAATGAAGATCCAGAAAGCAGTGCAGAGCCGTAAAAACTCACGCACTTTTCCCGAGCTGGGAATTTGTAAGATTATCAGAAACCAGTCCTGTCTGCAAACGCGTTTGGGGGTCTGCTCCCGATAACCGTATTTTGTAAAATAACAACTATCTCTGAAAATGGAATACCCGGACAGCCTTTTCGCTCTTTTCAGCAGATGGCAAAACTGATAATTTGAATCAACCCTTTTCTTTTTATTTGCATGGAGATTTTTATGGAATCCAAGCTCCTTCTCGATGACGGCGAAATCACGCGCACGCTGGAGCGTCTCGCCTACCAAATTCTTGAAAAGCATGAAAAATGCGAAAACATCATGCTTGTCGGCATCGAACGCCGCGGCGCTGATCTGGCCAGGCGTCTGCAGAAAATCCTTTCCTCGACCGTGAATCACGAGGTGGCTCTGGGAACCCTCGACATCAACCTGTATCGTGATGACTGGACTTCCATGGACGCCTCTCCGCGCGTGGGTCAGTCCAACATCCCCCAGGACGTGACCGGTGTCGCCGTCATTCTCATTGATGACGTCCTCTACACAGGCAGAACCATCAGATCTGCCCTCGAAGCCATCCTTGATTACGGCAGGCCCAGCTCCGTTGAGCTTCTGGTTCTCATTGACCGCGGGCACCGCGAGCTTCCCATCCAGGCCGACTACGTTGGCCGCACCATCAATACGTCCAGGGAAGAGCACGTGGATGTCCTGCTTGAAGAACGCGACGGCAAGAACGAAGTGCGCATTTCCCGCGACTGATCCGTGGCAAAAACCGTTTTGTCTCTGCCGGCAGCACTGTTGCGGTCGGCTTTTTTTGTATCCATTGGTCTGAGCCGGCCGGAACCGGGGAGATGTGTGCTCTGGGCAGAACGCACTCTCCTCACATCGCAGAGGCGGTTTTCTGATTTTCACAAACCTTCAGATAGAAGCCGGGCATTGTTTTGCCAGTAAGCGGCGGCAGCCTGCCAGACCAGAGTTCTGAGTGCACCTCTCCAGGAGCCCGTCACACGGCGGATACCTCCTCCGGTGTCAGACTGTGATTTTCCCGGTGTCAGGGCAGTCCCGGGACGTTTATCTCCCAGACGCCCCAATGCCTGGAGCACATAAAAAAGCGGGACGAACGAATACCGTACGCCCCGCCCGTTATTTTCTATCCGGCAGAATTCCGGACGCCGCTTCCGGCGGCAAGCCTGCGCCTGACTGCCCGCTTTCTAAGATAGAAGCGCAGGGGCAGGAACGTGCAGATAATCGCCATGATACAGATGTTCAGCG
>ONPA01000117.1 GCA_900319575.1 uncultured Desulfovibrio sp. | reverse complement strand
GAGAGAAATATGCCGGAACTTCCGGAAGTGGAAACCATTGTGCGCACACTGCGTCCCCATGTTGAGGGGCTTTATCTCGTGAAGGCTCTCGAGGTGAAAAGACCCTGTGTTCTGCCTGAAGGGCTGCCCCTGTCCGAAGCGGAGGGGCTGCGCCTTGACGGGGTCTCCCGCCGGGGAAAGCTCATTCTCATGAATCTGGATACAGGAGAGGAGGGCAGGATTATGCATGTGGTCCTGCATCTGCGCATGACGGGAAGCCTTCTGGCGCAGGACAGGGCGGCACCGTTTGACGCGGACGCCATGCCCGGAATGGCGGGGAAATACACGCGCTGCCTTTTCGGCTTTGCCAGAACGCCGGAGGGACCGTGCACGGAACTCGTGCGCTTCGATGATATCCGCACCTTCGGACGCGTGCTCGTGGGCGGAGACGGGATTCTTGAATCGTGGCCCTTCTGGAAAAAACTCGGGCCCGAGCCTCTTGAAATGAGCGCTGACGAATTCGTCCGCCGTCTGCGCGGGCGGCGCCAGGTGAAGACCATGCTTCTCGATCAGACCGTGATCGCGGGCATCGGCAATATCTATGCGGATGAGTCCCTGTTCAGGGCCGGCATCCATCCGGCTGCTCCTGCGGACAGGCTGGGCGATGAGCGGAAGCGGAAGCTCTTCGACGCCCTGCAGTACGTGCTCCGCCTTTCCATCAGGGAGTGCGGCAGTTCCATAAGGAATTACCGCGATGCGGAGGGCAATGCCGGTGCGTTCCAGAACAGCTTCGCTGTTTACGGGAGAGCAGGAGAAAAATGTGTACGCTGTGGTAGTGTTCTGAAAAAAATAACAATAGGCGGCAGAACATCCACTTTTTGTGAAAAATGTCAAAAAAGCTAGATAAGTTGTTGATATGCCGTTTATTTTGAAATACTAACTGTAACAGACGGCAGAGCCTCGGATGCGTCTTCCCCCCATCTTAGGACTTGCTAAACGCAAATTTTAATAGTAATTGTTATTAAAAATTAAGACGAGGCTATCTATGAACGGCATGATTCAAACTCGAGTGACGCGTCAGCGAACGGTTATCCTGGAAGAGCTGCGAAAGCTAACCTGCCATCCGACAGCGGACGAACTGTGCGATATTGTCCGCCGCCGTCTGCCCCATATCAGTCTCGGTACGGTTTACAGAAACCTCGACCATCTGGCTGAGGAAGGCATTGTCCTGCGTCTCGACATGGCTGGGAAGTCGAAGCGCTATGATGGCAACATACAGCCCCATCAGCACGTCTGCTGCATCTACTGCGGCCGCGTGGCTGATGTGTATCCGCCCAACGGGCAGAAGGCCAGCATCGAAGGTGTCGAGGCCCCCGGCTTTTCCCGTATCGTCGACGCCCGCATCGAATTCGACGGCGTCTGCGATGAGTGCGCGGCCAGACTGGCCCAGACGATGCCCGGAAATATCAAACTCCGCTCAAATCTTGCTGATTCACACTCTGACATGTAATCCCGAAGGAGGAATGTATGTCTGAAATGAAAGATATGTGGCGCTGCCCCACGCCCAACTGTGGCTATATCTACGATCCCGACCGTGGCGACAGGCGCCACCACATCCCCAAGGGAACCAAATTCGAGGATCTTCCGGACGACTGGGTCTGCCCGGTCTGCGGCGCTTCCAAGAAAAATTTCCATCGCCTTTCGGACGAAAAGTAAGGCGGATTTGTTTCGGAACAGAAAAGGCAGCCTTCGGGCTGCCTTTTCTGTCCGCCCGCGTGGGCGTGTCCTGACGGAGAAAAGTCTGAAAACGGGAAGAAGTATCTGCGCGCGGGGTTTGCCTGTCAGGCCGGCGTCTATGCAATCGGATAAACATGCCAGCCGGCACGGATATAAAAACAGTTCCCGGCTGGCAGCTGCAGATTTGTGAGAATCAGGAAGCCTCCGTGCGCCGGACAGCGCACAGGGTGAGGGAGAAGATGGACTTTCTCTGAAAGAGGCATCCTGCTTACCGGTCCGTTAAGCGTTGTTGTCACCGGGAAGGCGGCAGATAGCCGCATAGGTCCCGTGACAGGCCCTGAGCAGGTCGTCCGGCGCGAGTTCCAGCTGAACTCCCCTGTGTCCGGCGCTGACGTAAATAGTATCGAAGAGTATGGCGTTCTCGTCGATGAAGACGGGATATTCCTTTTTCGCGGCCAGCGGCGAGCAGCCTCCGCGCACGTAGCCGGTGAGGGGCTGGACCTCCTTGAGGTGCACCATTTCCACGTGCTTGTTGTCCGAGGCCTTGGCGAGGGCTTTGAGATCAAGTTCCCCGCTCCCCGGCAGGCAGGCCATGATGACGCCTGTTTTGTCCCCGCGGGCCACGAGGGTTTTGAAAACGCGCAGGGGATCGGCGCCGATTTTTTTCGCCATGCTGACGGCGGAGAGATCCGAGAGATCCACTTCGCTTTCGTGAATAGAATAGCTGATCCCGAGTTCGTCGAGAAGGCGGGCCGCATTGGTTTTGGTGATCTGTTCCTTGTGAGCCATCAGAGTGTGTCCTGTTCCGTCACGGCGTCCGTGGAAACGGGTGCCGCATAGATGCTGTCGAGTTTTTCCCCGAGCTCTTTTTCCTGCGTCCGGGCCATGGCGTCAAGTTCGGGCAGGAGTCTTTTCCTGACGTTCTCCCGGAGCTCTTCACGTGATCCCGTGTTCGGTACCGTGATCCGGCAGGCCGCCATCTTTTTCTCTTCGTCCCACTGCCAGCCCTCGATGGAACTGATTTTTCCGTCGTCCCAGTGTCTTTCCGCGGAGAGTCTTTCTCCGCGCGTTTTTCTTCCGGCGTAGACGCCCACGGCCACGGGTGAGGGAGAAAAGACACCCCTGTGCCAGCCGCACTCAAAGTAGAGCGGGATTTCGGCTGCGAGGCGCTGCTTTCCTTCGTCCGCTCCCATGCGGAAAAAGTCCTGTATGTCCCCGAGAACCAGCGTATGGCAGAGCTGTTCCGTTTCGTGCCTGAGTGCCGGGGCCGCGGTAAATGCGGCCATGAGCGCTTTCCTGTCCACAGAACCGTCTTCTGTGAGAATTTCCGGTCCCAGCCGGCGGGCCAGCCACTGAGCCGCCTCACCTCCGGGGCCGTAATAGTCATGTACGAGACGGTCAGCGCTCACGCAGGGAATGCCCTCTTCTTCCAGCATGGCGAGAACGGTGGATTTGCCGCTTCCGGGATTCCCCGTGATGACAAGGTTCTGAGGCATGCGGCCGAGGGACAGGGCGCATGCGCGGAAGTCATCGGGGGGTGGACAGGAAAAAGACATGGGCCTTCCGGTCAGAGGATGCCTGAAGGCGATGTGCCAGGCGTGCAGCATCTGGCGGGGCGCCAGGCGGCTTACGGGGCCTGGCGCGTAGACGGCGTCTCCGAGAAGAGGGTGCCCGAGGCTTGCGAGATGAACGCGGATCTGGTGCGTGCGGCCCGTGAGGATGTGGACGCGCAGAAGCGAGGCCCGGCCTCCGGGCGCCTCCCAGAGCTTTGTGAAGCGTGTGTGCGCCCCGCGGCCTCCCTGTGAGACCGGTGTGACGGCCATGCGCACCCTGTGCAGGGGATCGCGGCCTATGGGGCTGTCCACGGCTCCCGATTCCGGAAGGGAGCCCGAAGCGAGGGCCAGATATTCCTTCCAGACGCGGCGTTCCGCGAAGGCGGCCGTGAGCTTCAGCCTGGCCTCTTCCGTGAGCGCCACAATGATGAGCCCGCTCGTGTCCTTGTCGATGCGGTGCACGATGCCGGGTCTCTGGCCTTCCATGGCGAGAAGCGATGGGTACCGGGAGGCGAGCCGCTGGATCAGGGTTCCCCCGGGACAGGACGGGCAGGGATGCACGGTGAGGCCCGCCGGTTTGTTGCAGACCACGATGCTCTCATCCTCGTAGAGCACGTCGAGGTCTCCCTGTTCGGCCCGCAGAGAGCCCTCCGCAGGGGGAAGGGTGATTGTCACGCTCTGCCCCGGGAGAACCTTTCTGGAAGGCTGTGTCACGACACTGCCCTCCACAAGGCACAGTCCGTCAGAGATAGCTTTCTTCAGGATCTCTCTGGAGACTGTGCCGCCATCAAGAGCATCCCTGATGGCGCGGTCGAGGCGCAGGCCTCTGGCGCCGTCAGGGACGGTGAAGCTGAAGCGGGTTCCCTCCGGGGAGCCGGCTGGTATGTCTTCTTTTTCCGGCATCACTTATGCGCGTTGCCAAGGACGGTCATGGTGTGGAAGGACTCGCCTATGGTTCTGCCGTTATGCAGATTGGGTACTTCGGCGCCGGGGGTGAGCGTCGTGATCACGGCGCGCCCTATGATAAGGCGCTGATCCTCGTCGGCAGGCTCATCCACACGGATGCCCCAGAGGTCATGCATGATGGCGGGGCGGCCTTCGTAGGTGCCGATGTAGAGGACCACGTGGCCGTTCATGACGACGAGCGTGGCGAAGGGGACGCCGCTGCGCTGAAGGGTGGCTTCCTTCTCAGCCGAGCTCATGCCGGCGAGAGAGGTGGGATAGCCCACGCGTCCCTGCGAGCGCGAGTTGCGCGGCAGCCAGATGCCGAAGGGCGTCATGAGGTCGCGTGTCATGGCTGAGCAGTCGCGCAGCCCGAGCATGCCTCCCCAGCCGTAATGCTGGCCCAGGATCTGGTTGCCGAGACGCGCGAAGTTGGCAGGAGTCATGGCGATCGGCATGGTGTTGACGGTTCCGTCCGGCACGGGCACGGCACGCGGCGAGGCGCTGCCGTCAGAGCCGGCGACGGGGACGTAGACGCTCGAGGTGCTGACCATGGGGAGTACGGTGCCGATATAGGCTTCGCTGCCGTTAAGCGGAACGTGCTCCCGCACAATAGCGCCGAGGCGGCTTCCCTCCCAGCTGGCCTCAAAGGCGGGGGATACGGTGGCCACGTCCTTTGCGTCGACCCACCCGCTCACGAGGGGCGTCTCAACGTAATACCATGCGCCGTCCTGCGACCTGTGGCAGATGAGCACGGGCTGACCCATGGGAAGCCTCGTGTACTGGAAGTAGTCGAAGGTATTCTGCATGGGATCGGGCGTGGGTTTCGAATAGCGCGGTGTATGCGTCGGCATCTCACGCACGTCCGTGGCGTGGGTCGTGATGGCAGCCGCGGTCATGTTGGGGAAGGACTGTATGGCGGCGTTGGCGCGCATGAGAGCCCAGTCTGCCTCATTCCACTTCTCCGAGCCGTTCTTCCAGCCGCGGGCCCTGCTGTTCAGCATGGACGACACTTCGCTTTTGCGCACGGACGGTGTGTCCTGGTGCCAGGGGCTGAAGAACTTTGAGCGCCAGCGCGCGGCCTGCGCGGACTGCGAACTCATGTCGATGATGCGGCGCTGCGGATTGGAGCCCACATAGGCATTGAGGTCCTGCGGGTGGGAGCGGATATCCGCGATTTCGCCGGGGCCGTTGTACGCGGGCCGCGCCGGCGTCACGGGGCTCTTGTGCGAACAGGCGGCAATGACGCTGACGGAAAGAAGAAGAAGGAGAATACGGAACAGGGCTGAAGGCATGGCACGACCTCTGTGTGATAAAAGAATTTCAACCTCCGCGGGCAGGAGTCCTCCCTGGCTTCAGGGGGAGAAAGGCCCGCTCTCAGTCAAGTATCCTGGCGGTTTGAAAACGAATGCCGGGCAGACATATTACTTCCTCTGATGGGGGTGTGCAAATCAGCGGATTTCCACGCGTGATTTCTTTACGTAGTCCACGGGATGGTAGGACTCCTTGGCCTTCCTGAGTCCTTCCTCGTCGAGATCCTGGGCCCGGTTGATGTAGGTGAATCCGGGTCCCTCAGCGTTGACGAAGGCGTAATTGATGGCCTGGTAGATGCCCTTCACGCTGTTGATGCCCTTTTCGAAATGAACGCCGATGGTGCCCGCGTCGAGCTTTTCCCCGATGGTGAAGGCCGCGATCTCGCCGTTAATGTAAATGGAACCGCCGCAAAGATTCCGGAAGGTGGAATAGTGGGCCAGCACCTGGTTTATTGCCTCATTTTCAGCTTTGAGGGACGCGGAGTCGGCGCAGTTGTGCCACTGGCACCACGTGTCCTGCAGGGCGAGGCAGTCCTCGATCATTCTGTCGTTCACAGAGTGATAGTCAGGCTGTCCGTATGTCCTGATGAAGGCGGACAGATGATTCTTTTTCTTGTGGAAACGGTTGCCAGGCAGTGTGGCGAGGTCGCTCTGAAGATAGAGGTATTCCCACTGTCCACGGTCTTCCTGCACGAGGCAGGCGTCGCTGAGGGCGTTTTTCCAGATGGCGCAGAGTTCATCAGGGATGCGGATGAATTTCATGCCGGGCTGAAGCACGGACTTCCAGTCAACGGCGTTCCAGTCGCCCACGGGTGCCCAGCAGGCGATGCCGCAGGGATTGGTCTGTCTGATCCAGCAGAGGCCGTCCTCAAAGGACCATTCCAGGCCGTAATATTCCTGCCAGCCCCAGAGGTTGACGAGACTGTAGTCGAGGGAATGCACGGGAAGTTTTTCCCAGAGAGCGTAATAGTCAGAAGCACGGGACAGTGTCACGGGCGTAAAATTTTCAGGCATTTCGGAAACCTTCTGTTTGAGAAAAAAGAGAGGAGGAGAAAGTAAGACTTTTTCCGCGTCTGTCACCCCCGGCGTGCGGAAGGCGTTTTCCCCTCGGGCGGGAGGGCGCGCATGGCGAAGCGCTGCCAGTCCAGCCGGAAAAATACGAAAAGCATGACGCAGCTCTGCAGAACCTGCGAGATGAACATGGCGCAGAAGACGCCAGAGGCGTTCTGCCAGACCATGTGCCCGAGCACGTAACCAAGGGGAATGCGCAGGCCCCAGAAACTGGATCCGAAGATGTAGAGGTTGTAACGGGTTGCGCCCGCGCCAACCATGACACCGCCGAGAACGGTGGAGATGATAGAGAAGGGACCGCAGGCGAGATTCCAGGAAAGATAGGAGACGATGTAGCGCCTGGCGTCAGGGGCGTTGGAGAGAAAGGAGGCAAGCGTGTCCCGGAACGGCCACATGGCCGCGGCAACAAGGGTGAGGAGCAGCGTGGCCGCCCAGAGAAGAGTCAGGGAGACCTTCTTCGCGCCCTTCCGGTCCCCGGCGCCGAGACAGTTGCCCACAAGCACGGCTGCGGACATGTTGAAGGCCATGCCGGGCATGAAGACGAGCGCCTCTATGCGCAGACCAGCCGTGAGGCCGGCGAGGGCCGCGACACGTTCCACGGGAACTGTGGCCACCAGGATGAAGAGCACGAGATAGCCGGACTGCCAGACAAGGGAGGAGATGCCCGCAGGGATGGCCACGCGCACGAGATAGGGAAGGCCCTTTCTGAGCCAGCGTACGGGCGGCAGGCTCGCGGCGTGCAGGTGTCCCGCCCGGAGAAGAAGGACACAGTTCACGGCGGCGCCCACAAATTCGGCGGCGAATCCGGCCCAGGCTATGCCCCTGTATCCCCAGTCGGGAAGGCCGAAGAGGCCGAGGCCCGTGCCGATGCAGATAAAGGCGTGAACCAGGGCCACGAAGGCGGCGACGAGGAGCGGAGGGATGACCATGCGAGTGGCCCTGAAGATGACGCCCGTTGCCGAGTACACGTACTGGAAGGGCAGGGCCAGCATGAAGATTTTCCAGATTTCCCCGGCCACGGGACGTATGCCCACGGGGATGTTCGTCAGCGCGAGGACGAGATCCGTGAACGCGTAGCCCGCGGCGCCGATAATGAGACCGGCGAAGAGGCTGCCGAGGCAGGTGGCTGTCACATAATACTCGGCCCGGCGCCGGCGCAGCGCCCCGAGGGACTGGCTTATGGCCGCGGTGGCGCCGGAAGCCAGTCCCATACAGACGACATTGAGAAAGAGCTGGGCCTGGCTCGCCATCCCGAGGGCAGCCTGCACGTCTTCACTGAGCTTTCCGGCTGTCCAGACGGGAGTGAACGAGATGACGAAAACAAGATACATCTGCAGCATCTGGGGCCAGGTGAGGCGCCAGATGGCTGCAGGCGATATGGAAAGATCAGGGTTCTTCAAGACAGGGCCGCTGCAGCGGACCTCCCTTAGGCGAGGCAGGAAGAAAGATCCTCGAGGGTCTCCCTGCGGCGGATCAGTCTGTCCTTACCGTCAGTGGTGAGGAGAACTTCGGCAGGACGCATGCGCTCGTTGTAGGTGGAGGACATGGAGAAGCCGTAGGCACCGGCGTCGAGGACGCCGATGAGGTCGCCCTCCCTGATTTCCGGCAGACTGCGGTTCTTCGCGAGGATGTCGCCGCTCTCGCAGATGTTGCCGGTGATGGTCTGCTCCATGACCGGACGGCCGCCGTCGCTGCCGGCATAAATCTCCATCTCATGGAAGGAATCGTACATGACCGGACGCACGAGGACGTTGAAACCGAGATCGGTTCCCACATAACGGCGCTCGCCGTTATTCTTCACGGCTTCCACGCTTCCGAGGAGCAGGCCGCATTCGCCCACGATGTAACGGCCGGGTTCCACGAGGAAGCGGCCCTGGTAGCCGGTTTTCTCCATCCAGGCCGTGAGCTTTTCATCCATGCTCCTGCCCACTGCCCTGAGGTCGAGGCGCTTTTCCGTATCCTTGTGGTAGGGGATGCCGAAGCCGCCGCCGAAGTCGAGCACGTTAAGATTCCTGAGCATGTCTTCCGGGAACTCGCTGACGAAGGCCAGCAGGAAATCCACGGCGCGCAGGTACTGCTCTGTCTCAAGGAACTGGGAGCCGATGTGCTGGTTCACGCCGGTGAGCCTGAGTCCGTATTTCCGCACAAGGCTGAAGGCCTCATCGCGGTCCTCGGGGGACACGGCGAACTTGGTGGCCTTGCCCGCGGTGATGACCTTTGCACTGTGGCCGGCGCCGACACCGGGGTTGAAGCGGATCATGACATCACCGCCGGGGTTGAAGCGTCCGTACATGTCGAGCTGGGAAAGGGAGTCCACGCTGACCAGGAGGCCGTTGTCAATGGCATTGTGCATCTCGTCCGGCGAGATGTTGTTGGAAATGTAAACGATGTCCTTTGACGTGAAGCCCGCGATCTTATCCATATATAATTCGCCGGGGCTCATGGCATCTACCATCAGCCCTTCCTCGCGTACGATGGAAAGGATGGCCGGGTTCGTGTTGGCCTTGACCGAATAGTCCGCGCCGAAGCCGGGGACCGAGCACATGCTCATGACCTCGCGGCAGCGCTGACGGAGGATGGCCTCGCTGTAGACGTAAAGGGGTGTGCCGTACTTTGCTGCCAGGGATCTGGGGCTGTGGCCGGCGAAGAAATTGATGGAATCCGTATATTCTGAACGAATATCTGCCATTTTGTGCCTCGCTGAAAAGGAGAAAGATGTGCCGTTTTGAGACGAACGACTATGCTTTCCGAGTCTTGTTCCTGTCAAGATCCAAAATGCGTCCCCCGCAGAGGAGTCCCTCCTCCGGGGAGCCGGAGCTTCCCTTGCCATACTCCGGCTATTTATATAAGAAAAAGAACTTATTCCTGTTGTCAGATCCGTGATTCACGGCCGGATTTCTTCCGTTTCCACTGACGCAGGGCCGCAACTGAAGAACAAACACCTACTCATGGAGAGTATTATGCCCATAGAAAACGGCGATACTGTGAAGGTTCACTACATTGGCACTTTCCCCGACGGACAGGAATTCGATTCCTCCCGCCGCGAAGGGCGCGAACCCCTGGAATTCGTGGTCGGCAAGGGAATGATGATTCCCGGTTTCGAAAAAGCTGTCAAAGGCCATGAACTCGGAGACCGCTTTGTGGTGGACATCCCCTGTGATGAGGCCTACGGCCCCGTGAACAACGATCTCATCTTCACCGTGCCCCGTGACAAGGTTCCGAGCCATATCCCTGCCAAGGTCGGCACCCCCATTCAGCTTTCCAACGAACAGGGTACCATGTACGCCGTGATCTCCGAAGTCACAGACACGGAAATCACCCTTGATGCCAACAATCCCATGGCCGGCAAGGATCTGCGTTTCGATATCGAAATCGTTTCCGTCAACTAGACCGCTGACTGGAGGCCCCCCCTATGAGCAGTAACAGCGCGCGGCTTGACGCTATCCGGGCCATTACGACCTACAAGCCGGAACCCGCGGATTTTAATTTTCACGAAACCAGCCCCATGGATGTGTATTCCTGCAACGTCTTCAACGACAGGGTGATGCGCGAACGCCTTCCCCGTGATGTGTACAAGGCGCTGCAGAAGACCATCCGCTACGGGGAAACCCTTGATCCTGGTATCGCCGACACAGTGGCAGCAGTCATGAAGGACTGGGCCATCGAGCATGGCGCCACCCACTATACGCACATCTTTTATCCTCTCAACGGACAGACCGCCGAGAAGCATGACAGCCTCTTCACTCCGGACGGCATGGGCGGTGTTATCGCCGAGTTCTCCGGTTCCATGCTCATCCGCGGCGAGGCGGACGGTTCCTCCTTCCCGTCGGGCGGCCTGCGGTCTACTTTCGAGGCCCGCGGCTACACGGCCTGGGATGTGACAAGCCCCGCCTATCTGCAGGAGAACCCCAACGGCATCATCCTGTGCATCCCCACCATGTTCCTGTCCTGGAAGGGCGTGTCCCTCGACAAGAAGACGCCCATGATCCGGGCCGGCCAGGCGCTCAACCGCGAGGCCAAGCGCGTGCTCGGCCTGTTCGGCGTGCACACGGATCTGCCCATCGTGGCCTACGCCGGTCTTGAGCAGGAATACTTCCTCATCGACAACAACTACACGTTCGCCCGACCGGATCTGCTCGCCGCCGGCCGCACGCTGTTCGGTGCCCGTCCGCCCAAGGGACAGGAATTCAGCGATCAGTATTTCGGCGTCATCCCGCAGCGCGTCCTCTCCTTCATGATGGAGGCCGAGCGCAAGCTCTACAAACTGGGCGTTCCCGTGCAGACCCGCCACAACGAGGTGGCTCCCAGCCAGTACGAGATCGCGCCTCTCTTTGAGCCTGCCAACGTGGCCGTGGATCATAACCATCAGATTATGGCCGTGCTGCGCAATACAGCCAAACATTATGGTCTGAAGTGCCTTCTTCACGAGAAGCCCTTCAACTTCATCAACGGCTCCGGCAAACATCTTAATTACAGCATCGGCAACGCCGATCTTGGCACGCTTTTCAATCCCGGCGACACGCCGCAGTCCAACGCCAAGTTCCTCATCTTCTGCGCGGCCTTCATCCGTGCCGTGCACAAGTACGGCGGCCTGCTCAGGGCTACTGTGGCCTCGGCCAGCAATGACCACAGGCTCGGTGCCAACGAGGCCCCGCCGGCCATCAT
This sequence comes from uncultured Desulfovibrio sp., assembly GCA_900319575.1. Taxonomy (GTDB): domain Bacteria; phylum Desulfobacterota; class Desulfovibrionia; order Desulfovibrionales; family Desulfovibrionaceae; genus Desulfovibrio. The sequence continues at coordinate 13,661 of ONPA01000117.1, read as the reverse complement.
GTCCATCTTCCTCGGCGATCAGCTGACGAACGTGTTCGAGGCCTTCCGCTCCGGACATTTCGAGCACGCCGATGGCGGGGCAAAGAAGAGCATGAATATCGGCGTGGACACTCTGCCTCCGCTGCCGCGTGATCCCGGTGACCGGAACCGCACAAGCCCCGTAGCCTTTGTCGGAAACCGCTTTGAATTCCGCGCACTTGGCTCCAGCCAGTCCGCGGCCGATTCCATCACGGCCCTGAATGCCATGATGGCGGATTCCCTCGGCTTCGCGGCCGACTGGCTCGAGAGCATGCTGAAGAAGGGCCATTCCTTCAATGAGGCTCTGCAGAGCTTCGTGTCCCATGTCATCGAGGAACACAGCGCCGTTATTTTCAACGGCGACGGGTATTCCGAGGCGTGGCATAAGGAAGCGGTGCGCCGCGGCCTGCCTGATCTGCGCAACACTCCCGAAGCCATGCCCGAGCTGGTGAAGCCCGAGGTCATCGACCTCTTCGAGCGCATGCACATCATGAACAGGGATGAGCTCAGGGCCCGCGAGGAGATTTACCTCGGCCAGTATTCCAAGACTATCCACACTGAGGCTGTCCTCTGCGTCCGCATGGCCAGGACCGATATCTATCCGTCCGGCCTGCGTTATCAGAAGGAGCTGGCTGATACCTGCGTGTCCCTGAAGAATCTGAACAAGGACTACAGGACAGACACTCTCGACAGGATCACCGCGGATCTGCGCAGCCTGCAGACCGCGGCCGACGAACTCGAGAAGCTCGTGGAAAAAGCCGAGCGTTTCCAGGGTATTCCGGAAAAGGCCCGCAATTACTGCGACTCCGTCCTTCCCGCTATGGACAGGCTCAGGGAAGCGGCCGACAGGCTGGAGACCGAAGTACCGGGTGACCTCTGGTCACTGCCCACGTATCAGGAAATTCTGTTCAGCAAGTAATATTTTCGTTACACTGATCTTTATGGATTGGCCCAGCCTCAGAACCGGGATATCCCGGAGGCTGGGCCTTTCCTGCCAAAAATGAGCGCTGCTTTAAGGAGATTTTTGCACATGATGCGCGTTAAGAATCAGCCCCTGGCCGATGATCCTTCCCTGATCAGGAACGTTCAGGAAGAAGTTGCGGTTGAAAACCGTCCTTTCCTCGAGTTCATTACCCGCAACGCGAAGTACATCATCGCCATTGTTGTGGCCCTCATCCTTGCGCTGGCCGGAACGGGACTGTACCGCTACATGCAGAAGAGCGAGCAGGAAAAGATCCAGACACAGCTGGCCCGCATTCAGCAGCAGAAGCCTGACGCCGCGCAGCTGAAGGCCCTTGAGGATTTGGCCGCCGGAACGCCCGAGCGCCTGCAGCCCGCTGTCAATGCTGTTCTCGTGCAGAGCGCGCTTGCCCAGGGCAAGTTCGAGGTCGCGGCCGCTGCGTACGGCCGCATCGCCAGGGACGCAGCTGACAAACCTCTCGGTTTTGCGGCGCTTCTGGGTCAGGCCGGCAGCCTGTGCAATGCCGGCAAGTATGATGAAGGAATAACGCTTCTCCAGTCGGCAATCGCGAAGGCTCCGGTCAATGCCAGGGGCCAGATCAACCTGATGCTTGCCGAGGCTGCGGCCAGGGCCGGTAAATACGACCTTTCGGCCAAAACGTTCGACGAACTGGCTGGCGGCCGGGAAGGCTCCGAGGCCGACTACTACCGTCAGCGGGCCGCTGATGTGCGTGAACTGGAGAAGCAGGCTAAAGCCGAGGCCGCAAAGCCGGCCGAGGAAAAAAAGTAGGGAAAGAAGACGGCCGGCATGCCTGATGCCGGACTGTTAAAAAGAGGCTTTCCCCGAACGACCCGCCGGAAAGAATTTCCCGGAGAGGAGGTTTTTATATGAGCAATCCTCTGTTGGAGGGCAGGAAAGGCGAGCGCCATCTGCTGCTTGGCAATGAAGCCATTGTACGCGGCGCCCTTGAGGCCGGTGTGCATGTTGTCACCTGCTATCCCGGTACGCCTTCTTCTGAAGTCCCCGATACGTTTTACAAAATGGGCGGCAACGGCAAACGCTACTACATGCAGTATTCCGTCAACGAGAAGGTGGCCATGGAAGTGGCCTGCGGCGCGGCTCTCGGCGGCGCCATGGCTCTCGTGACCATGAAGCATGTGGGCCTGAACGTCGCCGCCGATCCGCTTTTCACTTCAGCCTATACCGGTCTGCCCGGCGGCCTTGTCGTGCTGAGCGCTGACGACCCCGGCTTCCATTCCTCTCAGAATGAGCAGGACAACCGTAATTACGCGCGCGCTGCCCATCTCCCCTGCTTTGAGCCGGCCTCGGCCCAGGAAGCCAAGGACATGACCCGTGAGGCCTTCCGTCTTGCCCGCGAGCTGCAGCAGCCTGTCATGCTCCGCACCACCACCCGCATCAGCCATATGCGCGGCGCCGTGAACTTCGATGATCTTCCTGAAGAGGAGCAGCCCAGAGTTCCCTTTGAACGCAAGCCCCAGCGCTTCGTTCCCGTGCCCGCGGTTTCCCGTCTGCTTCATATTGCCGTCATGGAGAGAATGCGCAGGGCCGAAGCCATTTCCGAGACGAGCCGCTTCAATAAGATCTCTGTTCCGGCTTCCGAGCCGAAACTCGGCGTCATCGCTTCCGGCGTCTCCCGTGACTATCTCGCCGACGCCCTGTACGCCGGCAGCTGGCAGGACAAGGTCCGCGTGCTCGAGCTGGGCATGACCTGGCCTCTTCCCGAGGAAATGATCGTCAGATTCCTTTCCGGATGTGAGCGCGTGCTCGTGCTGGAAGAAAATGATCCCCTCCTCGAGACTGCCGTGCGCGCCATTGCCCAGAAGCGCGGCATCAGGGTGGCTGTGGAAGGCAAGAACGATATTCTTACCGAGCAGGCCGAGTACTCCACCACGCTTATCATGCGTGCCCTCTCGGCGTTCCTGAGCAGCCCCTGCCAGATTTACGCTCCCGCTCCGGCGAAGGATCTGCCCCGCCGTCCCCCGAACCTCTGTGCCGGCTGCTCCCACAGGGCCGTGTACTACGCTGTCAGGCAGATCTTCGGTGATGACGCCTATTATTCCAGCGATATCGGCTGCTACACGCTCGGCATGCTTCCGCCCCTGCGCTGCGCTGACTTCCTGTTCTGCATGGGCTCCTCCATTTCCGCTGGCTCAGGTTTCGCTCTTGCCACAGGCAAGCCCGTGGTCGGTTTCATCGGCGACTCCACGTTCTTCCATTCCGGCATGACCGGACTTGCCAACGCGGTTTTCAACAAGATGAATCTGCTCATCGTCGTGCTCGACAACGGCACCACGGCCATGACCGGCCATCAGCCGAATCCCGGCATGATGCAGGATATGCTCGGCGATATCTGCCAGCATCTTGATATCGAGAACATCGTGCGTGGTTTCGGCGTGACCCAGGTGAGGAAGGTGAAGTCCTTCCAGCTCAAGTCCGTCATGGATGCCATCAGGGACCTCAAGGACATGGACGGCGTGCGTGTCCTCATTTCCGAAGAACCCTGTGCCCTGTACGCCAGGAGACGCCTGCGCAAGGGCATTGACCGCTACGCCTATGTGGCGAAGCAGGACGAAGGTGCCAAACACTGCTTTGAGCAGTATGCCTGCCCGGCTTTCTGCCGCCGTGGCGGGGAGTACGCTGTTGACGAGACCCTGTGCACAGGCTGCGGCATGTGCCTGCAGATCGCTCCCGGCTCCTTCAAGCTCAAGAAGCGCGGTTAGGAGGCTGATATGGATACGCAGAAAAGAATCCGCATTTATTTCACGGGCGTGGGCGGACAGGGCTCTCTGACCGCCACCTCCCTTCTGGCCCGTACGGCCCTCTACGCCGGCTGTGACGTGGTGGCCGGCGAAGTGCACGGCATGGCCCAGCGCGGCGGCGTTGTGGAGTCCGTGTGCCTTCTCGGCGGCTGGCGCGCTCCGAAGCTTGATTTCGGTGAAGCTGACCTCATGCTCGGCTTTGAGCCTCTGGAAACCCTGCGCGGCCTGCCCTATCTCAGGAGCGACGGCGTTGTCTTCTCGAGCTCTGACCCCATGCCTCCCGTGGGTGTGAACCTCGGCGTGGAAACCTATCCGTCCATCGATGAAATCAAGGCCAAGGTTGGCGCCGCTTCGAGGGCCAGTCACTTCCTCCCCTGCAGGGAGCTGGGTGAAAAGGCCGGCGCGGTTCAGGCAGGCAATACCGTCCTGCTCGCCGCAGTGTGCGCTTCGGGCATCCTGCCCTTTGGCCTCAGCGTCTTCGAGGAAGCTCTGAGGAAATTCCTGCCTGCCAAGATTCTGGACGTCAATCTCAGGGCGCTTGAGATTGGTGAGTCCCTATTCGCCGGCAAGTAGTTCTTTCTTTCTCCCATAACGCTTCAGAGGGAGTCCGGCCTCAGGCCGGGCTCCCTCTTTTTTTCGGAGCAAAAAAAAAGACCTGCCGGATGATCCGGTCAGGTCCTTCTCTTTTTGTGAAGGGGAGACGCGCCGTTATTTATTGGTCTTCAGGAATGTCTTGGCGCGGGTGGCTTCAGGGCTGTTGGGGTATTTTTTGATGAGCTCGGCGAGACGCGCTTTTGCGGCTTTGTCCTGCTGCATCTTGCTGAAGCAGATACCCTGCTTCAGATAGGCGGCCGGAGCCTTGTCGGAATTGCCGTACTTGGTGATTACCGTGTCGTAGGCGAGGGCGGCGTCATTGAACTGGTTCTTCTGGAAATAGCATTCGGCGAGATAATACTGGGCGTTGGGAGCCTTGGGATTATTGCCGAAGTTCTTGATGAAGTCGCTGAAGGAGCGCTGGGCATCGCCATACTGGCGGGAGTTGAAGGAATTCACGCCAGCCTCATAGAGAGCCACGGACATGTCCTTTTCAGCCTTGGGGGCCTTGGGCTGGGGAGTTTCCTGCCCCCAGGTGTCACCCGAGGGCGCTGCGCCTGCGGGCTGGGCCTGGGCTGCGGGAGCCGCTTCAGCGGCCTGAGCCGTGCCCTGGGAAAGCGCTGCCGGAGCCTGGGGCGCTGTGGCGGGAGCAGCAGCCTGGGCGGCGCCTGCGGCTCCTATAGCGCCGGTTGCACCGGCTGCTCCGGCCGCACCCGCGGCACCTGCGTTGCCGCCGGCCAGGGGGGAGCCGAGATTGAAGTTCATGGCCATGCTGGTCTCAATCTGATGGAGGGCCTGTTCATGGCGGTTCAGCTTATCAACCATGGCGGCAGCGCCGCCGGCATTGCGGATATCGACGAGCTGGCCTTTGATATCATTGAGTTCCTCGCGCAGTGACTGTACCTGGTTGTACATATCGGCCTGCACGGGCTGCATCTGACGCATCTGGGCGTCGTGCTGCATAATCTGGGCTTCCATTTCATCGCTTTTGCTCTGCGTGGCGCAGCCGTTCAGAGTAAAGGTCAGGGATGCCACCAGAAGCAGAAGGGGTAAACGCTGTACGTTCATTGGTTTAGCCTTGTGGGTTGAATCTGTTGTTACGCGTGCCGGCGGTCAATTTTGCTGCCGGCATACTTGCGGCCTTTGAAAATGTATATCAGGCCCCCGATAACAGGGACGAAGACGCACAGGAGAAGCCAGCGCACCTTCCGTTCGAAATCATTGTTGAAGTCGTGGCTCCAGAGGTGCCAGAGACTCCACAGATTGGGCAGTATGGGGATGGCTGCGACGAGCACGTGCCACCAGTGAAAAATCATGCGTCCTTCTCCTTTTTGCGCCGGCTGGCGCCGTTGTCCTCCCTGTCCTGCCCAAGCAGCATGGCCAGGGCTGTGAGCCCGGCTCCCACGCAGATGCCGACATCGGCGATATTGAAAGCGGGCCAGTGCGCGTCCCGGAAGTAGAAGTCGAGAAAGTCGACAACTTCCCTCATGCGTATCCTGTCCACCAGATTGCCGATGGCGCCACCCATGACGAGAGCGAGACCGGTCCAGAGCAGCGGGGCGCGGCCGCTTTTCCTGACAAGCATGATAATGGCCCAGGCGGCCACAAGTGTGGCCGCCAGAAAGAGCCAGAACTGCCAGTCGATGTCAGAGCGGTTGAGGAATCCGAATGCGGCGCCCCGGTTGCGCACGCTCACTATGCTGAAAAAGCCGGGAATGACGGGTATTTCGCTTGTCAGCGTAAGATTTTTGACAATCCAGAGCTTCGTAAGCTGATCCAGCGCCAGAACGGCTGCGGCAGTGGTGAAGAAAATGCGCCACCGGGACGACATCAGTTGTTCCCCTCTTTGTGGGCGTCAAGCTCATCGAGCATGTGCGCGCAGCGCGGGCACACGTCAGGATGGGCAGGATCGGCGCCGATTTCGGTGGAGTAAATCCAGCAGCGGGGACATTTTTCGCCCTCGGCCTTATCGACCTTCACGGCGACGCCGGCGGAAAGGCTGTCCTCGGCCAGATCGGCAGGCTTCGAAGCAAGCCCCTCAACGTGGATCTGGGAAACGATGCACCATTCCCTCAGGTCGGCTCCCGTTCTGTCCAGGGCGCCTTTGACGTCATCGGAAACGTAGAGCGTGATGGACGTGTCGAGCGCATGCCCGATGACACCCTGCTGGCGCAGGGGCTCGATGGCTCTCGTCACGGCGCCGCGCACGTCCTGAAGGACTTTCCAGTCGCCGCGGGCGTCCTCGGGAAGAATCCAGGAGGCGCAGTCGACGGGCTTCAGGGCGAAGACGGTGGGAGCGCCTTCTTTCAGCGAATCGGGAAGATAGTCAAAGATCTCGTCTGCCGTGAAGGAGAGGATCGGGGCGAGGTCGCGCACCAGAAGTTCTATGATGTGGTACATGGCCGTCACGGCGGAGCGGAACTCCACGGTGTTTCTGGCCGAGCAGTAGATACGATCCTTGAGCACGTCGATGCAGAGCACGGAAAGGTCCGTGACGCAGTACTCATGCAGGAGGTGGTATACCTTGTGGAAGTCGTAGGACTGGTAGCCTTCCTGCACGCTCCGGTAGATTTCGGCTGCCTTGCTTACGGCGTAGCGGTCGAGAGGCAGGAGTTTGTCCAGGGGAAGGAGATTCTCGGTTTTCACGCCGTCAACACAGCCGAGTATGTAGCGGCAGGTGTTGCGGATGCGGCGGTACGCGTCCACGAGACGGTTGATGATATCCTGGGAAATACGGACGTCCTCGCGGTAATCGGCACTCGATACCCAGAGCCTGACAAGGTCAGCGCCATATTTATCAATGAGTTCCTGGGGGGCGATGCCGTTGCCGAGGGACTTGGACATCTTCATGCCCTTGCCGTCGACCACGTAGCCGTGGGTGAGAACCGACTTGTACGGAGGAATCCCTTCGTTGCCGATGGAGACCAGGAGAGAGCTGTGGAACCAGCCGCGGTGCTGGTCGCTGCCTTCAAGGTAGAGGTCTGCCGGATAGCGGAGTTCGGGCCGCTGTTTGAGCACAGCGGACCAGGTGGTGCCGGAATCAAACCAGACGTCGAGAATATCCGTTTCCTTGCGCCAGTGCTGGCCTCCGCAGTGCGGGCATTTGAGGCCTTCGGGGACGATGTCCTTGAGGTCGGCCTCGAACCAGTAGTCGCATCCCGTGGGATGTTTGGCGAAGCGGTCGCTGATTTCACGCATCCATTTGGGATCGTTCCAGGCCTCGCCGCAGTCCTCGCAGACGAGGGCGACGATGGGCACGCCCCACTGGCGCTGACGGGAAATGCACCAGTCCGGACGGGTTGCGATCATGTTGTGGATACGCTCGCGGCCCCAGGAGGGAATCCAGGTTACCTTGTTGTCAATGGCGTCCAGGGCTTTCCTGCGGAGATCGTTCTTTTCCATGCTGATGAACCACTGGGTGGTGGCGCGGAAAATGAGCGGCTTCTTGCAGCGCCAGCAGCACGGATAGGAGTGCGTGATGTGCCCGCAGTTCATGAGCGCGCCGGTTTCCTTCAGCTTTTCGAGCACGGGTTCGTTGGCGTCGAAAACATTCATGCCCGCGAAAAGAGGAACGGTCGGCAGGAAGACAGCGGCGTCGTCCATGGGTGACAGAATTTCCAGGTTGTACTTCAGGCCCACCTCGTAGTCATCGGGGCCGTGGCCGGGAGCGGTGTGGACGCAGCCGGTACCGGAATCCAGTGTGACGTGGCCGCCGAGAACGATGGGCGACGGACGATCATAATAGGGATCGAGAGGCGCAAGGGGATGGCGGGCCTTTATTCCTTCGAGAGCTTCGCCGGCTGCCTCACCGAGGATCTCGTATTTTTCCCAGCCGAATATCTTTGCGCAGGGTTCGAGGAGATCGCGGGCGAGAAGGAACTGCTCACCGTCGGCTTCCACGAGGGCGTAGGAGAATTTCGGATTGAGGCAGACCGCGCAGTTGTCCGGGATGGTCCAGGGCGTCGTGGTCCAGATAATCACGTAGCAGCGGGAGGGATCGGCCTTGGGGAAAACCTTGGTTACGGCGGGATCGTCGAGGCGGAAGCGGACGTAGATGGAGTAGGAATCGATGTCCTTGTATTCGACTTCGGCCTCAGCGAGAGCGGTATGGCAGTGGCCGCACCAGTAAATGGGCTTCTTGGCGCGTATTACATTGCCCTTTTCCACAAAGTTGGCCAGCTCGCGGCTCGTGGTAGCTTCGAACTCAGGCACCATGGAAAGGTAGGGATGATCCCAGTCGCCAAGGACGCCGAGACGCTGGAACTCCGCCTTCTGGATTTTCACCCACTTGGTGGCGTACTCGCGGCAGATCTTGCGGACCACATGAGCGGGCAGAGTCTTCTTCTTTCCCTTCAGTTCCTCTTCGACCTTGTGCTCGATGGGCAGGCCGTGGCAGTCCCAGCCGGGCACGTAATAGGCATGATAGCCCTGCATGTTCCGGGACTTGAGGATGATGTCTTTCAGAATTTTGTTAAGGGCATGGCCCATATGGATGTGGCCGTTGGCGTAGGGCGGTCCGTCATGAAGAACATATTCGCCGAGAGGGGCATCCGTGCTGACCATGGCTTTGAAGGCATCGATATCGTGCCAGTGTTTGAGCCTCTGGGGCTCCTGCTGGACGAGGTTCGCCTTCATGGGAAATTTTGTTTTTGGCAGATTAAGGGTTTTCTTATAGTCGCTCATTGTATTTCCTGAAAAAAAAGTGTCTGCCGTCTGACTAGGGAATGGAGATTGCAAAGTCAAGAAAATCAGGGCGTCGGACGGTGAGGAGGGGAGGAAGAAAAGGTGAATCAGTCCTGCCGCTGTTCTGCTTCCAGAACAGCCATGTCACCGTTCTTCTCCATAGCCGCGGCGAGTTCCCTGAGAGCGGCCAGGCTTTTCTCGGCTTCTTCGGGATCGAGTTTATGCATGGCGAAGCCCGCGTGGACGATGAGATAGTCGCCGACCCTGGGAGGTTCGGGCAGAAGCATGGTGGAGCATGTGAGAAGCGTGCTTCCATTGCCGACCCTGACGCGGCACATGGTGTTTTCGAGAATTTCAACGACCTGCGTGGGTACTGCGAGGCACATGAGCAAATCCCTCTTTGTGAAACTGATTTCCTGAAACAAAAGAAGACAGGGCGGAGCAAAGCTCCGTCCTGTCTTTTTACTTCAAAACCACTGCGTTGTCAGGCCTTGAGAGAAAGCCTAGTCGGCTTTCTTTTTAGAGCACCGGCACTTGCAGAAGCAGAACTTGCTTTTGATTTTGTCGATGATGGCACGAACTTCCTTATCCTGGGTGGGATAGAGAATCGTGTTCCAGAACACGACAAACAGGGGCAGGGTGATGAACATCATGATGTAGGCCCAGTTCTTCGAGTAGATGAAAAACTGGTAGAAAGTGTCGAAATGCATAACGTTGCCTCCTGTCCCTTAGTCCTTGTAATCAGGATGCTGATACAGGATCGGCATATGGTAGACGATGAACCTGTAGCAGGTGACGATCATCGTGATAACGAAGACCGTGATCATGATTTCGGTGAAGCTGGGGAAGTAGCGGTCCGCGGACGGAAGCTGCCAGTTGTAGGCGATCATGCAGATGGTGAAGCGGTTCAGCACGATACCCAGGACGGCGTTGACAGACGCGAACTGGCAGAGAGCGATGTTCTTCTCACGGGAGCCCTTGGCATAGAGCAGGGAGGGCAGGAGGATGAAGAACAGCATTTCGATAAGCCACCACACACCGTAGCCGGTGAAGAGGTAGGGAATGTTGCCATGCACCAGCATGTCAATCAGGCGGAGCATGAAGTAGGAGAACAGAATGAGGGAGCCGGCCTTGGCGAAGCCCAGGGTGACGGTGTCGGACTGGGCGAGGTGGGTGGCGTCCATATAGCGGCGGCAGCTGGCGCTGTGATGCGAGCACATGCCTTCAAAGATAACCATGGAGCAGCCGGCGACCATGGAGCTCACGAAGAAGAACATGGGCAGGAACTCGGTGTACCAGAGAGGATGCAGCTTGCCGGGGGCAATGACGAACAGGGTGCCGAGAGAGGACTGGTGCAGGGTGGAAAGGCAGACGCCCATGATGGTGAACAGGATGCCGCACTTTTCAACCCAGTGACGCCACTTCAGCAGGAAGGGGAACTTCTTGCCGAGCCATTCGCAGGGGGCCACGGACCATTCAATAAAGAGGACGGTGAGATAGGTTGCCACACAGAGGCCGACTTCGAACAGCACCGAAGTGGTGCCGGGGAAGAAGAACATGTAAGGCAGACGGAGCGGATGACCAAGGTCGTACAGCAGGGCCACAACCACGAAGGCGTAGCCGAGGAAGGCGGTCAGGACGGCCGGACGGGCGGCGGAGCTGAACTGCTTCATGCCCATGACATAGCAGGCAACGGTCGTGAAGTAGCCGCCTGCGGCGAGACACACGCCGCAGAGCAGGTCAAAGCCGATCCACATGCCCCAGGGCTGATAGTCATCGAGGTTGGAGACAGCGCCGATGCCCTGGGTGAAACGCACGACGGTGATGACCAGACCGATGGCCAGCAGCGTGTAGTTGATGATGTTGCCAGGAGTAAGCTTAAGGAACTCCTGCATGTTAAACAGGTGATCCTTGGTGGGGATGATGATTTTAGGTTCTTCCATTTACTTGTCCTCCCCCTCGGTCTTGGAAGCTTCTTCCTTGGCCATGGCAGCCTCCATGGCTGCGCGGGCCTTGTCCGCAGCTTCCTTGCCCTGCTCTTTCTCAATGCACTGCAGGGCAGCGTCCATGACCTTCTTCTTTTCGTCGACGACGGCCTGGGCCTTCGCGGCTTCAGCCATGGCTTCGCGGCGTTTGGTCATGCCGTAGGCACCGCCGAAGATGAGGGGCCAGAAGGCGATGATCATGGGCACGGTGCCAAGGGCGCCGTGGGTGAGTTCGCCCATGGGCTCAACGCCGAGTTTGGTATCAAGACCGCACTTCTTGGCGACAGGGGCAGCAAGAGCGGAGTTGCCGGTCGGGATCTGGGCCACACCCTTGGGTTTGGGCATGAGAACCATCCAGGCCGTTCCGCCGGCGTCCTGCTCGCCATAGACGTAGTCGAGGTATTTGTCAGGATTGGCTTCGATGCGCTTGTGGGCGATCTTGATCAGGTCGGAGCGGCGGCCAAAGGTCAGGGCGTCCATGGTGCAGGATTCCACACAGCCGGGCAGCTGACCCTTTTCGAGGCGGTTGTGGCAGAACGTGCACTTCTTGATCAGAGGATCGAAGGGCTCGTCGTATTCGAAGCTCGGCACGTAGAAGGGGCAGGCGACCATGCAGTAACGGCAGCCGACACACTGCTTGCCGTTATACGTCACGGAACCGTCGGGGTTCTTCGTGTAGCATTTGGTGAAGCAGGCGCTGGCGCATGCCGGGTCGTTGCAGTGGAAGCACTGCTGCTTGCGGAAGAAGAACTCGTTGTTGCCCATGTCCCAGCGGTTGACGACGGTCCACTCGTTGGGAGTCATGCGGCGGTGCTTGTGCGTGACTGTCAGGTCAGAGAAGGGCACATCGGGTTTCTTGAGATTGTTGACTTTGTTGCAGCCTTCTTCGCACTTGCGGCAGCCGATGCAGCGGGTCATGTCGTGCAGCACGCCGTAGCCGTTGTCATAGTAAGGGAAGGTATGGCTGGCTTCGGCCACCTTTGCGGTGCCGAGAGCAGAAGCCACTCCTGCTGTTCCCATAAAGGTCAGGAATTTTCTGCGATTCATATAGCACTCCCCTACTTGTCCAGAGACTTGTGGCAGCCGGTGCAGTCAGTGTTCTCAGGACGGGCGACGTTCATGCCGGTATGGCATCCCATGCACTGCAGGTGATAGGCGGCCTTGAGAGCCGGACGGTCGGTCTTGTTGGGATCAATGGTCGTCTGATGGCAGCTGCTGCACTTCGGAGGCGTCACAGACAGCGGGCTGTTGTGATGGCAGACAGCGCAGACGGTCTCGGGCTGGGTGTGGAACGCGCCAGCGAGCTTGTTGTCCTTGATCCTGTCCATAAGGGATTCAATGTGCCTGCGGTGATTGAAGACGCAGGGCTTGTACTCCTTGGCAATGGCGTCAATCGTCACCTTCGTGGGGCCAAGAGAGGAGGGAGCGGGCACAGGCTTGGTGGACTGCACCGTCCTGGTGGCCAGGGCGAGATTTTCGCTGCCGGAGAGCTTGCCGGACGCGCCCGCCTTCATCTGGGCGGGAGTGACATCGACCTTGTGGCAGACGCCGCACCACTGGGCATCGCGGGCCGGAGTCACAACCTTATGGCAGCCGGCGCAGTCGCGCTTGGCAAGCTGGGCTTCATGACAGCTGACGCAGCTCGAGGGGGTGTTCCCCTTTTCAGGCTTAGCAATATTGGTGGCATGCATAGCCTGGTCGAGAGTGATGAAGTTGCCTTCTTTCTTGCCCTCGACGGTGTGGCAGTCGGTGCAGGCCTGCGGATCACCGGTGTGATGGCAGGTTTCGCATTTCTCAACTGCTTTTTCGTGAATAAGGTGGTTGAAAAGTACCGGTTTCATGCCGGCCGCAGAGGGATCTGCTTTAGCCGTGACCGGGAACATAACACAGGCTGAAGGCGCACCACTATCCGTCTCGGGGAGTTCCGCAGCGCTTCCGGGAGCTGCGCCCCAGATGATCAGACAGAAAGTACAGGCCGCAGCCATCGCCGTCTGCGTGAGCAGTGCCTTACCGTTCCTCATGTGAACATCCTTTTGTATGCTGATCATTCCCTGGACTGGCCGTTACCCCATGCGACGGACAGTCTGCTACCCTGATTGGGGGGGATGCATACGCTTTTTTAGGTTAGACAACCCGTTTCTAAGCGTCAAGGTGCTAGAGAAAAAAATCACGATGCTTTTTTGCCCTATGCCCCGACTATAGAAACAAATTCTGATTACCATAAAACCAACGTTTTGTCATGGGTCTGCGGCTTTCTCTCTCGATTACTTCTCATGGCTGGCTAACTGGCTATATTTTCGCCTAAAAGGGGAAATATGGATTTCCGGAAATCTTTTCAGAAACGCCTTTTTCGCGATGCGCGTCTTCCGGGGAAGCTTTGCAGCCATTTTACAGGCATAGGCTGCAGATATATTTGTGCTAATAGGAACTATTATTAAAAATTACTTTTATCTTACTCTGTGTTCTGGAAATCCGTGAAGCCCCCGCAGGGGGGCCTGTTTTCGGGTGAGGCCTGTGCCGGAATCCGAAGGCGCCGGACGGCCGCAGGGGAACCATTTTTTCCGTAAATGTCCCGGAGGTCTGAAGAGGGTATACATGCCATATGATGAAGGGATATACTTTCTCTGAAGCTGACGATAT
>ONPA01000038.1 GCA_900319575.1 uncultured Desulfovibrio sp. | reverse complement strand
GCTGGTCATCTTCACCGGCGGCGACCCGATGATGCGCAAGGACGTCTACGAACTCGTCCGCTACACTCACGATAAGGGACTCATGTGTGCGTTCTCACCCAACGGCACACTGATTACCCCTGAAACTGCAAAGAAAATCCACGACGCAGGTGTCGACCGTGTCTCCATCTCCATCGATGGGGCCGACGCAGAAAGTCATGACAGCTTCCGGGGCGTCAAAGGCGCCTTCGACGCCTCCCTGCGCGGCATGCGCTACCTCACCGAGGCAGGGGTGCCCTTCCAGATCAACACAACGGTCACGAAGAGCAATCTGTCGAGCTTCAAACGGATTTTCGAGCTCTGTGAGCGCCTTGGCGCCAAGGCCTGGCACATTTTCCTGCTCGTGCCCATGGGACGCGGAGCGGGACTTGCCGACCAGGTTATCACGGCGAAGGAGTACGAGGAGGTTCTGCACTGGTTCTACGGGTTCCGCAAAACCACGAAGATGCAGCTCAAGGCCACCTGTGCGCCGCACTACTACCGCATCATGCGCCAGATGGCTCATGCGGAAGGCATCACCGTCGACATGAAAACATTCGGCATGGACGCCAACACCCGCGGCTGTCTGGGCGGCACAGGCTTCTGCTTCATCAGCCACACGGGCATTGTGCAGCCCTGCGGCTACCTCGAACTCAACTGCGGCGACGTGCGCAAGACACCCTTCCCCGAGATCTGGCGGACCTCGAAGTACTTCAGGGAATTCCGCGATCAGTCCTGCTACAAGGGCAAATGCGGAGTCTGCGAGTACCACAAGGTCTGCGGCGGATGCCGGGCCAGGGCCTACAGCATCTCCGGAGACTACCTCGCCGAGGAACCCCTCTGCACCTACATCCCCGCAAAGCTGAGGAAGGAAAACTGATGGCCGAAAGCTACACCATGGACGATACGGACAAGGCTCTCCTTAATATCATCCAGTCCGGATTTCCCATTGAATCCCGCCCCTACGCGGTGCTCGGGGAAAAGACAGGAATCAGCGAAGAGGAAGCCCTGGAACGCGTCAGAAAGATGCGCAAAAACCGCATCATCCGCCGCATGGGCGCAAACTTCCAGTCCAAAAAGCTGGGCTGGGTTTCCACGCTCTGCGCGGCCAAGGTGCCTGCGGACAGAATGGAGGCCTTCACGGCCCTCGTCAACGCGGAGCCCGGCGTCACGCACAACTACGAACGGGAACACAGCTATAACATCTGGTTCACGTTCATAGGTCCATCCAGGGACTATATCCAGGAGCGCCTCGACGCCATTACCGCCAAGACCGGCATCCCGATCCTCAACCTTCCCGCCACCCGTCTGTTCAAGATCCGGGTGGATTTTCAGATGGGAGAAACCGGCTAAAGGAAATTTTGAAAATTTTTCATTTTTTCCTTGCCAAATCGGTCAGCTTCCTGTAGTACATCACTTGTTCAACGGCTGAAAGCCATGCCGAGGTAGCTCAGTAGGTAGAGCAGGGGACTGAAAATCCCCGTGTCAGCAGTTCAATTCTGTTCCTCGGCACCACAAGAAAGCAAAAGGATCCGTGTTTTTCACGGATCCTTTTTTTGTGTCCTGAAAGGGAACAAAAAAAATCCCGGCCCACAGGCAGCCGGGATCCGCAAAAACAGAAAGGGAAGAAATCTATTCTCCGTCATTCTCCACGGCCGGAGACGTATACCCGATGTTCGCCTTGCGCAGCAGATCCTTCAGGGCGTAACGGAAGAGTGTCAGAGACTTCATGCCGCTTATGCCATACGTCCTGTCTACGCCGAAATAAGGTACGGCGCGGATGCCGAAGCGGGCAGCCTCGTCTTCGTCGCGGCGCACATCACTGGCGTAATCACTGCCATTCAGCACAGACTCAGTGTCCTTTCCACCGAGACCCGCTTCTTCAGCCAGACTCTTCAGGACGGCATGGTCGGAAAGATCCCTGCCGTCACGGAAACAGGCGTCAAAAAGACTGCTGGTCATGTCCACGCCCCGCGCCCGGGCAAATTTGGAGAGACGGTGTGCGTCGAACGTGTTGCCGACCACAGCCCGGAAGCAGTCAAAATCCAGCCCGTCCTTCTCAGCTCTCATGTTGAGTTTCTTTGTCAGCAGACGGCGGGCCTTCTCCTCAGTATAACCAAAGTTCTCCATCCAGCTCTCCAGAAGAGGTCTGGCCGGCCCGGCCTGGGGGGCTGTCTCGTAACTTTTCATCTCTATTTCAAAGAACTTTTCCACGCCGAGCTGGGCCATGGCAGCCCGGAGAGTCTTCACGCCAAGGCAGCTGAAGGGATCGCAGAAGTCTGCCCAGATTTCCAGTTTCATAATCTCACCCTGAAAAAAGGCCGGCACGAAGAAAACACGTTCCCCGGCCGGCCCAGATTTCTGAGAAGGTAAACAGCGCTTCTGATTTTTTCTGTGATACAGATCAACTGTTCCAGAAGGAATGTCTGAGGGGAATAAGCTTTTTGTCGGCAGCCACAATATCAAGATGCAGCATGCCGAGGGCCATGGCGTCCATATCCGGCGTCTTCTCGCGCTCGCGCAGGTCAATGATGGGGCAGTAAGCCTTGCACTCGGTGCACCAGTCAATGCGCTCGCCGTGGCTGGGCCCCTCCTCCCGCAGGATGTTCATGGTTCCCTTGGCCTCAGAACCGCAGGCCGGACACACACCGCGCCTGAACTTCCATTCAGCGCCGCAGAGGCCGCAGTGCAGATGCTTCTTGCCACCGCCGGTCTTGAGGTAGGGATTGTTCTTGTCGAGGGTGTGACGGTCCAGCCAGCCTATGGTGGGGAACGAACCGCACACGGGGCAGTATCCCTGGCTCCAGCGGTTGCCCTCATCCCAGGGCATGTCATCATCGGCTTCACGGCCGTGCAGATAATTGCGGACCATGGCTCTCAGTACGGGACTAAGAATCATCTCACCCGTGAATTTGAGCAGCCCCGGTTCCAGCTCACAGGCGCCGGCGAGTTTCACGATTGTGTCATCACTGCCATTCAAAACGGCACAGGCAAGCTGACGTCTCCTGTCATCATCACCCCCGGCAGAGGCAAAGAAGGCGGCTAGGGCAGGATCGTCTAACCCCCTGGCACCGGATGCTGCGAAAAGAGGGAACAGGGCCGAGGCGCTCTCAGCCATGAGGGGACCAACGCCCTCCAGATCAGAGCCGGCCAGAAGCGATACACCTTTCGTTTCCTTTTCCATGACCAGATCCGGAATAACGAGCCCCGCGTCACGTACGGCGGATTCCATTTCTTCCGCCAGCATGCCACGCCTTGTCAGTATAGGCTCAAAGGCCTTCAATACAGGGGAGAGAACGGGACGCCAGGCAATGATGTCGGCAACTGTTTCCGATACACTTTGGCAGGGATATGGCATGGGCACCTCGATTCTATAGGTTTTGTCTTTTTTCTTTATCACGTTTGCGCGCGGAAAGATACGTCTGGCCGGAAAAACCCGAAACAGAACACAGAGCTCCACGGCCTTACGCTCATGGCTGTCAGTTAATGTCCTCCAGGGAGGAGCAGTTTATTTCGGCAGGGTGGGAGCAGAACGCACAATAAAAAAGACTATCCGTCAGGCACGGATCAAATGGATATCTAAAAAATTTTCCGTTATCATAAAAATTTATTTTGTTTCCAGGACGGAAAAGATGGAGGTGCTGACAGACAGAGAAAACAGCCATGCATACGATTTAGCGGCAGAGAGTCCGGAGGACACCGGGGTATCCGGAAGAAAAAAATGTTCCGTCTGCACTGGTACAGCCGGACGGGGAGGTAGTAAAAAAGCTTTTCTCCGACTCTCTGTTCTGCGAAGCAGGATCCGGAGCACACGCTTCCGCCCAGCGCGGATAACGATCAAAAAAAAACGGCCCGGGCTGGAGAACACCGGGCCGTAAACATTATACTGGAGAAAACCTGACTACACTGCGGCGAACTCGAAGTACTTGTCCTTATCGTCGGCCAGCAGATAGATGACGCTCACATCCTCGGGGTTGGCGAGGAAGGCCTTGGGGAAGGTTTTCTTCACCACGGCAAGACGTTCCTTGGCGATTTTGAGAATCTCCTCACGCTCGCCGAAGACCATGGTGCCGGTGGGGCAGGTCTTGACGCAGATCGGCACCATGCCGGCCTGCAGACGGTCAATGCACATATCGCATTTGGTGAGCATGCCCGTCTTGTCATCCCTGCGGGGGACATTGTAGGGGCAGGCCTGACGGACAGCTTCGCAGTCATCCGGGCTCAGCTGTTTGGTTTTTTCCGTCATGATGACGGCGCCAGTCTTCTCGTCCTGAATAATGGCACCTTCAACAGTCATATCCGCCACGTCCTTGCAGGGCGGAACGAGACAGTGGCGGCACTGTTCCGGGAAGAAATTCCAGCGCACCACGCCGTTTTCGTCCATATAGTCGTGGAATCTGACGATTTTGTAGTTATACGGATTCAGATCCGGCGGATTCTGATGCGAACCGGTCTGCTTGGTTTTATTGGCCGGCAGATTATGCCAGTCCTTGCAGGCGAGCTGGCAGCCGCGGCAGGCCGTGCACCTGGTCGTATCAATAAGAAATGCCTTAGGCATAATATCGCTCCTTCAACGGGCGGGGACCTGGCGGCCCCCGCCCAGATGGTTAACCAATTTCGGTAAGCTTATCAGCCTTCCGCAGGTTCACGAGGCAGGCTTTGTCTTCCTGAATGGTGGTGTTGGGATCAAAGGCACTCAGGGTAAGCCTGTTGGTCGCATCACCGCACAGGGGAGTCAGCCAGCCGTAAGCAAACGGCATACCGATAAGATGGACAGTTTTGCCCATAATCTTGAAGGGGCGGATACGGACCGTGACCATAGCGATGGCCTCAACCCGGCCGCGGGTATTCTCAATGATAACGCCGTCGCCGTTCTTGATGCCCTTCTCCTTGGCGAGCTCGGGGCTCATTTCCACATAGAGCTGGGGTTCGGCTTCAAGCAGGCCTGGCGTATTGCGGGTTTCACCGCCGCCGCACCAGTGCTCAGTCAGACTGTAGGTCGTGAGCACGATGGGGTAATTGGGATCGCCAGGCTTGATAAACTTGGGCCTGTCTTCCTCAAAGCTCTTGTAGCAGGGGCTGCTGAGCTGGTTGGAGAACGGGTGTTTGGTGAGAGGCGTTTCAACCGGTTCGTAGTGTTCGGGGAACGGACCGTCAGCACGGCCGGGGCCAAAGATATGACCTACGCCGTCAGCGTTCATGATGAACGGCAGCCGGCCCTTTTCCTTATCGGCAAGCGGAGCTCCTCCACCGTCGACGATATCACCCTTCCACGCCTTGCCATCCCACCAGATGACGGGAAGTTTCGGATTCCAGGGCTTGCCATGGGGATCCACGGAGGCGCGGTTATAGAGCACGCGGCGGTTGACCGGCCAGCACCAGGACCACTTGGGGTACAGGCCGAGAGCGGCCTGCTCGGGGGTCTGGCTGAGGTCACGGTTCTTGGACTTGTTGCCGTCTTCCTCTGTGTAGCTGTTGCAGTACAGCCAGTTGAGGGAGGAAGTGGAACCGTCAGCCTGGAGATTACCAAAGGCGGGGACGAGCTGGCCCTTATGGTAGATCTTGTCCTTCACCTTGGTGTCCTTCCAGAACACACCGTTGATACGTTTGGTCCACTCTTCAGCCTTGTACTTTTCGCACCAGTTGAGGCCGAGGATAGGATCCGGGAACGTACCGCCTTCCTTCCTGTAGAGGTCGCGGATTTTGTTGATCAGCGGCACGAGCATGTCGCCGAAGTCGCGGGCTTCGCCGGCAGGCTCGACAGCCTTGTCAAACCACTGCAGCCAGCGTCCGGAGTTGGAGACCGTGCCTTCCTTCTCGATACGCTGTGCGGACGGGAGGAAGAACACCTCGGTCTTCATCTTCTTGGGATCGACGCCGGGACGGTGCCAGTTATCGGAGGTCTCGGAATGGTGAATTTCACCCATGACGAGCCAGTCAAGATTGTCGAGAGCCGAACGGATCTTGTTGGAATCCGGGAAGCTCTGGCAGGGGTTGACGCCGACGATGAAGGCACCGCGCATCTTGTTCTTCTGGGCCTGGTTGATGGCGTAGTAATAGGAATAGTCGCCATTGGGCTCCAGTTTGGGCACCCAGCTGTAGCAGAAGTCGTTCTCGGGGGTCGCGTTGTCACCGTACCAGCCCTTGAGCAGACTCACCATGTACTTGGGGTTGTTGGCCTTCCAGTTGGTGCTGTTGGCAAACAGAGGCTTGGGAGTAATACCGGCGAGGTAGTCCTTGAGGGTCTGCTTGTCAGAGCGGGGCATGCCCATGTAGCCGGGGAGGCTGTCATAGAGGATGGTGTGGTCAGTGGACCCCTGAACGTTAGGTTCGCCGCGGAGGGCGTTAATACCGCCGCCGGCGACGCCGATATTGCCGAGGAGGAGCTGGATGATGGCGCTTGAACGGATGATCTGCACACCGTTGGAGTGCTGCGTCCATCCGAGAGCGTACAGGAACGTGCCGGCCTTGTCAGGCTTGCCCGTGGCTGCAAACGTCTTCCAGACCTTCAGCAGGTTCTCTTCGGAAACGCCCGTTACGTCAGAGGCGTTTTTCAGGGTGTATCTGGAATAATGCTTCTTGAGAAGGTTGATGACGCAGCGGGGATTCTTCCACGTGTCGTCACGGACGAGATAACCGTCCGGGCCCTTCTCGTAAGCCCACTTCTTCTTGTCGTAGCGGCGGGTCTTGGGATCGTAGCCGCTGAAAAGGCCGTCCTTGAAATCGTAGTCCTTTCCCACAACAACGCTGGCGTTGGTGTAGTTGAGGACATACTCCTTCTGGTACAGCTTGTTCTCGAGGATGTAGTTAATCATACCGCCGAGGAACGCGATATCGGAGCCGGAGCGCAGCGGCACGTGATAATCGCAGCGGGCGGAAGTTCTCGAGAACTTGGGATCAACATGGATCAGCGTGGCACCATTGTCCTTGGCGCGGAGGATCCACTTCATGGAAATAGGATGATGTTCGGCAGCGTTGCTGCCCATGATAAGTACGCAGTTGGAATTCTTAATATCAATCCAGTGGTTCGTCATAGCACCACGTCCGAACGACTCTGCCAGAGCCGCAACAGTGGGGCTGTGTCAGACACGGGCCTGGTGGTCCATAGACACTATACCCAGGCTTTTAAGTGCTTCCTGAATGACTGCGCATTCTTCGTTAGAGGCGTGAGAGGTGCCCATCCAGCAGATGGTTTCCAGCCTGTTGACAGTCTGGCCCTTATCGTTCTTCTGGATGAAACTCTTGTCGCGTTCCGCCTTCACGCGGCGGGCGATCTGATCGAGGGTCCAGTCCCAGTCCTTTTCTTCCCACTTGTCAGAGTAGGGAGCACGGTACAGGGGCTTCATAACGCGGCCCTCAGTATGCGTGTACATGCTGAACAGGGATGCGCCCTTGGCGCACAGGGATCCCTCGTTGATGGGAAAGTCCGGGTCGCCCTCGGTGGAAATAAGTTTTCCGTTCTTCACATAGGCCACGATCTGGCAGCACACAGCGCAGAAAGGACACACGCTGATGTACTCCTTGCAGCCTTCAATTTTCAGTGAACGGGCGTAAGCATGGGCTTCTTTCATACTGAAACCCATATGGCCCAGTGACAGGAACAGCACACCGGCGCCGACGCCCTTCAGGAAGCTTCGACGAGTACTCTTCATCGTCAACACTCCTTCTTTATCGGTAAAGCCCCGGAACGGACAATATTCCGGAGGCTCGTCATAAAAGTTAACAGAAAAGACTCCCCAGCGGGAATCAGGACAAACATAGCCAAAAAATCGTGACGGTTCAAGCGGGTGTTGAATTTCAAACGGAATCTCTATGCTATATAACTCACTTAAAATACAGAAATTTTTTCTTTTTCGCAAAAAAAGATTCCACTCACGAAAACATGTAAAAAACAAAAATTCAGTCACGAAAAAACAGTTATTTTCCTCTCGTCAGGTCACGGTTTTACCCTGCCCAAAAAAGATAAAAAGCAGGACTCCCAGGCTCTTTCTTACAGCGTATGCCAGAATCGGGCGCCATACGGGCTTCACAAAATTATCTTCATTCTGCAGGCCGGAAAATTTTTCGTGCTTTAAGAGAGGAAAAAAAAGAAAAAAAACGTGTTTCTGTACCCGGATTTCATCAAGAAACAAATAAATAGATGATGACAGGGGTTAGAGCATCCTGTAAAATTAAAACAACTATACCTGAAATGCCCCGGGAGGTATTCGCATCATGCTCGGACACGCTTTTTTCTTTGCCTGCGTCCTGGTTCTATCCCTCCTTTCCCCCCTGTCACCCCATGCCGCCACGTCCTACTGGAAGGTAAGTACGAGCAATCCTGCTTCAGACATGTGGGATAACGGACTTTCCGTCTTCTTTAATCTGGACACAAAACAGTGCGAAAAAAAATATGGAGAAGAATGGCCGCAGATGTGCGATGCCCCTGCTTTCGGGGAAATCAACGCAGCGGCCGATGGTGTCGTCATGACTCCGTCCGTCCCGGGATCGTGGCGCTGGACTGGGCCCACGAGCCTGCATTTTTCTCCACAGAAGCAGCTGCAGCCCGGTACGGTGTACAGCATTGATCTGAGCGGGCTCAGAATTCCCCAGCGCATCAGCGCGGCTCCGCTCAGACTGAGGTACCAGACCCAGCCCCAGGGTGTGTCCTTCCAGCGTGAAACCATCTGGATTGATCCCGCAGCCAGGGGGACACACGCGGTTTCCATCCCCGTTCAGTTCGTATGGCCCGTCGACACGGCCGATATTGAAAGGCGGACGACCCTGACCCCTTCCGGCGCTGCGGCAGGTCTGTCCTTTGGCCCCCTGCGCTTCGTCTGGAATGAAAACAGGGATCAGGCGGTCATTTCCGCCCCGATTGCAAGCCTCTCCGGAGAGAACACCCCAGCTGTTCTGAAAATCAGCGGGATGCCCGCATTTATTATGAAAAACAACGGCACGCGTAATTTCCCCGACGCCGCCGCCAAAGCCGCATCCCGATCCTTCACAGTCAGCGGTTCCTCCCGTCTCATGCAGATCAAAGACATCACTCTGCGCAAAGATTTCGACAGCGGCCTCAACACCAGATATGTCCTTGAATTAAAAACCAGCCTGCACGTGCGCCCTGCAGATCTTGAAAAATTTCTTGATATCACTGAACTTCCCGCCCGCATCGACAGCAGCGCCGTCTCTGACACAGACTGGAGCAAAATGCCCAGTCTCTCCGCAAACGATTTCAAAAACGGCAAGAAACTCACCCCTGTTCTCCTGACTTCCAGCGAACCGTCCAGCCGTTTTGTCTACACCATCCCGGCCGAATCAGGCCGGTACATTGCCATTCTCCTGAAAAACGGACTGCCTTCCACGAGCGGACTCACTCTCGCGGCGCCCTACCTGAGAGTGATTCAGGCTCCTGACATGGGATCCGGGCTCTCCTTCCTGCAGCCTGGCAGCATTCTGACTCTCAGCGGCTCCAAAAAACTCGATATCTATGCCATGGGCCTCGATGAAATCAGGTGGAAAGCCAGGCGTGTC
>ONPA01000116.1 GCA_900319575.1 uncultured Desulfovibrio sp. | reverse complement strand
GGCCAGGCTTCTGTGTCCGCCGGGAGCGTGACCGGGCAGTCTGCGCAGTCACGGCTGTATAGCCAGGAGGCAGTTCACCATGCAGTATACAAGCACATACCTGTCGCCGCTCGGAAAGATGCTTCTTTCCTGTGACGAAGCCGGCCTTACCGGCCTCTGGTTTGAAGGACAGAAATACTACGCCCGCTGCCTTGGCAGCGAACACGAAGAACGTGAAGAACCTGTCCTGAAGGACGCGAAGCGCTGGCTCGATATCTATTTTTCAGGCAGGGATCCGGGCTTTACGCCGCCTCTTCATATGATTGGCACGCCCTTCCAGATTTCCGTCTGGAACCTCCTGCAGAAGATTCCCTACGGGACGACAACGACGTATGGGGCTGTCGCCTCGGAAATCGCTGCAGAAAGAGGGATTGCCCGGATGTCCGCGCAGGCCGTGGGCGGTGCGGGATCACACAACGCCATCTCCATTATCATCCCCTGTCACAGAGTTGTCGGCGCTGCCGGCAGTCTGACCGCATACGCTGGCGGCATTGAGAAGAAGATCTGGCTCCTGACCCATGAGGGCGTGGACATGAAACGGTTTTTTGTTCCGAAGGGGAAAGCAGATATCTAAAAACCGCCTTCATCCGGTGCGTCCTCCCTCCGGAAAGGACCAGGTCAGGGAAGGCGGCAGTGTTGTCCTCAGCCGCAGCCGGTATGGTGTCCGGGCCCTATGGAATTATTACATGGCGCCGAGCATGGAAGAATAACGGCTGGGCCCGCCACACTGAAGAAGCCCGGGAGGGCTTCGTGAAACGCGCCAGGAAAGTCCCGGAACTGATATTCTGCTGAAAAGGGGAGTTTTGCTGTCTGGGCCTGGCTCTGCAGGATCCTGTTGGCCAGAATAAAAAAAGAAAGGACCGGGGAAACTGGAGAAAGTGTATCCGGCAGAAAGTGAAAAACAGCACACGGGCGGAGCAGGGAGCATTGGGGAACGCAACGCTCCAGGATGGAAGCCGGGGCTCCTGTATCTGAAGAAAAGCAGGACCATGCCAATCCGGACTGTATAATCCACTGTCCCTGCTCCCATGAAGAAAGCCAATTACCCCCGCCTATAGAGGCGGGAGTCTTCTGGGCGGGATGATAAAGCGGAACGGATTTCCTTCAGGCAGCGCAGGCAGGCCGGAGATGAAGTGCTCAGGCCTGTTCAATGCTGGAACCGGCCTGCCTTTCTGAAAAAATGTGTTTTTTTGCAACAAAAAGCCTGCACCCGTTATCCTGCCCCCCCCCTGGAAGAGCGCCCCGGATAAATTTTTCCCGGTATTGTTCCCTGCTGGAATATTTCTGCGGGGCGCTGAATGGAGAGGTGTTTCCGCTCCAGGCGGCCGGTGTTTTTTGCCCTGTACGCCGTTTCAGCCAGACAGACTTTGTGCAAAAATGAACATTCAGCATTTTGTTGCAAAAAAGCATATTCTGACGTTTGTTTAAGTATTTCAGCATGTTGGATATGTTTGTGTTGATCTTTTGCATGGAAAAGGGAGAAAAAATACGTTGCTGTATGTTATTGATTGATATTTTTTATCGTTAAAATTCAAATAGTTAAATAAAATGGCACGCTATATGCTCATTATTTGTCAATAAGGCGGAGGCCGGGTGCGCAAGCGCAGGGAGCTTCCGGGACATTTGAAGCCAACCTTTTTTGGAGGATCAAATAATGAGTGAAAATCTCGTCCTTTCCCCTCAGGAAGACCGCGTCATCAACAAGAAAGTCGACCGCAGGGGCCGTGAGCGTGTCTACAAGATTCTTGAACGAAACCAGTTCACTATTCCTTTCGTTGATGTTGAGCGCGCCAGGTGGTTCACCGAGAGCATGAAGCAGACGGAAGGCGAGCTCCTCACCCTCCGCTGGGCCAAGGCCCTGAAAAACGTAGCCGAGAAGATCACTGTGTGGATTACTCCTGATCAGCTTCTCGCGGGCCGCGTCGGCAAGCTTGGCCGTTACGGTATCCTCTATCCTGAAATAGACGGTGACTTTTACCGCGAAGTGATCGGCAACCTGCACAACCGCGACAAGAGCCCCTTCAAGATTTCTCCCGAGGATCTCAACATCGTCATGGAAGAAATCGCCCCCTACTGGGAGGGCAAGACCTTCCACGAACATCTGAACAAGGTGCTCCCCGCTGAAATCCGTGAGCTTACGTACGTTGACGAGCGCGGCCTGAAATCCAAGTTCGTTGTTTCCGAGACGTCTTCCTACCGTTCCGCCCTGCAGTGGGTGCCGGATTATAAGAAGGTTCTTGAGCGCGGCTTCATTGATATCCAGAACGAAGCCAAGGCCAAGATGGCCGCCCTTGATCTCAACAACTCCGTTGACCTCTGGGAGAAGAAGCCCTTCCTGGAAGCCATGATTATTGTCTGCGATGCCATCATGATCTGGGCGAAGCGTCACGCCGGCCTCGCCCGGGATCTCGCCGCGAAGGAGGCTGATCCCAAGCGTAAGGCCGAACTCCTTCAGATCGCCGAAACCTGCGATCGCGTGCCCGCCTATCCGGCCCGCACCTTCCGCGAAGCCATGCAGTGCCAGTGGTTCGTGCAGATGTTCTCCCGCATCGAGCAGAAGGCCAGCGCCATTATTTCCAACGGCCGCATGGATCAGTATCTGTGGCCCTACTACAAGAAGGACATCGAGGAGGGCCGCATCACCCGTAACGAGGCCAAGGAACTTCTCGAGTGCATGTGGGTCGACATGGCCCAGTTCATCGATCTTTATATCAACCCCGAAGGCGTCGAATTCCAGGAAGGCTATGCCCACTGGGAAGCCGTCACCATCGGCGGCCAGACTCCCGAGGGTGAGGACGCCACGAACGACCTGTCCTACCTGTTCCTGGAATCCAAGCGCGAGTTCCCCCTGAACTACCCCGACCTCGCCGCCCGTATCCACTCGCGCACCCCTGACCGCTTCCTGCATGAAGTCGCCCTGACCATCAAGGACGGATCCGGCTTCCCGAAGCTCATCAATGACGAAGAAGTGGTCTTCCTGAACACAGTTAAGGGCGTGCCGGTCAATGAGGCTCTCGACTACGCAATCTCCGGCTGCACCGAGACCCGCCATCCCAACCGCGATACCTATACCTCTGGCTGCGTGTACGTGAACTTTGCCACAGCCCTCGAGATGACGCTGTACAACGGCAGGATGCTTTTCTACGGTGACGAGAAGCTCGGCCTTGAGACCGGCGATCCCACTTCCTTCAAGACCTGGGACGAATTCTACGGCGCCTTCAAGAAGCAGCAGATCAACCTTCTGCACAAGGCCTTCCAGCAGCAGACCGTGGTCGACAAGCTGCGTCCCCAGCATTTCGCTGCTCCGCTTTCCTCCGTGCTGCATGACCTCTGCATGAAGAATATGCTCGACCTGCACACTGAGAAGATCCCCGGCGGCGTTGATTTCTCCTACTTCGAATTCCTCGGCTACGGCACCATTGTCGATTCCCTGTCTGCCATTAAGAAGCTTGTGTTCGATGAGAAGAAGCTGACCATGAAGCAGGTGATCGATGCCTGCCGCTGTGACTTCAAGGGCTGTGAGCCCATCCGCGCCATGCTCCAGCACGCTCCCTGCTACGGCAATGACGATCCTTACGCCGACAGCATCGCCCGGGACGTGGATCGCACCTGCCAGATCGAAGCCATCAAGTGCAGCAAGGAACGCGATATCCACTGCGATGTGCGTTACGTGCCGATTACCTCGCACGTGCCCTTCGGCAAGGTTGTTTCCGCCACCCCGAACGGCCGTCACGCATGGACCGCCCTTTCCGACGGTTCCTCCGCTTCCCATGGCGCCGATACCAACGGCCCCACCGCCGTTCTGCTCTCCAACTATCATTCCAAGAACTACGATCTGATTAACCGTGCCTCCCGCCTGCTCAACATCAAGCTCTCCCCGAAGAGCGTGGCCGGCGAGTCCGGAACCCAGAAGATCATGTCTCTCATCAGAACCTGGTGTGCCCTGAAGCTGTGGCATATCCAGTTTAATATCGTGAACCGTGAGACCCTTCTCAAGGCTCAGAAGGAACCTGATAACTACCGCAACCTGCTGGTTCGTATCGCCGGTTACAGCGCGTACTTCTGCGACATCTCCCGTGAGCTGCAGAACGATATCATCGAACGCACCGAACACGAAGACTTCTAAATCCTGATCTGTATTGAGTGAGGGGGGAGGAGAGCGCATCTTCTCCCCCCTTATTTTAGCTTTCAGACAACAGGGGGAACGACATGATGAGCGACGAACAGGCTGAAGGCCTCGTCTTCAATATCCAGAAATTCAGTGTGAATGACGGCGAGGGAATCCGCGATGTGGTTTTTATGAAAGGCTGTCCGCTGCGCTGCCGCTGGTGCAGCAATCCTGAATCCCAGGGGCTCAGCCCCGAGCACGCCTTCAACCCGCAGCGCTGTCTTACGGCCCAGGAATGCGGTTACTGCCTGAAGGTCTGCAGGACCGGGGCGCTGACGCTGATAAACGGCCTCATCGCCTTTGACATCCGCAAGTGCAGGCAGTGTTTCGCCTGCCATGAAGTCTGCCCCACAGGGGCCCAGACCGTCTATGGCGAGAAGAAGAAGGTCAAGGATATCCTTGATCTGGTGGAACGTGACGGCGTCTTCTACACTCATTCAGGAGGCGGCATGACGCTGTCCGGCGGCGAGTGCCTGGCGCAGTACGATTTCGCTATTTCCCTGCTCCGCGCAGCCAGGGAAAGACGCATCAATACCTGTAT
>ONPA01000114.1 GCA_900319575.1 uncultured Desulfovibrio sp. | reverse complement strand
GCGCGGATGCCGCCGGCGTTGTCGAGGTCGATCATGTAGTGCTTGCCGGCCGGGGACAGATGGCAGAGGTTCGGGGTCTTGCGGCTGACGGCGTCAAAGATGTCCAGATTGATATCGAGATTGGCCTCGCCGAAGATGGCGGGCAGGTGCAGGACCGTGTTTGTGGAGCAGCCGAGGGCCATGTCGACAGTGATGGCGTTTTCCACGCTCTTCCTGGTGACGATGTCGAGCGGACGGATGTTCTGGCGCAGGAGCTCCATGACACGCATGCCGGAGTACTTGGCCAGGCGCAGGCGGGCGGAGTAGACGGCCGGAATGGTGCCGTTGCCGGGCAGGGCCACGCCGATGGTCTCGGCAAGGCAGTTCATGGAGTTTGCCGTGAACATGCCGGCGCAGGAACCGCAGCCGGGGCAGGCGCGCTCTTCCATCTGCTGGAGTTCTTCGGCGCTGAGTTTGCCGGCCTTGTAGCCGCCCACAGCCTCGAACACGGAGATAAGGTCAGCGTGCTTTCCGTCTGCCGCGTAGCCGGGAAGCATGGGGCCGCCGGAAACGAGGATGGAGGGCAGGTTCAGGCGCATCATGGCCATGAGCATGCCGGGGACGGTCTTGTCGCAGTTGGGGATGAAGACGAGGCCGTCGAAAGAGTGGGCGCGGGCCATGATTTCGCAGCTGTCGGCGATGTAGTCCCTGGAGGGCAGGGAGAAGCGCATGCCTTCATGGTTCATGGCGATTCCGTCGCACACGGCGATGGCGGGAAATTCGAGAGGTGTGCCGCCGGCCATGCGGATGCCGGCCTTGACCGCTTCGGCGATCTTGTCGAGGTGCATGTGGCCGGGAACCACCTCGCTCGCGGAGTTGACGACGCCGATGATGGGGCGGTCAATTTCTTCCTTTGTCAGGCCAAGCGCGTAGAGCAGCGACCTGTGAGGGGCTTTTTCGAGTCCCTTTTTCATGAGTGAACTTTTGCTGTCATCCATTGTCAAAAACCTCGGAATAGAGTCGGAATGGCTGTTAGGGCGTGAAAATATAGGCCAAAAGCACGGATGCGTCAAAAAACGGGAGGCCGCTTCTCCCTGCGGGGGATGCCCGCCGCTTTTCGCTTGAGAGCGCGTGGGAAACAGGCTAGAGAGACACGCATGCAGGGAAAGAATCCGACACTCGCGAAACGTTATCTCTTCAAGCTTCTGGCCAACGTGGCTTCCGTACCCGTCTACCTGGCGATGGAAGCCATCCTGCCACGCGCCCTCGGACCGAAGATGTACGGCAGCTACAGCTTTGCGACCAATCTCTTCTATCAGATGGCCGGCTTCCTGGACATGGGCACGAGCACGTGCTTCTACAATTCCCTGTCCCGGCGCCAGACCGAGTCCGGACTCATCGCCTACTACATGCGGGCTTCCCTTCTCGTGCTCGTCATCACCATGGCCGTGGCCATGCTCTTCTTCGCCGTGCCTTCCTGCGGCAGCCTCTTCATGCCCGACGTGCCTCTGTGGCTCGCCCCGCTGGCCGCCTTCTGGGCTTTTCTCACATGGTGGGGGCGCGTGCTCAGATCCATGAACGACGCCATAGGCGCCACGGTGAGTTCCGAGATGGTGCGTACCGTGGTTTCCCTCGTAGCCGTCGTCGCCCTGGGCGGCCTCTTCTTCTTCGGCCTTCTCGATATCGGCACGCTCTTTCTGCAGCAGTACTGCATGCTCGCGTGCACGGCCATCGGGTTCTGGTTTGTCACCGTGCGCTACGGCCGCGGCCAGTGGCTTCCCTCGGGCACCATTTCCATGCGCCTCACCAGGGAGCAGAAAAAAGCCTATTTCCGGGAATTCTTCGACTATTCCAACCCCCTTTTCGTGCAGGCCCTCCTGGCTTTCTTCATGCTCTCTGCCGAACGCTGGCTCCTGCAGTGGTTTGACGGTTCGGCAGAGCAGGGCTTCTTCGCGCTGTCCCAGAAAGTGAGCATGGCCTGCTTCCTCTTTGTCTCCGCCATGACCCCGCTCCTCATGCGCGAGCTCTCCATAGCCTGGGGCAGGCACGACGTGACGGCCATGGCGCATCTCGTCAACCGTTTCGCCCCGCTTCTCTATGTGGTGGCAGCCTATTTTTCCTGCTTCACGCTCTCCGAGGCCACTTTCCTCGTCCACCTCTTCGGCGGTTCCCAGTTCACGGAAGCCATTCTGCCCGTGCAGATCATGGCCCTCTACCCCCTGCACCAGGGATACGGCCAGCTTGCCACGTCCATCTTCCACGCCAGTTCCAGGACGAAGGTGCTCAGGAACATGCAGGCCCTTGAATGTGTATATGGCCTCTCCGCGGCCTGGTTCCTGCTTGCCCCAGCGAACCTCTGGGGCCTCGGGCTCGGCGCCACGGGACTCGCCTGCAAAACCGTGGGCGTGCAGTTTATCAGCGTGAATCTCTATATGTGGCTGGCCTCCCGCTTCGTGCCTCTCGCGTTCTGGCGCAATCTCTTCCATCAGATCTGGAGCCTCGGCCTGCTTCTCGGGCTCGCCTTCGGCTGCCGTGAGCTCACGCTGTACCTGGGGATTGGAAATCTTGATTCCTTTGTCCGCTTCTTCTGCTCCGGTGTTATTTACACCGCCGTCCTGGGCCTTGTCGGCGTCCTCTGCCCCGCGCTCCTTGGGCTCTCCCGCCAGGAAGTGCGCGATTTCGTGAAGCGCATCCGCCACAGGGAACTGTGAGTTTTCCGGGCTCTTGCATTGCCCGGGAAAAAGGAAGTATAAATCTGAAATTGCTGGGGGAGCCGGGAGGCTGAGAAAGGGCTGACACCCTGACCCTGGGAACAGGTCATGCCTGTTCTGACACCTGATGCAGGTAATACTGACGAAGGGAAAGCAGCCAGAGCTCCGCAACAGAACGGTACGCCATATCCGCTTTTCCTCCGCGTCAGGGAAAGCGGTTTTTTGTTTTTTACGGGGTAACGCATATGGAAAAAATCACCTGTACCGTCAATGGACAGGAAACGGCGTTCGCGGAGGGCTCCACCATGGAGGACGTGGTGAGAAGCCTCGGCGCGGATCCGGCGAAGGTCGTGGTCGAACGCAACGCCGTCATCGTGCCCAGGGAAAAGTTCGCGGCCGTGGAGGCCGGGGAAGGCGACGTCATCGAGGTCGTGCAGTTTGTGGGAGGGGGGTAGTCAGCCTTTCTCCCTGGATGGTGCGCGTATCTTTTTTCGAAGGAGCATAACATGGAAGATAAATTTGTACTCGGCGGCGTGGAACTCAGAAGCAGGCTTTTCATGGGCACGGGCAAATACGCCTCGGATGACCTTATCCCGAAAGTGGCCGAAGCCAGCGGCGCGGAAGTGGTGACCGTGGCCATGCGCCGCGTGGATCCCCAGAACCGGGGAATTATGGCGCATATCCCTGAGGGCATGCGCCTCCTGCCCAATACCTCGGGCGCCAGGACTGCCGATGAGGCCGTGCGCCTTGCCCGCATTGCCAGAGCCGCGGGCTGCGGCACATGGGTGAAGATCGAAGTCATTTCGGACACGCGGCACCTCCTTCCTGACGGGTACGCCACGGCCAAAGCCACGGAGATCCTCGCCGGCGAGGGCTTTACCGTCCTTCCCTACATCAACCCCGATCTTTATGTGGCCCGGGCCTGCGTGGACGCCGGCGCAGCCTGCGTCATGCCCCTTGCCGCTCCCATCGGCACCAACCGCGGCCTGCGCACAAAGGAAATGATTGGAATCCTCATCGAGGAAATGAGCGTGCCGGTCGTCGTGGACGCCGGGATCGGACGCCCCTCCGAGGCCTGCGAGGCCATGGAGATGGGAGCTGACGCCTGTCTCGTGAACACGGGCATCGCGTCGGCCCGCGACGCCGTGGCCATGGCCCGCGCCTTTGGGATGGCCGTCAGGGCCGGCCGCGAGGCCTTTCTCGCCGGGTTCGGCGGGGTGCGCGCCCAGGAAGAGGGCGCTTCCGCCTCGTCTCCGCTCACCGGGTTCCTGCGCTAGGAGGCCGGCATGGAAACCTTTACCGAATTCTGGAAGGCCCAGGACAGGGAACAGCGCGAAAAAGATGTGGCGGCCATGACCGCCCGCGACGTCTCGGATGCCCTCAATAAGGAAGTACTTTCCCCGCGCGACTTTCTGGCCCTGCTTTCCCCTGCCGCGGCTCCGTACCTCGAGGCCATGGCCCGCCGCGCCCACGAGCTTACGGCCCGCTATTTCGGCCGCGCCGTGAACCTCTTCACGCCCCTCTACATCTCCGATGTGTGCACCAACCACTGCCGCTACTGCGGTTTCAACGCGGAGAACAAGCAGAAACGTACGCATCTCACCGTGGATGAGGCCTATGCCGAAGCCCTCGCCATCTATAAGGACGGCCTGCAGGATATCCTGATCCTGACCGGCGAAGCCCCCGGCATCTCCACGCCCCAGTATATCGCCGACGTGGTGCGCCGCATCAAGCCGCTTTTCGCCTCCATCGGCATCGAGGTGTATTCCCTCACCGAGGACGAGTACGTCATGATGGCCGAGGCCGGTGTAAACTACATGACCATGTTCCAGGAAACGTACAACCCGGTGCTCTACAAGTACCTGCATCCGGCCGGCCCCAAGAGCAATTATGAATACCGTCTGGACGCGCCGGAAAGGGCAGGACGCGCTGGCATGCGATCCCTCTCCCTGGGGGCCCTGCTCGGCCTGGACAGGCTCTATGACGACGGCTACGCCACGGGCCTGCACGCCTGGTGGCTGCAGCGCCGTTTCCCCGGCACGGACATCGGCCTGTGCATCCCGCGCATCTGCTCCCACGAGGGCAGCTTCGACATTCCCTATCCCCTCGATGACAGATCCTTCGTGCAGTATCTCACGGCGCTGCGCATCTTCCTGCCGCGGGACTGCCTCACCTGTTCCTCCAGGGAAAGCGCGGATATGCGCAACCATATCGTGCAGATCTGTGTGAACCGTGTGTCCGCCGGCGTTTCCACGGCTGTGGGCGGCAGGGTCAAGTTCAGCCACACCCCGCCCCAGTTCGACATCACGGACAAGCGCGGCGTGGAGGAGATGGAGCGCGACCTCATCTCCCTCGGCTATCAGCCCGTCATCAAGGACTGGGAGGATCCCACGCTCTCCTCCACGGTCAGGGTGTAGCCTCACCATGGCAGGCACGCTTCTTGAGGGGCTCTCCCGCTACCTCGGAGAAGAGGAGCTCGCGCGTCTCGCTGCTCCCCGCATCGGCTTCGCAGGCTGCGGAGGCATCGGGTCCAACGCCGCGCTCATGCTGGCGAGATCGGGCGTGCGCCGCTTCCTTCTCGTGGATCATGACACCGTGGACGCGAGCAACCTGAACCGGCAGCAGTTCATGCCTTGGGACGTGGGACGTCCCAAGGCGGAAGCCCTCAGGGATCGTCTTCTGGAGCTCGATCCGGAGCTCGACGTGGACGCCAGGGTGAAAAAGCTCACGGAACAGAACGCGGACCGGTATGTGCCTCTCGCGGACATCTGGGTCGAGGCCTTTGACGCTCCGGAGTGCAAGCGTTTCCTCGTGGAGCGCGTCATGATGGCCGGGAAGCGCGTGGTGTCGGCCTCCGGCCTCGGCGGCTGGGGAGGCCCGCCCATGCGCAGACGGGAGCTCGGCCTCCTGACCCTGGTCGGCGACTTCACCACGGACGTGGCCGATCACGCGCCCTTCGCCCCCCGCGTCACCGAGGCGGCGGCCCTCATGGCTGATACCGTTTTCGGATGGATACTCGGGAAAATGGCGGACTGACGCCTGTCTTTCCCAGAAACAGTGCCCCCCCGGAAGCGGCGCTTCCGGGGGGGGCATCCGTCTTCTGAAAGTTTTCCGGATCAGAATTCGAGGCTGCCCGGCGTGCGCGGGAAGGGGATCACGTCACGTATGTTGCTCACGCCCGTGAGCATCATGATGAAGCGCTCGAAACCCATGCCGAATCCCGAATGAGGCACTGAGCCGAAGCGGCGCAGATCAAGGTACCAGTCGTAGCTGCTGGCTTCCTGCCCCATGGCCAGAATGCGGTCCCTGAGAAGGTCATAGCGCTCCTCGCGCTGGGAGCCGCCGATGAGTTCCCCGATGCGGGGCACGAGCAGATCCATGGCCGCCACGGTGTCCCCGTCGTCGTTGGCACGCATGTAAAAAGCCTTGATGTTGCGCGGGTAGTCCGTGACCATGGTGGGCTTTTTGAAGTGCTCTTCGGAAAGGTAGCGCTCGTGTTCTGTCTGCAGGTCGATACCGTAGGATACGGGGTACTCGAAGTTCTTTCCGCTCTTCTGAAGTATGCTGATGGCCTCCCTGTAGGTGATGCGGGCAAAGTTCTCGCCCGCCACCGTTTTGAGGCTGTCGATAAGCCCCGGCTCAACCCAGCGGTCAAAGAGAGCGAGTTCCTCAGGGCAGGTGGAGAGCACCTCGTCGACGCAGGAGCGGACGAAGTCCTCGGCGAAATCCATGAGGTCAGGGAGTTCGCAGAAAGCGAGCTCGGGCTCAATCATGACAAACTCGGCGGCATGGCGCGGCGTATTGGAGTTTTCGGCGCGGAACGTGGGACCGAACGTGTAGACGCGGCCGAGTCCCATGGCCAGGGCTTCGGCTTCAAGCTGGCCGGAAACAGTCAGGTTGCACTGATGGCCGAAAAAGTCCTTTGAAAGATCCTTCTCCCCAGGAGAAAGCGTGGTCACGCGGAACATCTCGCCCGCACCCTCGCAGTCTGAACCCGTGAGAATGGGAGTGTGCACCCAGAAGAAGCCGTTCCTGCGGAAAAAGGCGTGGACAGCGGCAGCCGCGCGGGCGCGCACGCGGAAGACGGAGGAGTACTTGTTGGTGCGCACGCGGAGGTGGGCGATGCTGCGCAGAAACTCGTCGGAATGGCGTTTCTTCTGGAGCGGGTAGGTCTCGGGATCCGCATGTCCGAGGATACGCAGCGTTTTCGCGTGCAGTTCCCAGCGCTGCCCCTTTCCGGGAGAGGCGACAAGATCGCCTTTCACACAGAGCGAGGCGCCCGTGCCGTCACCGCCGAGTTTTTCACGGACGGGAGAATCCGGGTCGACGACGCACTGCAGGTTGGTGAGGCAGGAGCCGTCGTTGATTTCAAGAAAAATGACATCCTTGGCGTCACGGCGCGTGCGGATCCAGCCGCATACGGTCAGATCCGCGACGGGGGCTTCCGATGCCAGGGCATCCCTGATGAGCGTTCTCAGCATGACCATTCCTCCTCGTGAACGTATCTTTTAATTTTATCCGCAAAGGCGGGGAACCTCAATTGCGGGCGTGGCGGGCACATTGAGTTTTCGCAGAGGGAACGGTATGATCTCTCCTCGTGAGCCCCGGTTTCCCGGGCTGGCCCCATGAAAAGACCTGCAGAGGAGATACAGCATGTCCAGAATCCTTCTTTCCATCGCAGCCGTCTGCGTTCTTCTGTTTCCCGCTTCCGGCGCCATGGCCGCCCCGGCTCCTGATTCCGGCACAGCCAAGGTGCAGGCTCCTCAGGACAAGCCCGCCAAAACGGACAGCCGCGTCACTGTGGTGTCCGTCACGCTGGACGGCAGCGACAGCGTTGGCGCTAGGCTCGGAATGAAGCTGAAGGAAGCGTTCAACAGTTCGAATCTCTTCAGCCTCTCTGAAGCCGACAGCCCCAAGCTGCGCATCCTGGTCGATACAAAATCCGAATTTCCCAGCCGTCCCGGCGTCGGCTCCGTGTATTCCGTCACCTGGGTCTTCAGCCAGGGAGAAGGCTATCTGCCCTTCCTGCTCTCCAAGGAGATCGGTACGCTGACCATGGACGAGGTTGACGGTCTTGTGGCGCGCCTTGTGGAACGTACTGACGGACTTTCCGTGAAATACGGCAATCTCTGGAAGAAATAATTTTCTGAACCGGCCTGCAGGCCGGAAACGGATTCAGGCGGACGCTGTTTATACAATGGCGTCCGTTTTTTTTATCTCAGCTTCTGCTCGTTCAGCAGAACGAACAGGTTGGCCATGAAGGCTTCGATGGCGCGTGCGGGCGTGACCTGGGCCTGAATCAGGTTTTCGGCTTCGTACAGGAAACGGCAGGCAAGAACCTGAGAAGCGGGCGGCATGTCCCCGAGAATGTGTTCGAGGTGTCCGGGATGGGGACTCCGGGCCATGACGCGCAGAAGGCTTTTCTGTACAGCGGTGAGCATGGCACGGCCCTGGGCCGCCGTGAAGCCGTGCTGTCCCGTGACGGCAAAGAGACCGCGTCCTGTCTCGAGAAAGTCAGCTATGCTGTCCTGCAGGGCCGCCGTTTCCGCGTCGGCCTGTTCGGGATCCGGCCAGGGAAGGGTGAAGCAGAAGGAACGGGAGACGAGTGTTGGCAGTATCTGCTCCCGCTGCGGGGTGAGCAGGACGAAGAGCGTGGACGGGGAGGGCTCTTCGAGGGCCTTCAGAAGGGCGTTGGCGGCTTCGGTGCGGGTTGTCTCTATGCCGGCGAGAATAACCACCCTGAAGCCCGGATTGTGCGGGGGATCGCTGATGACGGACTTGAGCCCGCGCACGTTGTCCATGCTGAGGGCGCGGATTTTCCCGGGATTTTCTTTGTCTTCTTTATTGGAAATGCGGCCGTCCAGGGCGATGAGATCGAGATATTCGAAGGCCGCTATCTGGCGGCAGGTGGGACAGGAGAGGCAGGGGGTGCCGGTCTGCCGGGCGGAAGGGCAGGAGCAGCGGCAGGCCCAGTAGAGAGCCGCGTCCGTGCGCGCGGCTTCCGAACCGCCCTCGAGGAGCAGCACCTGCGGGGGTGCTGCTCCGAGGCTGTCCAGGCGTTCCCTGACAGACTGGAAAGCCGGGCCTGAAACGGCCTCAAGGACGGGATCGGACATTAGAGAACGATGGTCTGATTTCTGCCGGGGCCGACGGAAATAATGGAGACCTTCACGCCGGTGAGCTGCTCGACGCGCTTAATGTATTTCTGCACGTTGCCCGGCAGGGCGGCGAAGGTCCGGCAGTCGGAAATGTCCTCATCGAAGCCGGGGAGCTCCTCGTAGATGGGGGTCACATCGGCGAGGGCGTTTTCACCCTGCGGAGGATATTCCATGCGGCGGCCCTTGTACTTGTAATCCACGCAGATCTTCAGCTTGGGAATGCCGCGGAGCACGTCGATTTTGGTCATGGCGATGTCGGTGAGGCCGCAGAGCAGGGCGGACTCGCGGACGACCACGGCGTCAAGCCAGCCGCAGCGGCGCGGACGGCCCGTGGTGGCGCCGAATTCATGTCCGTTGTCCTGCAGGAACTTGCCGGTTTCGTCTTCAAGCTCGGTGGGGAAGGGGCCGGCTCCCACGCGGGTGGTATAGGCCTTCATGACGCCCACGATACGCTGGATGAAGTTCGGACCGACACCGGAACCGATGGCCGCGGCGCCGGCCACGGTGTTGGAGGAGGTCACAAAGGGGTAGGTGCCGTGGTCGATATCGAGGTGCACGCCCTGGGCGCCTTCCCAGAGCACGCTCTTGCCGCTTTTGGAAGCGTCGAGAAGGGCCTCGGACACGTCGCGCAGGTAGGGCGTGATGCGATCGGCGATGCTGAGGAGCTCATCGGTGACCTTGTCGGGATCCATGGGCTCGGTCTTGTAGAGCTCGGTGAAGAGAATGTTCTTTTCGGTAAGGGCAGCGCGGATCTTGGTGCGCAGGAGATCCGGATCTGTGAGATCATTGGCGCGGATACCGATACGAGCGGCCTTGTCCTCGTAGCAGGGACCAATGCCGCGGCCCGTGGTGCCGATCTTCTTGCCGGCCTTCAGGCTTTCCCTGGCGAGGTCAATGGCGCGGTGGTAGGGAAGAATGAGATGCGTCTTGGGGCTGATGCCGAGCCTGGTGGCGGACATATTGACGCCCTTCGTCTTGAGCGAATCCACTTCCTTCAGGAAGACGTACGGATCGAGAACGACACCGTTGCCGATGAGGCAGAGTTTTTCCTCGTGGAGAATACCGGAGGGGATGGTGTGCAGGATGGTGCGCTCACCGTTCACTTCGATGGTATGCCCGGCATTGTTGCCGCCCTGGAAACGCACGATGACATCGCTGTCCGTAGCCAGCATGTCAACGATTTTTCCCTTTCCTTCGTCGCCCCACTGGGAGCCGATAATAACGGTATTGGCCATATTTTCACCTTTTTCAGATTCCCGGGAAAAGCCGGAAAACCGGTAGAATAGTCTCCGAATCTCTCCTGCGCGGACGCGACAGGGCGCGCGGGCGGGAAAACGGAAACGCAAAAACTTTACTTATGCAAATAAGCGGATTCTGACAAGTTTACTTCCCGTCCCCGCTGGGTTCCTTCAGCGGTTTGAAGGCAAGGATGCGGCAGGGCTCCTTCGGTTTGTCCTCGAGGGAGAAGTTCATGGCAAAATCCGGCATGGGTTCTGAATCCTGATCTCCGCTGGGCGGGTTGGACTGCTTTGCCCAGTGGTGGTTGAACAGGTTGTTTTTCATGTACTTGGCCTGGATGAGCCCCAGGATGAGCGCAGCCATTTCCCAGCGTTTGGTGGGTTCG
Organism: uncultured Desulfovibrio sp.; assembly: GCA_900319575.1. Taxonomy (GTDB): domain Bacteria; phylum Desulfobacterota; class Desulfovibrionia; order Desulfovibrionales; family Desulfovibrionaceae; genus Desulfovibrio. The sequence continues at coordinate 12,377 of ONPA01000114.1, read as the reverse complement.
AAAACGCTGACCTGCTTTGCGTATTTGGGCCACAGGGCCATCAGGGAAGCTTCGTCGATGCTGTCGAGCTGTTCGGCGAGCCTGAGCAGTAATTTTTCCATTCTAGCCTTTGCCGTTACACGGCACGCTTTCATGAACACGGAATCGGACACATACCCTTTTATCTTACTTCCAGTCCATGCCTGTGACAAGTATCTGACATTCGCGGGATTTTTTACGCCGGAAGCCCAAGAAGGCGGGCCGGGTTTCCGCAGACCATGGTCCGGATATCCTCCTGGCTGAAGCCGAAGCGCATGAGGGACTCGCAGAAATGCAGAAGCGCGTGAGCCGGTTCCGGGTAGCCGAGCTGCCCCATGTCAGACGCGAGGATCGTGCTCCCGATGCCGACACAGCGGATCTGCCTCGCCACGAGGGCCAGGGGAAGGTGCTGGCGTGTGTACAGGGCGTGACAGCAGCGCTCGAAGAAGACTCCCTGCCCGGCAAGACGCACCTGCGTGTCGAGATCCATGCCCACGGCTTCAAATTCCGGATGCGTGACGAGTATTTTCCTGACGCCTGCCTGCTTCGCCAGGGAAACCAGGGCCTCGCACTCGAAGGGAGAGAGGTGTCCGGTTCCGAGGATGGCCCCCGAGTGCGCGATAAGATCAAGGATCTCGGGAAGCCCCGGCGCGGGACGCCCCCGGTCATCAAAGACAGGCACACAGAGCGTTTCCGGAGGCGCGTGAAAAAAGGTGACGTGCCTGAGGGAAGAGACTGTGGGCATCCAGATCTCTTTGGCTCCCATGCGCAGGGCGCAGCGCACGGCGTCAGGATTGAGCCCGCCGCAGGAGGCGTTGAGCACGAGCCCCCCGAAGACGCGCAGGCCGGGGAACATTTCATCGATGGCGCTGGCGGCGAGGTAGGTGGGACAGTAGTGGTTCTTGAGCAGGATCGCCTTCATGCCCAGCTCCCTGGCCTCCGCTGCGAGCTGGGGACCCGAAAGAAGGCGGGGCACGATGTCCGGCGCGAAATGCACGTGGGTGTCGCAGGCGCCCTGAAGAAGTGTGGCTGTATGCATGATGCGGCGTTTGGCGGGCAGAGTTGCTCTCCGGCAGTCTGATATGGAAAGGATGAAAAACAACTATAGGAAATCTCTGCCCGGCCTGCAAAGCGGCCGTTCCCCGTTTTTAGGAATAAACGTGCACGCTGGACTGCGCAGCAGGAATGAAGGACATGCCGAGCCAGGTGATGAGAAGAAGCAGGAAGGCCACGGTCAGAAGGCCGAGCGTGCCCCTCGTAAGCACGCGACGCGCGCGCAGGTGAATGTAAACGAGGTAGGCTGACACCGTAATGAAGGCCCACGTCTCCTTGGGATCCCAGGCCCAGTAGTCGCCCCAGGCCTGCTTGGCCCAGACGGCGCCCGTGATAAGCCCGAGGACGAGGAAGGCGAACCCCAGCCTGACAACGGCGTCCAGAACGGGCATGAGACGCCAGGAACCGTCCTTCCTGTTGTCCCGGATCTGTTTCAGGGACAGGAGCGTAGCCACGCCGAGTATGGAATAGGACGTGATGTAACAGGCGACGTGGGGCGGGAACCACGCGCTCTGCAGAGCCGGCATAAGGGCGCCGGACTGCATGCCGGGGCTCAGAATCAGAATGAAGAGGAAAACGGAAGCAACCAGGTTGGAGAAGCTGAGAAGCCACAGATAGCGGGTGCGCAGGGCGGTCAGAAGGCCGATGAGAGAGAGCGCGGACGCAAAGAGGAGCCTCGTCTCACCCATGGTGCGTATGGGAGGCCTGCCGAGGTCCCGCCAGAGAAGACCGATGAAGACGGAGAGCACGAGCCAGCCGGCCAGCGTGGCCAGAAAGGCGGGCGCAGGGCTTCCTTTCCTCTGTGCGAGCAGGACGCCGAGAATCCAGAGCGAAAGCGCGGGGACGGCGAACCAGGAGAGCTGATTCCAGATCATGAGCGTTCCTCCCTGCGGGCGGGGCGCCTGCAGATGCTGAAAATGGCGGCCAGGGACATGAGGATGAAGCCCCCGTAAACGACGGGCAGCCAGGGGTCACAGACGATTTCGAAACTGCTGAAGTCGGAATACCGGCCGAGACGCTGGTCGTAGCCGTACTGGTATATGATCCAGCTGCCTATGCGCAGCGGAGAGTTGACCTCTATCTTCGTGCGCACGGGGTCGTCCCCCCGTACGAGGACGGTGACATCGGAAATGAACTGCTTGGGCTCAGGCGGCGTCACGGCCAGGGCGTAGCGCTCGTCGAGATTCACCACGTGCATAAATTCGTCCATATTCCCCGCGGAAATCCAGCCTCTCTGGGTTTTGCCGTCCTCCCGGGAGCGGACCGTGACTTTTACGGCCGGGGAGGAGCCGGGCTTTTCCTGGGGCTGGAACGTCTCGTTGCCGGCGAAGACAGCGCGGGGATAGAAGGTGTCCACGTGGATATCCCATTTCCCGAGGCGTCCCTGAGGCGTCTGCGGGGCTATCTGGAAAAATTCGGGTTTGCCCTCGGGCTGCGGAAGGCCGGTTTTGCGGTCGATGACCACAAGCTTTGGGGCGTATTCCTCCATGGTGAAGGAATGCAGGGTGATGGCGAGGGGCAGCGCGAGTCCCTGCCCGTCTTCGGAATACACACGCCACTGTGTCTCTCCCGTGTTGACGTACATGACGTAGTGCTGCTGATCTGGAATGCCGAGGCCCGCGCCCGCAAGGGCTGTCCAGACGCCGAGGTGCCAGAGCAGGAAGACGGCATTCTTCATGGGATGACGGATGCGTGCGAAGGCGGTGCCGGCGAGGGTGATGAGAAGCAGCGTGTAGAGGAGGACAAAGGGCCAGCTGTGCGTCACGCTCCTGAGTCCGAGGCGGCCTGCGATTCCGGCCGCTTTGTCGGGGCCGGTCTGGAGAACGAGGCCCATGGTGAGAGAGAGGAGAAGCAGGCCGGCGAGCAGGCCCGCGGCGAGCTGGGGGCCTGTGAGCCAGGCGCAGACAGGGAAGCGGCGGAATGCGGCGAGAAGGCCTCCAAGGAGAAGAATGACCAGTCCGCCTATGAGGTTGAAGGGAAAGGTCAGAAGGTAAAAATCAGCGGGACCCGTGCTCCACTGCAGCGCGAAGCCAGTGACGAGAAGCATGCCGGTAAGCACGGCGCTTTCGGCGGTGCCATAGGGCGCCTGCCACAGTCTGCGCGGGGATGCCGGGCGCGGACCGTCCTGCCCGGATTCGGGAGTATCAAGAGAGAACAGCAAACAGGACTCCTTCGCCCGGCGCTTCCCGGGGCCTGAGAAAAAAAGGGGAGGGATAAGAAAGAGCGCCGGGGGAAACCCGCCGGCGCTCCGTTCATGCGTGCGGAACCAGAGTGGGACGGCCTAGAGGCGGCCGGCCTTCTTGGCTTCTTCGACCCACTGCGGGACGACCGTCTGGAGGAACTTGTCCTTGGCGGCCTTCTTCTCGGCCATGTTCAGGCCGATGTAGGCCTGGGCCTTTTCCTTGGTGGAGACGTCGGGCATGGTGAAGTTGACGTTGTGGGCAATCATGACCTTCTGGAGGAGCACCTGGGCCTGATAGGCCTTCTCGATGCTGTGGCTCATGATGCGCTGGAATTCGGCGGGAGCGTGGAACGCGGCGCCGTGAGAGGCGACGGCGTAGTCCCAGCGCCACTGGGACTGACGGATGAGCTTCAGGATGGGCTGCATCTCTTCTTCGGTGGCACCGGCATCCCAGCAGGCCTTGGCCATGATGTGATCCTTCGCCAGGGCTTCTTCAGCCACGGTGCGGACTTCCTCGCCCTTGCGGAGGTTTTCGTTGGCCCAGTTCCTCAGATTCTCTTCGGATTCCCTGTGGCAGGTCTGGCAGGTGGAGGAGATCTTGGCGAGCGGGCTCATGATCTGGTGATCAGAGTACTTGATGCCGCCCTCAGCCTTGTAGGGCATATGGCAGTCGGCGCAGGCCACGCCGTGCTGACCGTGGGGGCCCTGCAGGAACATGCTCCAGCCGGGATGCTGGGCCTTGAGGATGGGGGTCTTGCTGAGCTTGTGGACGTAGTCGGTGAAGCCCTGTTCGTCGTAGTACTGCTCGATGGCTTCAACAGTCTGGCCCTTGTCAAAGGGGAAGGTCAGATAATTGGTGCCCTTCTTGAAATAGTATTCTTCGTGGCACTGGGCGCACACGAGAGAGCGCATTTCCTGCTGGGTGGCGTTGTTGATGTCCTTGCCCTGGCGCTTGAAGACCTCGATGAGAGCGGGTCTGGAGACGCGCAGGTTCATGGTCTTGGCGTCATGGCAGTCGGCGCAGCCGATGGGGTTCACGATTTCATTGCCGAGTTCGCTCCACTTCTTGGCGTAGAATTCGGCGATGCCGTGTTCAGCCATGTAGCGCGGGACATCGGGGCTCTTGCAGGTCCAGCAGGTGCCGGGCTGCATTTCGCCCTTGCCGTCCATGGGGGCGCCGGTACGCAGAGTGCGGCGCATATCCTCAATGGCGTGCATGTGGCCGCGCGGCTTGGTGTAATCCTGAGAGAAGGCGTAGCCGGCCCACAGGATGACCATGTTCGGGCGGTCAGCGAGGACATCATGTTCGTCGTTGCCGTTGTATTTGCTCTTGAAATCGCCCTTTTCCGTCATCTTCCAGGTCTCATATTCCCTGGGGTAATTCAGGCCCCAGTCGCCGTTCTTGGCGTTGGTCTGGGTGAGCTCGATTTTTTTGTTGTTGTATATCGAAGCGACTTCAGCCTTGCGTTCGTTGATGGACGCCGCCAGCATGCCGAGGAGGAAGACGACGACCATGGCTGCGGCGCAGAGAATCCAGCCGAGGGACGACTTGCGCTTAGGTGTTTCTTCGGAACTCATAGTTACTCCCTTTCCCATTAGCGTGATATTTATTGTTTGTTCTCAAGCCAGGAAGCCATTCCCGAGAGCTTCGACCCGGGAAGCGGAACAATGGCGTTCGGTGTGGACGAAAGGTTGCTCACCTTCGTGTGCGGAACCTGCGTGTGACAGGTCCAGCAGGCCTTGCCGTTGCCGTTCAGGGTATCCACATAGGATACCATGCCGGTCTTCACGAATTCCGTGTTCAGCTGCGTATGGCAGCGGATGCAGTTGTTCATGATGACCGTAGCGCTGGCCGTCCTCGGACGGAGCACCTGGGGCTCGGCGTGGGCCGTGAACACGGCTGCGTGGTAAAGGCCGTCCTTCGCCTTGAAGTAGTACTTCGCAATGACGCTGGGGTGCGGAACATGGCAGTCATTGCAGGTGGCCCGCATTGCGTGCGAGCTGTGACTCCAGGTGGCGTAGTAGGAAGACATTACGTGGCAGTTCGTGCACGCTGACGGATCGTTCGTCAGGTAGGACGTCACGTTGGAGGCATAGGCTATGTAGCCGGCCAGTCCCAAGATGGCGCCCGCGCAAATGGAGAGAACAATGACACATCTGTTTGAGAGACTCTGCAGGAATTTTTTCACATTTCGACTCCTTTAGGCTCTCCGCCAGACATCAGAACAGTATACCGGTCTGCGGGTCCGATACGCGGCGAATCGCACACTTACTGCCCGGTGCAATGCCTCTGTTCAGTTGGCAGATCACTTCCAAATTGTCTTCCCCTACTAATTACCAAAAACTGAGTCAGTGACGCAGATCACAACAAAATAGAAACTCTGGCGTTTTTTTCACAAACAGGTCAAAAGTCACTGCAAAAACCATGTGGCGGACGCGGGCTGTCTGTGTTAGCAGAAAAGCACACGAAGGGAGGAAACATGTCCAATCTCAAAGCAATGTACAAGACCATAGTGAAGGAAGACTTTCCCGAAACCATGACCATTACCCTCGGAGACGAGAAGCTGGTTTACCGCAAGCGCCAGTGGGAGATCGGAGGCGAAAAGAAAGGCCTCCGCTACGGCGAAAATCCTGATCAGCCCGCCGCGCTCTACGAACTCGTTGACGGGGGAATCACCCTCGGCGGCCGCAGCTGGCGTCAGCCCGGGCAGGGCATTGTCTCCTCGCTCACCGAAGCGCAGATGATCCAGGCCGGCAAGCATCCCGGCAAGACCAATCTGACCGACGTGGACAACGGCGCCAACATCCTGCAGTACCTTACCGACAAACCGGCCGCCCTCATCATCAAGCACAACAACCCCTGCGGCGCGGCCTGGTCCGACAAGGGTATCGCCGATGCCCTGGAAAAGGCTTTCTGGTGTGACCGCATCGCCGCTTTCGGCGGCGCCATCGTGGTCAACCGGCCCTTCACCAAAGAAGCGGCCGAACTCGTGGCTGCCAATTATTTTGAAGTCGTCGCCGCGCCTTCCTTTGAGGAAGGCGTTGTCGATATCCTGAAGTCACGCAAAAACCTGCGCATCATGGAGCTGCCCGGGCTCGGAGAGCTCGAAAAGTTCCTCTCTTCTGCCTACCTCGACATCAAGTGCCTTTCCGACGGCGGCCTTGTTGTGCAGAAGTCCTTCCAGAACCGCATCCTTTCCGCTGACGATTTCATTCCTGCGGAAGCTACGGACAAAGCGGGCAACACCTTTACCGCACGCAGGCCCACAGCCCAGGAATTCGATGACCTGCGCTTCGCCTGGGCCGTCGAGTCCGGCGTGACCTCCAATTCCGTTATTTTCGCCCACAACGGCGCCACCACGGCCATCGGCACGGGCGAACAGGACCGCGTGGGCTGCGTCGAGCTCGCCATCTACAAGGCCTACCACAAGTACGAGGACATCCTGTCCTTCCGTGAGCTCGGACTCACCCTCTATGAGCTCAAAGCCAAGGCTGGCTCCGACAAGGGGTTCGCCGACAAGCTTGCCGACATTCAGGCCCGTGCAAGGGAAGCCCACGGCGGCCTCGCCGGTTCGGTCATCATCTCCGACGGCTTCTTCCCCTTCCGCGACGGCGTGGATGTGGCCATGGCTGAGGGCGTGACCGCCATCGGCCAGCCCGGCGGCTCCATCCGTGACTGGGAAGTCATCCAGGCCGTCAACGAGCACTCCCCGCAGGTGGCCATGGTCTTCACCGGTCAGCGTTCCTTCAAGCACTAGGAAGACCGACATGCCCATGAGGGAAGATCCGTCACGCCTCGACCTGCCCCGCTTTATCGTCACATCGACCTGCGGAGGGGGCGGCAAAACGCTCCTGAGCCTCGGTCTCGCCGGGGCTCTCGCAGCCCGGGGCCTGGATGTGCTTCCCTTCAAAAAGGGGCCCGATTATATCGACGCCGCCTGGCTGTCAGCAGCGGCCGGGCGGCCGTCCACTAACCTCGATCCCTTCTTTCTTTCCGGAGACAGGCTCCTGTCTCTTTTCGCACACCATGCCGCGCGTTTTCTGCCTGACGGCTCCCTGGAGAAGGGGAACGCCGTGGCTCTCATCGAAGGCAACCGCGGTCTCTATGACGGGCTCGATGTGGAAGGCTCCTGCTCCACGGCCACACTGGCCAGGGATCTCGGCGCCCCCATCGTGATTTCCCTCAATGCCACCAAGATGACCAGAACCGCTGCGGCTGTCCTGCAGGGCCTGACCCGTTTTGAGAAGGGGCTCTCCTTCGCGGGCGTTGTGCTCAACCAGGTGGGCAGAAGCAGGCACGGGCGCTATCTCAGGCAGAGCATCGAGACCTATACGGATCTGCCCGTGCTTGGAGAGCTCCCGAGGCTTCCTGAAAATCCCCTGCCCGAGCGGCATATGGGCATAGCGTCCCTTCTGGGCGACAGGCTCACTGATACGGCCAGGAGCGTGCTTGACGGCCTGAAGACCTATATCGCAGGCAACGTGGACGTGGACAGGATCATATCCTCGGCACGCGGCGCGGCGCCTCTCAGTGACATCAGACCCTTCTGGGAAGGGGAGCCCGTGCGCTTCGACAACCCGCCCGTTATCGGCTACGTGCGTGACGCCTGCCTGTGGTTCTACTACCGGGAAAATCTGGAAGCGCTCGAACGCGCCGGTGCAAGGCTCAGAAAGCTTTCCTTCGCGGACAGCACGCCATGGAACTTCACGGGACCGGGAGAGCGCATCGACGCTGTCTATCTGGGCGGCGGATTCCCGGAGGATTATCTCGCTGAACTCGCAGCGAGTCCCCGTCTCGCCGAACTTGCCGCGGCCTCAAGAGTTGGCCTCCCCATTTATGCAGAATGCGGCGGATTCATGGTCCTTTCGCGCAGCATCACCCAGAACGGGAAAAGATCTTCCGCTGCCGACGTTCTGCCCGTAGACATTGAGATGCACAAACGCCCTGTAGGGCTCGGCTACGTGACCGGAGAAACCATCCGGGACACGCCTTTTTATCCGGCCGGGCTCAGGATCCGCGGGCACGAATTTCATTTTTCGAACGTTCTCCCCACCTCGGATATCTCTGATCCCTGCCTCCGGCTCAGCAAGGGCAGGGGATTCGGGAAGGGTACGGATGCCATAACTGCCGGGAACACCTGGGGGTCCTATACGCACATCTTCGCCCCCATCCTGCCTGAATGGGCCGGAGGTCTCGTGAGGCTCGCCCGTACCTGGCGCGGCTAAAAGGAAAAGATCAGGACGAGAAGCTGCCCCGCCTCGATGGTGGCGCCGATGAAATCACCGGATATGCCGCCCTGCCTTCTGGCCGTCCGGATGATGAAGAGAAGAAGCAGGGCACATGAAGAAATCAGAACCGCAAGGCCCGCGGCAGAAACGCCGGCCGCGGCGCAGAGCGCGAGCATGATCGCGAGAAGGCAGTAGGAAAGCCGTTTCGTCCCTGCCGTGCCGCCCCCTGAGAAGCGTCCGCCCAGGGATTTCGGGTTGTGCGGCGCTACATAGCAGAAGGGAAGGGCCGCTAGACAGCGGCTGGCCGCCGGAGCGAGAACGAGAGCCAGGATGTCACCGCGTGCCGCGTGCGCGGAACAGGCGATGACCTGCCCCGCAAAGACACAGACCATGGCCAGCGCGCCGAAAGATCCCACGCGGCTGTCCTTGAGAACCTGCCAGAACCCCTCTCCGTCCCGTGAACTCCCGAGCGCGTCCGCGAGATCGGAGAGTCCGTCCCAGTGCAGGGCCCTGGATATGATGATCTCGGCAGCGCACCAGACGAAGCCTGCGGCCAGGGCCTGGAAGAGGGGCGGCACGACGCCCCTGAAGAAAAGTCCGGCCAGAAGGGACAGTCCTGTGGTGAGGAAGCCGATGGTCAGCCCGGCTGCGGAAAACCACGGGACGCAGCGGGGCATATCCGTACCGCTGTACATGCGCGCCGGCACAAGACAGGTAAAGAAGGCCAGCGTATCAAGAAAGCGGGCCAGCGGAGAGGTCTGCATGGCTTTTTCTAGCCGCGGTGGCTGTTGTGGTTGAAGGCAAGGGAATACAGATGGTGGAAGAAGTCCACGTATTCCACATCCACGTTTTCAGGTGCCTTCACGCGGGCAGGTGCGAAATTCAGAATGGACGTGATGCCGGCGTTGACAAGGTGGTTGCAGGCACGCTGGGCACGCTGGGCCGGAGTGGTGATGAGGCCGATTTCGATGTTGTTCTCCCTCACCAGAGCCGGCATTTCTTTGGTGCAGTGCACCTCGAGGCCATGGACCACTTCGCCTATCTTGAAGGGATCACAGTCGAAGATGCAGACGATGTTGAAGTTTCTGGCCTTGAACTCAATGTGATTGAGAAGAGCCTTGCCAAGATTGCCAACACCGATGAGAGCCATTTTCCATTCGCGGTCCACATCCAGCGATGAGGTGATGGCTGCAATGAGGGAACTGACATTGTAGCCCACTCCGCGTATGCCGAACTCTCCGAAATAAGCAAGATCTTTGCGGACCTGTGAGCCGTTGACGCCGCAGGCTTCTGCGAGCGGATTGGAGGAGATGATTTCCACGCCGTCACGCTGGAAATCTTCCAGGACCTGAACGTAGGTGGCAAGCCTCCTGATGGTGGCCTGCGGGATGTGGGTGCTTTTGGGCTGAGTATCCATGTGTTTACAACTGCTTCCTGTTTTCAGGACTTTGTGAATTTTTTTGTTTGCCGTCTTTTATACGCATCAAAAGCGCGCCTGGCTAGATAGATGCTTGTGAAAAAGGATCTAACCAGTTAAAAAGACGCAAAAAATTTTTTAAAAGCTTTTAAGCTTTTTTTGTAAAGTCAAGTAATACGCTACACTATAGATGGCGTACCATGCAAGTGTCGTATTTATAAGACTCTATCTCTCTATATTTTTATACGTCAGGAAAGCATGTTGTAGTGAAGGCACAAAAAAAGGCTCCCTTTCGGGAGCCTCTTTTAATCAAAACTTTCTTTCTGAACTAGGCAACGTAGGGGTTGGCGTACAGAAGGATGAAGGAAATAACGAGGGCGTAAATGGCCAGAGATTCGATGAAGGCGTAAGCCAGAATCATGGTACCGGTAATCTTGCCGCTCACTTCAGGATTGCGGGCAATGCCTTCCATGGCGCCCTTAAGGCCGAGACCCATACCAACGCCGCAACCGCAGGCGCCGAAGCCGATGCCGAGAGCAGCGCCGAGGCAGGTGGTGCCGAGGGCGGCGGCGTCAAGGGTGGCGCCGGCAGCAAAGGCCATGGAGGAAATGCCGAGCAGGGCAATCACGTTAAGAGCGATGAGAAGATATTTACGCATTGGAACACTCCTTAAACCAAGAGTTTATATGGTTGGGTCGATAACGGTCGACCATTCCCCGCAAAGTAGGATCCTTACTCGTGTTCGGTGCCCACGATAGCACTGTTGATGTAGAACATGGCAAGGAGGAAGAACACCAGGGCCTGCATGCACTTGGCAATCAGGAACAGGCAGTAAATCGGGATGGTGCCCAGGATAGGTGCCATAATGAAGAACAGAATGAGCACGATTTCTTCGCCGCGGATGTTACCGAAAAGACGGAGAGAAAGAGAGAGCGGGCGGGAGAGGTGGGACACGATTTCCAGCGGGAACATCAGAGGGATGAGCCACTTGGAAATTCCGAGGAACTGCTTGATGTACTTGTGATGCCAGACAAGAATGCCGACCACATTGTACAGAATGAAGACGAAGAGGGCCATGCACACGGTGGTGTTCAGGTTAGCCGTGGGGGCGTTGAAGCCGGGAATGAGGCCCATGAAATTTGAGAACAGGATGAAAACAAAGAGGCCGCACAGGAACGGAACGAACCTCGAGCCTACTTTTTCACCCATGGATCCGCATACAAACTTGTCTATTGTGTCTACTATTGCTTCCCAGAAGTTCTGCAGTCCTCCTGGCACCATGGTCAGCTTGCGTTTGCACAGAAAGGCAAGAGTAAAAAGAATGGCCATGACAATCCACGTATAGAAAACATGGTCAAATTCCATCGTCTTGCCGGCAATGGTGATGGTGTCCATATTGCAGAACGTTGAGAGAAGAACCGGATGAGCCAAACCTGCCATTATGCAGCCTCCCTCTTAAGCGGTGATACTTCCCGTACACGCAGCCGGAGGCTTTGTGCAGGGGCCCCGCCACTGACGGACTGACCGTGAATGGTGGGCTTTACGTGTCTATCACACACTTCAAAACTTTAAGCACAACCGAAAGTCTTTAGCAAGAAAAAACTTATTTTGGATGAGAAAAAGCCTTCGCAGGTTTTCCCGGGCTTTTTCCGCGTCCTCATCGGTGTGCTCGGGTTGAGCTTTTACTTTCTCGTGTGTTGTACCCAGAGGAATGTCACAAGCGGGGCGAACGTCCCGACTGCCACTCCGAACACAAGTGCCACCGGCGACGCTTTTCCCCAAATAAGCGCCGCATAGAGACAGATGGTCAGGAACACGAGGCGGAGAAAAAAGCGGAGGATGACGCCGGGCATCCGCATGGACACCGTTCCCTCGAGTTTTGTCTTCAGGAAATAGTGCGTCCAGCTGCAGATAATGACAGTCATGACGGCAATGCCGGCATCGGCCCACAGAATCCACGGCGACGCAAATGCGGCGGCGAGCCCGATGACAAAGACGATGAGCGTCAGAAGAACCTGGTTGCGTATGACAGGCCGGATGTACGGATGGTCTACGCCGTGGCTGGTAAGCCAGTTATCAAGACTTCCGATTATCCTTGACGTTCCCATGCGCTGCTTCTTCCTGCTTGTCTTTTCCTTCGGGGTTTCCTCTCAAGATGGCCCCTGGCGTTTTTGCCGCCTCTCTGTTCATCCTGGCAACCACTCCCTTCGTGTCGACATAGACGTTCAGGAAGCCGGCGCCGATTCCGATGAGCAGAAAAATCAGCTTGAACCACGGGCTCGTACCCAGCCACTTGTCGAGGCCCCAGCCGATGGCGACACCCACAATGGGGCCGCTGACCATGTGCATGCCGATTACGCCAACTGACGCCAGGCTCTGAAGCCCGTGTTTTTGTGCTTGCCAGATGTCTCTGAATGACATGCTTTTCCCCGACGTTGATCACATGGCTCTGCAGAAGCAGGGCTATGTTGCTTGTTC
>ONPA01000092.1 GCA_900319575.1 uncultured Desulfovibrio sp. | reverse complement strand
GCTTCTCCTTCTGGGCACCTTCCTGGACAACGTGGCCGCCCTCGTGCTCTTCGTTCCCACCATGGTCGGCGTCGTGCAGGCCCTGCATATCGACATGATTTTCTTCGGCGTCTTCACCATCATCGCCCTGGCCGTCGGCCAGTTTACCCCGCCTGTGGGCCTGAACCTCTTCATCTCCTCGAACATAGCCCAGGTAAGGTTCGAAAGCGTGGTCAGGGAAATCATTCCCTACCTTCTGGCCTACGTGGCCATGCTCGTGCTCTTCATTGCTTTCCCCGGCATGCTGACCATCTTCGAGTAGCCGGCATCAGGCAAAGGAGTATCCCATGAAAAAGGTCGTTGTTTTCTCCACAGGCGGCACCATAGCCATGAAGATGGTGCCCGGAAAAGGCGTCGTGCCGGCCTGCTCCGGCGCGGATCTCGTTGAGGCCGTGCCCGGGCTCGCCTCCGTGCCCGATATCGAAGTCCGCGAGTTTTCCAACATCCCGAGCTGTCAGATGACGCCCGCGCTCATGTTCAGTCTGGCGGGACAGATCCGGGAAACCCTGCGCAGGGACGACGTGGCCGGCTGTGTCATCACCCACGGCACGGACACAGTCGAGGAAACGGCTTATCTCCTCGACTGCGTCCTGCGTGAGGAAAAGCCCGTCGCGCTGACCTGCGCCCTGCGTTCGGCCAGCGGCGTCAGCCCCGACGGCCCGGCCAATATCCTCTGCGCCGTCCGTACCGCCTGCTCAGACAATGCCAGGGGACTCGGCGTCGTTGTGGTCATGAACGAACGTATTTTTGCCGCCTCTGACGTCATCAAGACGCACAGCGTTAATCCGGACGCCTTCCAGTCCCCATGGTGGGGGCCGCTCGGCTACGTCGACGGCGACGAGGTCATCATCCGCCGCCTGCCCGCGCCCCGCGCGCAGATAGCCCCAGAACGTCTCGGCGGGGAAGTCTTCCTGCTCAAAATGTACGCCGGCTGCAGCCCGCTCCTCGTGGAAACCCTCGTGAAGTATGGTGCCGCCGGCATCGTCATAGAGGGCTTCGGACGCGGCAACATGCCTCCCCTGATTCAGAAAAGCTTGGCAGAAGCCGTCAAAGCGGGTATTCCTGTCGTCGTCTGCACGCGCAGTCAGGCGGGCCGCACCCTTGACGAATACGGATACGAAGGCGGAGGACGGAAAAGCCGCGAGGCCGGGTTCATCCTGACCGGCGAGATCAGCGGCCCCAAAGCCAGACTGCGTCTCATGCTGGTCCTGGGCCTCACCCGGGACATGGACAGAATCCGCAGCTTTTTTGAACCCTATGCCCGCTGAGGCCGCCATTATGCATTTTGACCTTCGTTATGGCGACGGTACAGTCCCCCTCGACGTGGACGATCGCCGCGCACCCCATGTCATACATCTCAACGCGCTCCCCGTTCTGAAAAATCCCCTGGAAGAAGCCCGCAGGGTGCTTGCATCCCCAACGGGGCACGCTCCCCTCGCTGAGGATCTCAGGTCGGAAAAGCCGGAAAAAATCGTCGTTGTCATTAATGACGAAACACGGCCCACGCCCTATGAGGTCTTCTTCCCTGCCCTCCTTGAAGCCTTTTCCGCCGCGGGCGTGCGCGACGACCAGGTGACTTTCCTCATCGCCACAGGCACCCACAGACTGCAGAGCGACGAACTCAACCGCAGGCTCTACGGCTCCGGGATGATCGACCGTTTCCGCTTCGTCTGCCACGTATGCACTGACGACAGTTCCCTTGTGAGCCTCGGCATGCTGCCCTCCGGATACGAATTTGTCCTGAACAGGCTGGCTGTCGAAGCCGATTACCTCATCACGCTCGGCGTCGTCTCTCCCCACTACTTTGCCGGCTATTCCGGCGGCCGTAAGTCCATTCTTCCCGGCATATGCGGAAAAAAGACGGTACAGGACAACCACGCCCGCATGGTTGAAATCCTCGACCACATGCCGCCCATCCGCGAGAATCCCATCAGCCTCGAGATGATTGAAGCCGCCCGCAAAGTGGGCGTCAACTTCGTGTTCAACGCTGTCATGAACGCGGACAACCAGGTCGTCCGCCTCGTGGCCGGTGATCTGGTTGAGGCATGGTACGAGGCCGTGGATACGTCCTCCTCCATGTACGAGATTCCTTTCACCGAGCCGGTGGACATCGCCGTGTCCAGCGCCTGCGGCTACCCGAGGGACGTCAACTGGTACCAGGCCCAGAAGGCAATCGACCACGCTGATAAAATCGTGAAGCCCGGCGGCACCATCATCGTCTGCGGCGAGTGCCGCGACGGGTACGGCAATAAAGTCTTCGAAGAATGGATGAAGAAAAAACTGCCCCCTGAAGAAGTCATGAGGGAAATCCGAGCGCACTTCGTCCTCGGCGGACACAAGGCCTTCGCCTTCGCCAAGGTCGCCAGCGAAAAGAAACTCGTCCTCGTATCCTCCATGAATGCAGAGGACACGGCCACCCTGTACGGCACAAAGGCCGCCTCGGTCCAGGAGGCCTTCGATCAGGCCGTGGCTGCCTGCCCGGATGCCTCCATCGCCATCATGCCGGAAGGAGGGCTCACACTGCCCGTACACATGAACGCCTGAGCATGGAAACTCTCAGCGCCAGCTGCCCCCATTCTTCCGGAACTACATATTGCCCGTCGCTTTAGCCGCTTACACATAATCATGCACCAGATGACGGTGTCGAGGAATCTGCCACACAGCCCCTTGGGAGATATACCATCCCAGGGGGCTTTTATTTTTCCTGCCCGGCAGCTGGATCTCCCTGCCCCTGACTGTGATAGTCCCGCTCACCAGGGCACTTCCGGGATTGCCATATTCGTCAGTCATAATCACAGTACCGGCAGCCCGATGAACGGTGCCCTGAGTTTGATGCCTGTTTCCGAAGAAACAGAGACCATCCCCTTCGCCTCAACACTGACATTGCCATTTACTTTGGCTGTCAGCGTATGAGCCTTTCTGTCGTACCAGAGTTCCGTGCCGTCTTCGTATTTGTTGTAGGCGACCTGCTGTTCCTGGCCGGGGCCGGGAACAGCCTGAGAATAAGGTGCGCCAAGATAGGCCCCCTGCTCTTCTCCCTGCCCCGACTCCAAGACAAGGGCAGTATCGCCGATGTCAGGCAGCTTGATTTTCTGATCCCGCAGAACGCGGCGCTGGAGCGTCTGATAGCTGTTCGTATTGTGCTCGTCGGCGCCGTTCAGCTGAATCTGTGCTTCGCCGTCTTTAGTCCCTGTCACCCTGCCATAACGCATGGAGACGTAGTTCCTGGATTCAAGACGGGCTGCACGGGCTTCGAGGTCTGCGAGGTTAAGCATGAACGGCCCCTCCAAAAAAGACTAAATCCTTTTCTACCTGAAGAAAAGACCACCTGAACAAGCGAAATTACAAATTGGCGGCCCAATGCAAAAAAAAGTTCCTATGGCCAGCCAGACTCCCGTACGCAGACATGGATGTAAAATCCATCTTATTAATAGAATAATTTCTATAAGAATCGGTATAACGAATAGCAGAAAGGAGTTGCAGATGACTGTCGGCCACGCAGACCAATAAACCCAGACATGTTTTAGCATG
>ONPA01000111.1 GCA_900319575.1 uncultured Desulfovibrio sp. | reverse complement strand
CCGCATCCGGGTTATTTTTCATGGACACTAACCACGTTTTTCATTAAGTGAAGGGTATGTCAGAAGAAAACAGCACGGCCGAACTGGTAGAATTTGACGATCCCATGGTCGCCAACCAGCTGTTCGGACCCAACAATGCCCACCTGCATCTCCTTGCTTCGGCCAGCGGCGCGCACATCGCGAGCCGGGGGGCGAAGGTTCTGGTCGACACCCCGGATCTCCGCGTCCGGCAGGCGCTCTGCAATGTTTTTCTGCAGCTCTACGGGCTCTTCAAGAGTGGCGTGAATGTGACCCAGGAAGATATCGCGCGGGCCTATGAGATGGTCCGCAGTGATCCCGGTGTCGTCCTTTCGGAAGTCTACCGCGACGCGGTCTTCATTCATACCCCGAGAAAGACGGTTACGGCACGCAACGTGGCCCAGAAGGCCTATCTCGACGCGCTCCGGCGCTGTGCCATGGTATTCGCCGTGGGACCGGCCGGTACGGGCAAGACCTATCTCGCCGTGGCCATGGCCCTTTCCATGTTCGCCCAGCACCAGGTGAAGCGCATTGTCCTTACCCGTCCGGCTGTGGAGGCCGGCGAGAAGCTCGGTTTCCTGCCGGGCGATCTTACGGAAAAGGTGAACCCCTATCTGCGCCCACTCTACGACGCCCTGAACGACATGCTGCCCGCGGCCCGCGTGGCCTCCATGATGGAGGCGGGGGCCATCGAGGTGGCCCCGCTCGCTTTTATGCGCGGCCGCACCCTCAATGACGCGTTCATCATCCTGGACGAGGCCCAGAACACCACCCAGGAACAGATGAAGATGTTTCTGACCCGCATGGGCTTCGGCTCGCGCATGGTTATCACCGGCGACGTGACGCAGATAGATCTGCCCCAGTTCCCCGGCGGCTTCAATCATGCCCAGTCAGGGCTTGTGCAGGCGCTGAAGATTCTGCGCGGCGTGCCAGGCATCGCCTTCCACCGTTTCTCGAAGGGAGACGTTGTCCGCCATCCTCTCGTCGGGGCCATAGTCCACGCTTATGATGCAGCAGCAGAAGATCACTAACGCGAGACCCTGTTTCCTGGCCATAAGCCGGGCCATCAGGGCGCATCTCGGATGCGGGCGCGGCTGCGCCGTCTTCGCGTGCGTTCTTCTGGCTGTGTCGCTTTTCTCGGGATTCAATTTCGATACGGGCCACAGACTGTATGTGGCGGGGCAGGTGGCCGAGTCCAATGTCGTCGCGGACCGGTACCTCCTCGTGGAGGACGCCCAGGCCACGGCTGCGCGGCGCAAGCAGGTCATGCTCCTGCAGCCCTCGGTCTATGATCTGAGTCTCGAGCCCTATATCGCCTTCGAGACGCGTTTAATCGACCTCATGCGCGAGCTCAACGGCGCGCCGCCGAAGAACGGGCGCGAGGATCCGAGCGTGCTCTTTTCGAGCGAGATCGGCCCTGAGCTCGCCCGCGAGATTCTGCCGGAGCTCGGCGTTCCCACGACCCAGAAATTCGTGCTCCACAAACTGCTTCCCCTCCTGCGCGAACGCATGTCCGAAGGCCTCGTGGGCGATATCCGCACGGCCCGTGTGGGCAGGAGCGGCGTCATCATCCGCAATCTGGACACGGGCCAGGAGGTTCTGCGTCCTGATGTGACCGTGCTTCCGGACGTGCAGTCCTTCCTGACGGAAATTTCGACCCTGGCCCGCGGTGAGCAGGAACTTTCCCACAACGCGCGCAGGGCCGTGAATGTGCTTCTCTCCGCTTCCCTGCCGGCCACGCTGACCCTGAACCGCGAGGCCACGCAGCGGCGCGCGAGCCAGGTCATGGATAAGGTCGAGCCCGTCTACTACCAGATACAGAAGGGCGAGCTCATCGTGCGCCGCGGCGACCGCGTGAGCCGCGAGCAGCAGATTAAGCTCCAGGCCCTGTACCAGACCACGGCCATGCCGCTCGACTGGCAGCGCTCCCTTGGTCTCCTCATCCTCTCGCTTTTCATTTCCATGGGCTTTTTCCTGTCCCCGAGCGGACGTCCGGGATCGTCCATCCGCAACAAAGATCTCTATCTCATCAGCATCGTGGTGGCCTTCACGACCTTGGCCGCCCGCGGCGTCTACGCGCTGGGCGCGCTCATCGAGAGTTCCACGCTGGCCGGCGCCTTCAGCGTCGCCTTTCCCATGGCCGGAGCCTGCGGCTTTGTGGCCATGGTTTTCGCGGCCCGCCGCTATGTGACCATGGGCCTTCTGCTCTCGCTTTTTACGGCGGTGAACCTGCATCTCGGCGTGTCTCTCGGCCTCTTTCATTTTCTCTCGGCCATGCTGACCACCTGGCTTGTGGTATCGGCCATGAGCCGTCAGGACGCCGTGTGGAACCTCATTCCGCTCATCCTCGGCGAGAGCTTCCTTCTCGTGGGCGCGACCTTCCTTGAAGGCACGGCCCTGAATGAGATGCCCATGCTGTTCACGGCTGTGTGCATCAACTCTCTTCTGACGCTCATTCTCTTCTTCTCCCTGAGTCCCGTGCTCGAGACCGTGTTCGGCTACTCCACGCGCTTCAGGCTCATGGAGTTCATCAGCCTCGAGCAGCCCCTCATGCAGGAGATCATGGTCACCATTCCGGGCACCTATCATCACTCCATCGTGGTGGCCAACATGGTCGAGGCCGGAGCCAGGGCCATAGGCGCCAACGCGCTTCTCTGCAAAGTGGCTGCCCTCTATCACGATTCGGGCAAGCTGGCCTACCCGCAGTACTACATTGAGAACCAGTTCGGCGGCCCCAACAAGCACGACAAGCTCTCGCCCTCCATGAGCGCGCTCATCATCATGAATCACGTGAAGAAGGGCATCGAGCTCTGCCAGCGCTACCGGCTGGGCCAGGAAATCACGGATATCATCGCCCAGCACCACGGCACCCGCGTGATCCGCTGCTTCTACCAGAAGGCCATTGCTCTCGGCGAGAACCCGAACGAGTCGGACTACAGTTATCCCGGACCCAAGCCCCAGACGAAGGAGGCCGCCATTCTCATGCTGGCCGACTCGGTCGAGGCTTCGAGCAGAACGTTAACTGATCCCACGCCGGCGCGCCTCAAGGCGCATGTCGATAAAATCATCAAGGGAATTTTTGCCGAGGGCCAGCTCGACGAATCCGAGCTCACCTTCAGGGATCTCCACTATCTCAGTGAGAGCTTCCAGCGTGTGCTCACCGGCATCTTCCATCAGCGCATCGCCTATCCGGAACCTGTGAAGGGGATGAAAGGCGCAGAAGCGGCGGCCCCGGAACAGCACTTTTTCCAGAAGGAACCCGCGGCGCCGTCCCCCGCGAAGGACGCGGGACAGGGCGGGGAGAAAACTTCCGTATTCCAGCGCCTTGTGGGATGTCGCAGAAACATCGGCCTGAAAAAAGGGGCGCCCAGGAAGGACGCCGGGGCTGAGGCTGCGCAGGAGAAGGCCTTCATCGGCCCACTGCGCCCGGGCGAGGCGGGCGGCCACTCCGCTTCCGTGGAAGACGAGCATCTCATGGACGGCTGTCCGCTGAGCATGGACGCGGGCGCCCATGAGCCGGCGAAGCCGGAGCACGGGTCCGGGCCCGGCCTCGACATCGATATGCCGGACACCGGGGAACGGCGTTAGGGGACTCTCATTTTCAGAAGTCGGTCGTATGTTCCTTGCCGGAGAAAACGATGATGGAAAATAACGGGGGGGCCCTGCGGGCTCCCTTTAGTGTAACACTGGACGCGGACAGTCCTCTCGCCTGCGCGTTTCTTCCCTGTCCGCTCAGGGAGCTTGAGCCGCTCCTCCGGACTCTCTGGGAAGAGGCCCGGGCCGTGGAAGAGGAGGGAGGATGTCCCGGCGTGCCGGGCGCCCTTGATTTTACCGTGACCCTGGACGGTCCCATGGCCGGACTCAACAGAAGGGCCATGGGTGTGCCCGGACCGACCAATATCCTGTCCTTCCCGGGAGAGCCGCTCACCGGGCTCGCGGAACTCGTCCTTTCCTCTGAGACTCTCTGCCGGGAATGCGTGCTCTATGGTCAGGAGCCTCTCAGGCACCTGGTCCGCCTCACTGCCCACGGATTCGGGCACGTGTGCGGCTTTGACCATGGTCCGTTTATGGACGCCTTCACCGGGCGCCTCGGAGCCGCGGCGGAGGAATGGATTGGAAAGCAGGGAGGATGCCGTGTTTAACGTTATTCACAGGGGTGCGGTGTCCACCACCATGGACGCGGCGAGGGAGCCGGACGTCCATCTCGGTGTTTTCGACAGCCTTCTGGCTGAGAGCCAGACGAACGGACGCGGGCAGTACCGCAGAAACTGGGGATCGCCAGCGGGCAACCTTTACGCCTCCCTGCGTCTCCCCATGGAGCCGCCCTTTGTGGGAACCGAGGCTGCCGTGGCCTGCGGGGCCGCGGTCTGCGCGGAGCTTGAGGGATACGGGTATCCGGCAGTGATGAAGTGGCCCAACGACGTGGCGCTCATGTTCGGAGGAACGCCGCGCAAGGTCTGCGGCATCCTCCTCGAGGAGAGGGCGGGCGTGCTCCTGGCCGGAGTGGGACTCAATCTGGTTTCGCACCCCGGGGCGGAGGCCATGCGTGAGAGCACGGCGCTCATGGCCTGCAGCCTTTCCGAATGCGTGGTTCCGGGCAGGGCGGTTCCCAGCGTGGATGAGCTGTGGGGATTGCTTGTTAAATCCATATTTTCTGTCTATAGTCAGAAGACTACCCAATCCGGAAGCTGGCTTGAACTGGCCAACAGGTATCTGCTCTGGCGGGGAAACCCCGTCAGGCTGGAGGACGGAAGCCTGACGGCCACCGGCATTCTGGAAGGTGTGGGGACCCAGGGACAGATCATCCTCCGGGAGGCCGGGGGCGTGAAGGAGTACCTGGGCGGAAGCATCCGGTTCGCGGGAGAGAGAGACAGTTTTTAGAGAGGGACGAGTTCATGCCAAACAAGACGTTTAAGGAAGTACAGGAATTTCTAAAGGGCAAGATCATACTGGTTGCCAACCGCGGTATTCCGGCCCGCCGCATCTGCCGTTCCATCAGGGAGCGCTTTGACGCCATCGCAGCCATGACGGCTACCGATATTGACAAAACGGCACCTTCCGCCTCGACCGCGCAGAAACTGCTTCTTCTGGGCCCTGACCCGCGGGCCTATCTTGATATCGAGCGCATCGTGAAGCTTGCCAAGCGCAGCGGCGTGGTGGGCATCCATCCCGGCTGGGGCTTCGCTTCTGAAGACAGCCGCTTCCCGGCCCTCTGCCGGGACAACGGCATTGTCTTCATCGGCGCCTCCGAGGAGGCCATGAACCTGCTCGGCAACAAGGTCGAGTGCCGCAAGGTTGCCCGCAAGCTGGGCATCCCTGTCGTTCCCGGCTCCGAGGGAGCCGTGACAGTTGATGAGGCGCGCCAGCTCGCCGATGAGATCGGGCTGCCCATCATGCTCAAGGCCGAAGGCGGCGGCGGTGGCCGCGGCATCTTCGCCGTGCACAGCAAGTCCGAGCTCGAAGACGCCTTCTTCAAAGCCTCCACCATGGCCCAGGCGTCCTTCGGCAACCCGCGTCTCTTCGTGGAGAAGCTCCTGACTGATGTGCATCACATCGAGATCCAGGTGCTGGCCGACCATTACGGCAATGTCTTCGCCTTTGACGAACGTGACTGCACCGTGCAGCGCAACAATCAGAAGCTCATGGAAATTACGCCTTCCCCCTGGAAGGGCGTGACCCGCGAACTCCGCGAGCGCCTGAAGGAATACGCCCGCAGGCTCGTGCGCGCCGTGGGCTATCAGTCCCTGGCCACGGTTGAATTTCTCGTGACCCCGGACGGCAATCCCTACATGATCGAGGTGAACACCCGTCTGCAGGTGGAGCACGGCATCACGGAAAGCCGCTACGGCATTGATCTCGTGGAAGAGCAGATCGCCGTGGCCTTCGGCGCCGAGCTCCGCTACAACGAGAATACCTTCAAGCCCGGCTACACGGCCATGCAGGTGCGCATCAACCTGGAGAACCCGCAGGATAATTTCGCTCCCAACTCGGGCCTGATTACCCGCTACGTGTCCCCCGGCGGCCCCGGCGTGCGCCTCGACTCCAATATTTCCGCGGGCTACGACTTCCCTGCCAACTATGACTCCGCCGGCGCCCTGCTCATCGCCTATTCCCATGACTGGGAGAAGACCTTGGGCATCATGGAGCGCGCCCTCAGCGAGTATGTCATCGGCGGCGTGCACACGACCATTCCCTTCTTCCGTCAGGTCATCAAGAATCCTGACTTCCGCAACGGCGAGATCTCCACGAATTTCGTGGCCCAGCATCCCGAGCTCATGCAGTATGAGGATCTGGCAGCGGAGAGCGAGCGCCTGAGCCGCCTCGTGGCCGAAATTTCGGCCAAGGGCTACAACCCCTACGTGTCCCTCGGCGAGTACCGCACCAGGGAAACGCCGCGCCTCGGCGCCTTCAAGCCGCACCTGCCCGTCATCAGCAATGAAGAGCGCAGGCAGGAGAATCCGTATCCGCACGGCGACAGGGAAGCGCTCCTCGACTACATCCGCGACTCCGACTGGGTGCATTTCACCGACACGACGCCGCGCGACATCACCCAGTCCAACACGAGCAACCGCATGCGTCTTGCCGAGGACAGGCTCGTTGGCCCGTATCTCGACAACGCCGGCTACTTCTCCATCGAGAATGGCGGCGGCGCCCATTTCCATGTGGCCATGCTCGCCAATATGACCTATCCCTTCACGGAAGCGAAGGAATGGAACCGCTTCGCGCCCAAGACCCTGAAGCAGCTCCTCGTGCGTTCCACCAACGTGCTCGGCTACAAGCCGCAGCCGAAGAACGCCATGCAGGTGACGGGGGAGATGATCTGCGACAACTACCAGGTCGTCCGCAGCTTTGACTTCCTGAACCACGTGGAGAACATGCTGCCCTTCGCCGAAGTGGTCATGAACCGCAAGGACTGCGTGTTCGAGCCGGCTCTCTCCATGTCCTGGGCCAAGGGGTTTGACGTGGAGCACTACCTCGGCGTTACCGATCACATCGTACGCATGATGGCGAAGCTCCTCGGCGTTGATCCCCACAAGGCCGCGAGACACTTCATCCTGGGGCTGAAGGACATGGGCGGCGTCTGCCCGCCCCGCTTCATCTCAGAACTCGTGACAGCCCTGCGCAAAAAGTGGCCCGAACTCGTTCTGCACTACCACCGCCACTACACGGACGGTCTCTTCGTGCCCGCCTGCGGCGCGGCCGCCAAGGCCGGTTGCCAGATTCTGGACGTGGCGCTCGGATCTTCCGTGCGCAGCTACGGCCAGGGCGACGTGCAGTCCATGGTGGCCTACCTCGAGGGCGAGCTCGGCCTCAAGACGAAGCTCAACATGGACGCCATCCGCGAGGCCAATTTCGTCAACAAGCAGCTCATGCCGTACTACGACAGGTACTGCTCGCCGTATTTCCGCGGCATCGACTACGATGTCACCCGCCACGGCATGCCCGGCGGCGCCACCTCCTCCTCGCAGGAAGGCGCTGTGAAGCAGGGCTACATCACGATTCTGCCCTATATGCTCCGTTTCCTCGAGCAGACCCGCAGGATCGTGCGTTACCACGACGTGACGCCCGGCAGCCAGATCACCTGGAACACCGCTTTCCTCGGCGTGACCGGCGCCTACAAGCGCGGCGGCGAGGACGAGGTCAAATACCTTCTTGAAGTAATGCAGGAAGTGAACCGTACGCCTGAGAACGAGCTCTCTGACGAGATGCGCAAGGCCCGCCTCCTTATCTACAGGGACTGCAACGATGCCTTCAGGAACCTCCTTCTCGGCAAGTTCGGCCGTCTGCCGCTCGGCTTCCCGCCGGACTGGGTTTACGAGAGCGCCTTCGGTTCCAAGTGGAAGGAAGCTATCGCCCAGCGTACCGAGTGCTCGCCCCTTGAGCAGCTGCCCCCGGTCAACCTCGACGAGGTGCGCGCCGAGTGCGCCAGAATGCTTGGCCGCGAGCCTTCGGACGAAGAGTACGTCATGTACCTCAACTTCCCCGGCGACGCGCTCAAGACCATCCGCTTCGTGAAGAAGTACGGCGATCCCAACTGCCTGCCCCTGAACACCTGGTTCGAAGGCATGCAGGTCGGCGAGACCATCAACTTCGAGGACAGCCATGGCAAGCCGCACACCCTGCAGATGCTGCATATCTCGAGGCCCGATGAGACCGGCATGAGCGTGGTGCGCTACGTGCTTGACTCCGAGTTCATGAGCTGCAGCGTGAAGCTCGCCGAGCCCGCGGGCAGGGGAGCGGCCGGCGTGCCCATGGCCGATCCCAATGACCAGTACCAGGTCGGCAGCCCGAGCACCGGTGATCTGTGGGTCATGTACGTGGCCCCCGGCGACATCGTGAAGAAGGGCGAGGAAATCTTCAACGTGAGTATCATGAAGCAGGAAAAAGCCGTGCTGGCTCCCTGCGACGGTATTGTCAAGCGCGTACTCAAGACGGCCGACTTCAAGGAAAACAAGAAGATGATCCCTGTGCGCGAGGGCGAGCTCCTGGTCGAGCTCGGACCCGTTCCCAAGGTTTGTCCCAACGAGGCCTGCGCCCATCCCATCACGGACAAGGAGGCGCGGTTCTGCCCGTTCTGCGGCACTCCGCTGAACTAACAGAAGGCCAGATGATAATAATATGAAACAGCAGCCGGGATTTTTGTTCCAGTGTGGACAGAATCCCGGCTTTTCTGTTATAGAAGCATCGGGATATTTTTGGAAAATGCCCTTAAAGTGGCGTTTTTCCAAATGGGCCCGCTTTATTGGTTCCTGCACATATGTCCTGCAAAACGGAGGAAATCATGGACAAGAAACAATCCGCGAAGTCGCCTGAGGATATCAGGAAACAGCTTGTGCTGACAGGTGCGGATATCGTCCAGCTGGGTGCCAGCGGCGAAATGCTGGTCGGCGGCAAAAACTACAACACCGCCATCATCAGTCAGATTAAGGAAATCCAGGCTCCGCATTTCAGAGCCATCTCCTCGGTTGCCTTCCATCACGTTCTCGATGAGTCCAAAGTCAACAGCCGCCTCGTCCGCAGCATGGTGGATCAGGAATACGGCCGCATCGACTGGAACGACCCGGTGATCAACCAGGATCCCGATTATCTGCAGAAATTTGTGCATCAGCTCGGCAAACGCGTGGCTGACGCCCAGAAAAACAGCACCGAGACCGGTTCCACGAAGCTGCGCACGTTCATCAATAACGTGGTTGAAGGCTTCGCTACCTCTCCTGAGGGCATCGATCAGCTCCGCAAGCGTTCCGTTATGGTGCAGGCCGCTATCCTTTCCGTGCCGCTCCCTCCCGAGGTCGATCAGGCCGTGCGCAGCGCCTACCGCGCTATCTGCAAGGAAAATGAGGACGATATGACCCCCGTGGCCGTGCGTTCCTCCGCCGCAGGTGAAGACTCCCGCAAAAAGGCCTTCGCCGGCCTGCAGGACACCTTCCTGAACATGGTGGGCGAGGACCACGTGGCCGAAGCCTACAGCTGGGACTGCGCCTCCGCCTACAACCTGCGCTCCATGACCTACCGCCGCGAGGCCATTCTTGACGCCATGACCAAGGCCGAGGAACTCGGCGATGAGTCCATCGGCGAGCAGGCCAAGAAGGACTGGGCCATCGAGGGCACCTCCCTTTCCGTCTGCATCATGCAGATGGTGCGCCCCGTTGTTTCCGGTACCGCATTCGCGGCTGACACCGCCACCGGCTGCCGCGGCACGGACCGCAAGGACCTCGTTTCCATCGACGCGAGCTACGGCCTCGGTGAGGCTGTCGTGGGCGGCAAGGTCACCCCTGACAAGGCCTACGTCTTCACCCGTGACGATGGATCCCCGGTCGTCATCCGTCAGATGGGCTGCAAGGACATGAAGATCGTCTATGACGATCGCGGCGGCACCAAGGAAGTCAAGGTACCCGAACTTGAAGCCCTGCGCTGGGCTCTTTCCCTGAGCCAGGCCGAGACCGTTGCCAAGGGCGTACGCGCCATCAGCAAACAGTACGGCGGTATCATCATGGATACCGAGTTCTGCATCGACGCCCACGACAAGCTCTGGTTCGTGCAGGCCCGTCCCGAGACCCGCTGGAACAGCGAGCTCGAGCAGCATCCCCATACCATTTTCATGCGCCGCCGCGAGGTGGATCCCGAAGCGCTCGCGAGCGCCGAGACTGTCCTCGAGGGCAACGGCGCCTCCCGCGGCGCGGGACACGGCGTGGTCCGCTTCCTGCGTTCCGCCCTTGAGCTCAACAAGGTCAACAAGGGCGATGTTCTCGCTGCCGAGCGCACCGACCCCGACATGGTGCCCGGCATGCGTATCGCCACGGCCATCATGGCTGACGTGGGCGGCGACACCTCCCATGCCGCCATCACCTCCCGCGAACTCGGCATCCCGGCCGTCATCGGCATTCAGCACATCGACGCCATCAGGGCCCTCGACGGCATGGAAGTGACCGTTGACGGTTCCCGCGGCCGCGTCTACCGCGGTCTCCTTCCCCTGAAGGAAGTGGGCGGCGAGATCAACATTGACAATCTTCCCGAAACCAAGTGCCGCGTGGGTCTCATCCTCGCCGACGTGGGCCAGGCCCTCGCTCTGTCCCGTCTGCGCGTCTACCCCCGCTTCAAGGTGGGCCTGCTCCGCGCTGAATTCATGCTGGGCAACGTCGCCGTGCATCCCCAGGCCCTCGAAGCCTACGACAATGGCGAACTCGACCGCATCGTGAAGGAAAAGGTCGCCGAACTCGACGCCAACCTGACCAAGGTTATCTGCGATCAGCTTGACGGCGGCATGGTGGCCTACGACTTCAACATCCGCGAGTACGTGGGTGTGGTGTCCGGCCTCTCCAAGGAGCTCGAGCAGCTCGTCGAGGAAGACAAGGGCAGCAGCGCTGAGGAAATCCTGCTCATGCACCGCAAGATGCGCGAGCTCGACCACAAGCTCGACGCCTACCTTGAGAACGCTTCCCGCCATGTGAATGTCCTCAAGACTTCTGTCGACCTCGCCGAGCACGTGAAGTACATCATGGGCTACGACGACGAGCTCTCGAAGTGTGACTCGTGCGATCCCGAAGGCGCCAAGCGCATTTCCGAGATCCAGGCCGTCATCGACCAGCAGGTCAGTGACATCAAGGATCTTCCCCTCGTTCAGGAGCACATGAAGGCCGTGGCTGAGCTCCGCGAGAAGGTCAGCGTGCGCGCCGGCCTGAAGAAGGAAATCGACGATGTCCGCGAGCTGCCCCAGAAGATCTCCAAGATCATCAGGTCCCGCGGCTTCCGCACCGGCCGTGAGCATTACATCCAGACCCTGGCCCAGAGCCTCGCTCTCTTCGCCATGGCCTTCTACGGCAAGACCATCGTCTACCGTACCACCGACTTCAAGTCGAACGAGTACCGCAACCTTCTCGGCGGCAACCTCTTCGAAATGACCGAAGCCAACCCCATGCTCGGCTACCGCGGCGTTTCCCGTGACGTCCACGACTGGGAACTCGAGGCCTTCAAGCTGGCCCGCGGCACCTACGGCGCCACGAACCTGCACCTCATGCTGCCCTTCGTGCGTACGCTTGAGGAAGCATCCGCCATGCGCCAGTACCTCTCCCAGGTGCATAACCTTGAGAGCGGCAGGGATGGCCTCAAGATCATCCAGATGGCCGAAATCCCGTCCAACGCCATCCTGTCCAAGGAATTCCTGGATCAGTTTGACGGCTTCTCCATCGGCTCCAACGACATGACCCAGATGACGCTGGCCACGGACCGCGACAACGCGCTTCTCCGCCGCATCTACGACGAAGAGGATCCCGCTGTCGTGTGGACCATCCTGGCCTCCATCTTCACCGGCCAGAAGTACGGCAAGGAAGTCGGCTTCTGCGGCCAGGGCGTGTCCAACAGCGTGATCATGCGCGGCATCGTTGCCATCGCGGGCATCGCCTCCGCCTCCGTTGTGCCGGACACCTACGCCCAGACCGTCAAGGACATCTACGCGGTCGAGCAGGAGAACATCCCGGTCAGCAAGCTCGGCGAATGGCTCAATGAGCAGCACTTCAACCGCCTGAAGAAGCTCCTTGAGAAGAACGGCTACGAGCACATCCTGAGCAAGTACCAGCGTAACGACATTCAGGATTGGTATGACGGCGAAATTTCCCGCCGTCTGCAGCAGCTGCGCGAGCACCTTGGCACCAACAAGGAAGCCTTCTACAGGGACGAGCTCAACACGTTCCGCTCCACGTTCCACAAGCCCGTCATCTATGCGACCTGGAACTGGTCCAGAACCGTTGAGGACGCTCTGCATCACGCCGGCTTCAAGGACTTCGAGGAGCAGGCCAAGGCTCTGGAAGCCTACCGCCAGATGGACTTCTAGTCTGACTTCTGCCGGCACGCCCGGCATATGAAAGAATGAATGAGGGGTTCCCGGAACCATGTAGTTCCGGGAACCCCTTCTGCGTTTACGGGCTCCGGGCGCCATCTTTTCAAAAAAGTGCTTGCCAGAAACGGCGTTTGGGTGTAGACCTCTTTTTCGTCAACGGGATGTGGCTCAGTTTGGCTAGAGCGCAGCGTTCGGGACGCT
>ONPA01000047.1 GCA_900319575.1 uncultured Desulfovibrio sp. | reverse complement strand
GACGTCATCGCCATGGGAACCGTGATTCATCCCTTCGGCGGCATGGCCTTCCTCCTGCTTTTTCCCTTTGCCCGCACTGCGCACTTTGTGGACGCGGGGAGCATGCTTCTGCCGCTCATCCTGGCCATGCTCTGCGCCCAGGCCGGCAGCTGGCTCGAACAGCGCTACCGGATATACGAGGATCGTTTTCTGCCTGACATGGAGGCGGCTGATCCGCACCCCGAGAAGGTGGTCTACCAGAGCATACTGCGCCGGGCGGGCATGCACGCCATTCTCTACGCCGTGAGCTACACCCTGCTCTGCGGGGTGGTCTGCACTCTTCTGGCCCTGGGCGTCTATCCGATTATCCCCGATCTTTCCTGGACCTTCGTCTACGCCGCGGCGCTCTCGGGCGCGCTTCTCGCCATCCGCTCGCGCACGGCCTACATCGCGTTTCTGATGGGGCTCTGCGTCATTTCGGCGCTGATTGTTTTCCGCTCGAATTCCTTCTTTTCCGTATGAGGCTGCCGAAGGCCGAAGGTCTGTGCCTGACGCGGCTGGTGAATCTTTTTTTCAGGAAACGCCATCGCAGGGCGAGTGAGCATGTGCCGGCCGAAGCGAAGGCCGCTGCAGCAAGATAGGACGCCTCCGGGATATCCGGAAAAAAATGGAAGGCTGATGAGACGGCTACAGCTCCGATCATCTGTCCGAGGGATCTGACAAGGGCAAGAAAGGCGCTGGCCGCGCTGCGCCGGTAATGGGGCGCGGCGAGAAGCGTGGTCTGATCGTTGGGCGCCTGAAAGAAACCATAGCCGCAGCCGCAGACGGAGAGGCGCCAGGCAGCGTCCAGAGGGCCTCCTTCAAGCCAGAGGAAGGACACGATGCCGACCGTGCAGACGGATATGCCCAGAAATCCCACGAGAGCAGGACTCACGCGCTCCGTGAGTCTTCCAGAGACGAGGGAGGAGACAATATGACCGAGGGGCCAGGCCGTGAGCAGGAGCCCTGTGGTGACCACGGAGAAGCCAAGCCTTTCCTGAAAGAAAAACGGGCAGGCTGTGACCACGGCTGACTGGGCCATGAAGCAGAAGAGCTGGCTCGTCATGGAAAGGGAAAAGACGGGCCGCGCCAGAAGATCCACGGGCAGTGAGGGTGAAGGGCTCCTGCGCTCAAGGCGCACGAAAAGGACGAGAGCCAGGAGGAAGAGGGCGGCAAGACCTGCCGAGACAGGGGGTGCGGCCCCGCGGGAGAGAGCGGCCACAAGGAGGAAGAAGGCGCCGAAGGTCAGAAGGTTTGGGAAAAGCTCCTTCAGCGTGCCAGCCTTTGCGGGAGGAGTGAGATTTTCCGGTTTCTCGTGCGGCAGAAAAGCGAAGGCGAGACCCGCGGCGGCAAGCGCGGCGGGAAAGGCGGTCGCGAAGAGCCATGGCCAGGAAGCGCGGGAGAGGATGACCGAGGCGATGGCCGGACCGAGGATGACGGAAGCGGAGATGGTGGCCGCGTTAAGCCCTATGCCGCGTCCGAGCAGCCGGCTCGGAAAAATGGTCTCGATGAGTTTGAGGCTGACGCCCGTGCAGCCGGCCGCGCCAACGCCCTGCAGGGCACGGCATGCCGTGAGCGTGGCGAGGTCCGGGGAGAGAGCGCAGAGGAGTGAGCCCGCGGCGTAGAGGAGGAGGCCTGTGAGAAAGATTATCCTGTCCCCGAAGGTTCCGGCCAGGGACGCGGCTGGCAGAACGCAGGCCATGCTGGCCATCTGATAGCAGGTGACCGTCCAGACGACGTCGGCGTCTGAGGCGCCGAAACTGCCCGCGAGACCGGGCAGGGCGATGGTTATCATGGCGCCCATGGCCGTGACCAGGGCGACGCCGGCGAGCACGGCGAGGGCAGCCCAGAAGCGGGCAGGGCGCGGCAGTCCTTTACGCCCGGTCGCCCGTGTCATGGCTTTTCTCCGTGCTGTCCGAGCGGGACGTCCATCCCCAGGTGCGTTTGCGGAAAACTTCTCCGAGATCGGCGAAGCCCCGGCTGACCGCTTCCTCATTCAGCATGTTCAGAAAATCCACGAGTCCGTCGCGCCCGTGGCGGGTCAGTACGCCGTCCAGAAGGAGAAAGGCCTTGAGCGCGGAGTCAGTGGGTTCGCTGCGGCCGGCCATATAGGATGCCGTGGCCGAGGGCGTAAGACCGACGAGCATGCCGGCCCTGGCCTGGCTCGCCTGCAGCCTCCTCACCACGTAACTGCGCCAGGTGCGGCCCCAGGACTGGGGATTAAGGGTTTTCGCCACATCCTGGACGTGGGCGCAGACCTCTGCCGCATCGGGAAGGGCGGGCGAGAGAGGAAGGATGTTCCAGCTTACAACGGCGCGGGAGACAATGGCCAGGGAAGGCGGCATGTTCTGGCGGCGCAGGTAGCGCCCCCCGTGAAGCCAGGCCCAGTCCGAGCCAGTCCAGCTCGGCGCCATGGAGCGCATGAGGCGGATTTCCCGGCCGTCCAGAGGAGCGGCGCCGCCCTCCCTGAATAAGGGAACCGGCCTGTAACCATTTTTCAGCATGGCCCCCTGTCCGAAGAAGAGCCAGTCCAGACTGTATCCCATGCTGTCGATCCAGAGGAGCGTGTCCTCTGAGAGATCCCGGGCGAGGCCTTCGGAAAAAAGGTGTTCCATCATGGGAAAAGTTCTCGTGTCCCGTCGCGAGAAGGAGGCAATATCGGCTGCGATGAGAGGCAGCCGCAGCCTGAAGACTGCCTCCTCTCCGTCCCCGTCATGGGCTGTATCAACGGGCAGGCGCGCGGATTCCTGCCTGCCTGAAAGAAGAGCCGCCGGGGACTGTCCCGTCTGACAGCAGTGAACGTAGAATTCGTGAAAACCGTGATAGACGTCGTTGGGCATGGTGAACTCCCGTATTTCAGAAGCGTCACATATAGAGCGTGATGACCGTCATCCAGCAGGGCACGGTAATCATGGCAAGAATGGTGGAAAGGGCCACGAAAACGCTGCTGAACTGCCTGTCCGCGCCGTAGAAGGCGGCCACCAGGGCAATATTGGTCATGCTGGGGAGGCTCGACTGCATGATGAAGACGTGCCCGGTGAGGGCCGGCAGGGGAATGAAGTGCAGCATGCCGATGAGGATGGCCGGAGAAATGGCCAGGCGGCAGATAAGGCAGAGCGTGATATCCCTGCCCATCTTCACGCCTTTCCAGTCGATGCGGCGCAGGATGACACCGATGAAGACAAGGGCAAGGGGGGAGGCGATGCTGCCCAGCATGATGCAGGAATTCTTGAGAACAAGGGGCAGGGGAAGGCCTATCAGCACCCAGGCTATGCCTGCGAGCATGCCGCAGAGCGGAGGCGAGAAGATGCGTTTTAAAATGTCCCTGACTGCGAGGCGCTGGCTCTTGTGCTCGCCTTCACTTGCCAGGCAGTAGTTGCCTATGGTCCAGAAGAAGACCGTGTTGCCGAAGAAATAGAGCAGCACCTGCGTCATGGCCACGTCGCCGAAGAGCGCCGTGTTTACGGGAATGCCGATGAAGAGCGTGTTGGAAGTGGCAGCTGCCGTGGCGAAAAGCCCGCGGTGTTTCTTATCCACACGGAAGATCCAGGCTATGGCCATGAAGAGAAGAAAACTCGCGAGGATGCTCAGGAGAGGAACAACGGAGCCCACGATGAGGTGCATGAACTGTTCGCGCTGGAAATGGGTCACCACGTTTCCAAACATGTACGGTGGAATCACCACCTGTGTGACGAAACGGGGAATGAAGATCTCCGTTTCCCTTGTTATCCAGCCCTTCCAGGCCAGAACATAACCCACGAGGCAGACGAGAACGATGCTCATCATGCTCTGCAGGGCGTTGAGAAATACCATGCCGCTCCTCCCTTAACGTCCGCTGACGGCTGGAGAATCCGTATCATTCCAATGCCATGCCCCGCAAGGATCGGCAGAAACCCCTGTTTTTTCAGCGTGTGACATATAACACATTTTCCAGCGGCAGGCGTTGACGTCCGGAGGCCTCTTCCCTAGGATGACCCCAACAAAAACATAGTATTTTGCTTATAAATAAGGAGAGAGTCATGCCGCATTTTGAAACGCTTCAGGTCCACGCCGGACAGGAAGAGGCCGATCCGGCGACCGGCGCCCGCGCCGTGCCCATATATCAGACAACGTCCTACGTCTTCCGCGACTGCCGGCAGGCTGCCGACAGGTTCGCCCTGAAAGAGCCCGGCAATATTTATTCCCGTCTCACCAACCCCACGGAGGAAGTGCTCGAGAAGCGCATGGCTGCCCTTGACGGCGGCGTCGGCGCCCTGGCCGTGTCGAGCGGCTCTTCCGCCGTGCTGCTCGCCCTGCAGAGCCTCGTGCGCGCCGGCGATCACATCGTGGCCCAGAGGAGCATCTACGGCGGCAGCTTCAACCTTCTGAGCCAGACCATGCCGCGGCAGGGCGTGTCCACGACGTTTGTGGATACCTCCGACATCGCGAACATCGAGCGCGCCATTACGGAGAAGACGCGGGCTGTCTACGTCGAAACCATGGGCAATCCCTGCTCGGATCTCACGGACATCGACGTTGCCGCGGAGATCGCCCACAGACACGGTATCATGCTGGTTGTGGACAATACCTTTGCGACCCCGTACCTCCTGAGGCCCATCGAGCACGGCGCCGATCTCGTGGTCTACTCGGCCACCAAATTCCTGGGCGGCCACGGCACCTCCCTCGCTGGCATCATTGTGGATGGCGGGCGCTTCGACTACGCCGCTTCCGGCCGCTACCCGTGGCTCACCGAACCGGATCCATCCTATCACGGCTTAAGCTACACTGGTATCGCGGGAAAGGCTGCGCTCATCACCTATATCCGGGCCCAGCTCCTGCGCGATGAGGGCCCCTGCCTCTCGCCCTTCAACTGTTTCCTCATCCTGCAGGGACTCGAGACCCTGTCCCTGCGCGTGGAGCGGCATGTGGAGAACGCCCTGAAGGTCATCGATTATCTGAAGACCTGCCCGCTCGTGGAGAAAATCCATCATCCGTCGCTGCCGGATTCCCCGGACCACGCCCTCTATGAGCGCTATTTCCCGAAGGGCGCGGGATCCATCTTCCTCGTCGACCTGAAGGGCGGCGCTGAGACAGCCGTGAAATTTGTGGACAGCCTGAAGCTTTTCTCCCTGCTCGCCAACGTGGCCGATACCAAGAGCCTTGTCATCCATCCTGCCTCGACCACGCACTCCCAGATGCCCGCCGGAGAGCAGCTCAAGGCCGGCATCAGACCCGGTTCCGTGCGCTTTTCCATCGGCATCGAGAACGCTGAGGACATCATCGCTGACCTTGATCAGGCTTTCCGCGCCTGCGGGGACTAGCGGGTCCCCTGCTTTGGGGCTATTGGAAAGGAAATAACACATCCGCTGCGGACGGCCCTCATGCGGGGCCGCCCGGCAGGGCGGAGAAGGAGAAACCTCCCATGCTGAATTCTGTTCTCGAAGGCGTCGGCAATACCCCTCTGCTGCATCTCGCGGCCCTGGACGCCGATCTGCCCGGCAACGTTTTCGTGAAGCTCGAAAGCCGCAATCCCGGCGGCTCCATCAAGGACCGTGTGGCCCTGCACCTCATCCGCTGCGCTCTCTGCGACGGCACCCTGAAGCCCGGGAGCACCGTTCTTGAGGCCACAAGCGGCAACATGGGCATCGGCATTTCCTTGGCCGCCAGGGCCATGGGACTCAAGGCCGTTCTGACCATGCCGGAAACCATGAGCGTCGAGCGCCGCAAACTCATAGCCGGATTTGGCGCCGAGGTTGTGCTCACGCCCGGCGCGAAGGGCATGAAGGGATCCCTTGATACGGCCTACGAACTCGCCAAAGAGAGAGGCGGCATGGTTCTCGGCCAGTTCACCAATCTGAGAGCCCGCGAGGCTCACTACATCAGCACGGGTCCCGAGATTTACAGACAGCTCGACGGCCAGGCCGATGTGCTCGTGGCCGGCGTGGGCTCAGGCTCCTCCCTGAGCGGCACGGGCCGCTTCCTCAAGGAACGCATCAAAGGCTTCCGCGTCGTTGCCGTGGAACCGTCCGCGAGCCCCGTCATCTCCGGCGGCAAGGCCGGCCCGCACGCGATTCAGGGCATTGGCGCGGGATTCATTCCGGATACCCTGGATGTGAATCTCCTTGATGAGGTCATGACCATGGATAACGATGACGCCATCAGCATGGCGAAGAAGCTCATCTCGGAGCAGGGCGTCCTCTGCGGCATCTCCTCGGGCTGCAACGTCGCCGCGGCCCTCAGAATCGCGGCCAGGCCGGAGATGAAGGGAAAGAACATCGTCACTTTCATCTGCGATACCGGCGAGCGCTATCTCTCCACCGACCTTTACGCCTGATATCAGGCTCTCCCCTTTCCCTGATTTTACGAGCGCTGTCCCTTTCCCAGGATGGCGCTCTTTTTTTTTCTGCTGTCCGGATGGGGACTTGCCGTTTTATTGAAAATGGTTTTCAATTTGCAGTTGACAGCTTTAGAAGTTAGTTTATCTTTTACAAGTACAGATTTTCTTCAACCTTAAATTGCGGAAAGGACAGACAGGATGGATAAATACATTGTCACGGGCATGAGCTGCGCGGCCTGCAGCGCCCGTGTGGAGAAGGCCGTTTCCGCCGTGCCGGGTGTCACGTCGTGTTCGGTGAGCTTGCTCACCAACACCATGGGCGTGGAAGGCACGGCATCGCCCGCTGATATCGTCAAAGCGGTTGTTGACGCGGGCTATGGCGCGAAGCCGGAAAACGGGCAGGCAGGAAATACGCAGAGCGCCGCTGCCATGGACGCAGACGCTCTGAAAGACCGCGAGTCACCTGTTCTCAGGCGCCGCCTCATCTGGTCGCTCATTCTTCTTGCCCCGCTCATGTATATGACCAGCGGGCATGCCTTCCTCAACTGGCCCCTTCCCGCGTTTTTTGACGGAAACTACACGGCGTATGGGATTGTGCAGATGCTCCTGGCCCTCGCGGTCATGGTCATCAACAAGAAATTTTTCGTAAACGGCTTCAAAAGCACACTCAATGGAGCGCCCAATATGGATGCCCTGGTGGCCCTCGGCTCCGGCGCCTCTTTCGTGTGGAGCACAGTGGTGCTTCTCGCCATAACCCGTGCCCAGGCTGACGGCCGCCTTGATCTCGTGAAGCAGTACGCTGGCGATTTCTACTTCGAATCCGCGGCCATGATTCTGGCTCTCATCACTGTGGGCAAGCTTCTCGAGGCCAAAAGCAAGGGCAGGACCACCGACGCGCTGAAAGGCCTCATGGCCATGGCGCCGCAGAAGGCCACACTTATCCGCGACGGAAAGGAAGTGGAAGTAGGCATAGCCGAAGTCAGGACCGGCGACATTTTTGCCGTGCGCCCCGGTGAGAACATCCCCGTGGACGGCGTCATTGTGGAGGGCGTGTCCGCCATCAACGAGGCCGCTCTCACAGGAGAGAGCGTGCCCGTGGACAAGAAGGCCGGTGATATCGTTTCCGCTGCCACGGTGAACCAGACCGGCTATCTGCGCTGCCGCGCCACGCGCGTCGGCCAGGACACCACGCTTTCCCAGATCATCCGCATGGTCAGCGATGCCGCGGCCACCAAGGCCCCCATCGCCCGCATCGCGGACCGCGTGTCCGGCGTCTTTGTGCCCACCGTTATCGGTCTGGCCATTCTGACCACTATCTGCTGGCTCATAGCGGGCCAGGAAATGGCCTTCGCCCTGGCCCGCGGCATCGCGGTGCTTGTCATCAGCTGCCCCTGCGCCCTCGGTCTCGCTACGCCCGTGGCCATCATGGTCGGCAATGGCCTTGGCGCGAAGCACGGTATCCTCTTCAAGACCTCTGAATCTCTTGAGCTGACCGGCCGCACTGAAATTGTCATCATGGACAAGACCGGCACCATCACCAAGGGCGAGCCCGAGGTGACAGGCATTCTGCCCGCTGACGGCATCAGTGAAAAGGAACTCCTTGAGTCCGCATTCGCAGTGGAAAGCCTGAGCGAGCATCCCCTGGCCCGCGGCATAGTGGCCAGGGCGAAGCATGACGGCCTGACTGCGCTGGAGGTGAGCGGTTTCGCAGCTGTGCCCGGCAAGGGCCTTACCGCAAAGCTTGGTGCTGAAGAAGTTCGCGGCGGCAACAGGGAATTCGTGGCCGAAAAGACTGAAATTCCCGATGCTTCCGTTAAGGCTTCCGGGGAATGCGCCTCGCGCGGCGAGACCCCGCTCTTCTTTGAGCGGGGCGGCAGGTTCCTCGGTGTCATCGCCGTGGCTGATGTCATCAAGGAGGACAGCGCGTCCGCGATTTCATCCCTGAAGGAAATGGGCCTTTATACGGTCATGCTCACAGGAGACAATGAGCGCACGGCCAGAGCCATAGGCGGAAAAGCCGGCGTTGACGAGGTCATCGCCGGCGTGCGTCCCGATGGCAAGGAGGCTGTTGTCCGCTACTTCATGAAGCAGGGCAGAGTGGCCATGGTGGGCGACGGCATCAACGACGCCCCGGCCCTGACCCGCGCCGATACCGGCATCGCCATCGGCGCGGGTACGGACGTGGCCATTGACGCTGCTGACGTTGTTCTCATGAAGAGCCGGCTCTCCGATGTTCCCGCAGCCATACGGCTGAGCCGCGCTACGCTCGTTAACATCTATCAGAACCTTTTCTGGGCCTTCATTTACAATATCCTCGGCATCCCGCTCGCGGCGGGCGTCTATTACCCCTTCTTCGGCATCAAGCTGAGCCCCGTGTTCGGCGCGGCGGCCATGAGCCTCTCGAGCTTCTGCGTTGTGACAAACGCCCTGCGCCTCAACTTCTTCCGTCTCTTTGATTCCTCACATCAGAAGAGGAAGGCGAGGAAGGAAATCCGTCCGTACAGCGAAGGCTCTCAGGCGCTTACTGAAAGCCATGGCGCGTCCTGCGGCCTTTCTCCGGAAAAGGAGACACTGCTTGTTGAGGGCATGATGTGCGGCCACTGCGAGGCTCACGTAAAGGAGGCTCTTGAAAAGGTGGACGGCGTCGCAGAAGCGCTCTGCGATCATGAAAAGGGCACGGCTGAAATCCTCGTAAACGGCCCGGTGGACGAGTCTGCCCTGAAGGCCGCTGTGGAAGGCGCCGGTTATACCTTCAAAGGGATTGCCGCTCCCGCCCCTGAATCCGCTTCCGGCGAGGAGACTATCCTTGTCAGTGGCATGATGTGCGGTCACTGCGAGGCTCATGTGAAAGAGGCCCTCGAAAAAATCGATGGTGTCAGGGAAGCCACGGCAGACCACAAAAAGGGACAGGTCGTCCTGAAGCTCTCTGCTCCCGTGGCCGAATCCGCCCTGAAGGCTGCCGTGGAAGGCGCCGGTTACACGTTCAAAGGCGTCGCGGAGGATCCTGCCGCTTCCCTGCAGGGACACGCAGAGATTCTCGTCGGGGGAATGATGTGCGGCAACTGCGAGAAACACGTGAAGGAAGCCCTCGAGAAGGTGCACGGCGTGAAGGAGGCAAAGGCTGATCACAGGACCGGCAGAGTGAGCCTGACGTTTTCCTCTCTCGTGAAGGAATACTCCCTCGCCCGGGCCGTGCAGGCAGCTGGCTACACGTACAAAGGCCTCTCGGATTCATCTTCCGCGCCTTCGCCGGGGCAGTCCGTGCTGCTTGTCGACGGCATGATGTGTGGCAGCTGCGAGAGACATGTGAAGGAAGCCCTCGAAAAAGTGGACGGTATCGACGAAGCCTCTCCTGATCATACGACCGGCAGGGTGGCCCTGAAGCTCTCCGCGCCCGTTTTCCGCAGGGATCTCGAAAAAGCCGTGAAGGACGCCGGGTATACGCTGCGGGGCATCGAAAAGTAGTTTCTTTCTTTTTCACGCTGCGGCGGACCGGGCCTGCCCTGTGGTCTGTCCGATCCGCCGGTTTCTGTGAGATAATGAGGTAATATATGGACAGAAGAACATTCCTTTCTTCCGCCGCCGCTCTTGTCATCGCCGGCGCCAGTACCGCTCAGGCCGCTGAACCCGCAAAGGGAAATGGGGACGGCCGTGTCGTCGAACTCCCGAAACCGGATATGAAGGGCGGGAAACCGCTCATGGAATGCCTTGCCCTGCGCCGCACGAACAGAACATTCACGGATGCCGAGCTTTCCCTTGAGCTCCTTTCAGGCCTCCTGTGGTCCGCCTGGGGCGTCAACAGGGAAAACGGGAAGCACGTGATTCCCACGGCCATGAACTACCAGAAGCTCATCGTCTTTGCCGTGCGCGGAGACGGCGTCTGGCAGTATCTGCCCGAAAAGAACGCGGTGAAGCGCGTGATCGCGGGGGATCAGCGCTCCCGCTTTGACCGCTCGGGCTGCATTCTTCTCTACTGCGTGCCGGGCGACGATCCTTTCGGTTCCATGCACTGCGGGTCCGCCTATCAGGGCGTGGGGCTCTACTGCGCCTCGAAGGGGCTCGCCAACTGTGTCAAGTGGCAGCATCATGACGCTCTTGAC
This sequence comes from uncultured Desulfovibrio sp., assembly GCA_900319575.1. Lineage (GTDB taxonomy): Bacteria > Desulfobacterota > Desulfovibrionia > Desulfovibrionales > Desulfovibrionaceae > Desulfovibrio. Next base: position 8,409 of record ONPA01000047.1, on the reverse strand, counting down.
GGCCAGCTGCCGCTTCCGTCCGGCTGGAAGGTGGCTATCACGCAGTCCTGCTCGCTTCCCGCCTAATTTCTTGCGGTGGCCATGCCGGGTTTGTATAGTCCCGGCATGGCCACAGTGAAAGATTACATCGAAGCGCTGCTCGCGGCGCCCAGTCTGAAGGATCAGGTGACCTGCCACAGGGTCATGGAAGCCGAACCTCCGAAATACGGGGAGACGCGCCGTCCCTGGTCCCGTGCCATGCAGGACGTGCTTTATGCCGCCGGCGTGAAAGCGCTTTATTCCCATCAGGCCCTGGCCATGGACATCATCCGCGCCGGACACGACGTTGTCGTGACTACGCCCACGGCCAGCGGCAAGACGCTGATTTACAACCTTCCCTTTCTTGAGCGCCATCTGAGCGATCCCGAGGCGACAGCGCTCTATCTTTTCCCGCTGAAGGCCCTGGCCCAGGATCAGAAGAGGTCCCTTGAAGGGCTGACCATTCACTGGCCGGGCGAGGCCCGTCCCACAGTGGCCCTTTATGATGGCGACACTCCGGACTATCAGCGCGCCAAAATCCGCAAAAATCCTCCCAATGTCCTGATCACCAATCCCGAGATGCTGCATCTCGGGATTCTGCCGTATCACGAAAACTGGACGACCTTCCTGGCGTCTCTCTCCTTTATCGTCCTTGATGAGGCCCACATTTACAGGGGGATATTCGGCGCCCATATGGCAGGCGTTCTGCAGCGCCTTGCCCGTGTCTGCCGGCGTTACAACGCGAATCCCGTGCACATTCTCTGCACAGCCACTGTGGGCAATCCGGGGCAGCTCGGCCAGCTTCTCCTGGGTTCTTCCAGACCGCCCGCGGTTGTTTCCGAGTCCGGCGCGCCGCGGGGGCGCAGGCACATGATCATGATGGATCCTCTGGAGAGTCCCTCGTCCCTGGTCATACAGCTTCTGAAGGGCGCGCTCCGTCGTGGTCTCAGGACCATCGTCTACTGCCGCTCCCGCCGCATGACCGAGCTTATCAGCCTCTGGGCCTCACAGAAGGCGGGAGAATACAGGAACCGCATCAGCGCCTACAGGGCGGGCTTTCTCCCAGAAGAGCGACGGGAAATCGAGGCGCGCATGGCTTCAGGCCAGCTTCTGGCCGTGGTTTCCACGAGCGCCCTCGAACTCGGCATTGATATCGGTTCCCTCGACCTGTGCCTCCTCGTGGGGTATCCCGGCAGCATCATGCAGACCCTGCAGCGCGGGGGCCGGGTGGGCCGCAAGGGGCAGGAGTCGGCCGTCATTCTGGTCGGGGGGGAAGACGCCCTTGATCAGTTCTTCATCCGCAACCCCGAAGAATTTTTCAGGCGTCCGCCGGAAAACGCGGTCCTCAATCCCGACAACTCCGTGATCCTCGGCCGGCATGTGGAGTGCGCGGCGAGTGAGATCCCCCTGAGGAAAGACGAGGAGTGGATGAGCCGTCCCGCCGTTCAGAATGAGGTCAGGGCGCTCCAGGAGGAGGGGAAGCTCCTCGAGAGCGCTGACGGCAGGGAATGGCTCGCTGCGCGCAGGCGTCCCCAGCGGGACGTGAGTCTGCGCGGCAGCGGCGCGACTTTTCAGATCGTCGATACGGAAAAGAACGTCATCGGGGAGATCGACGCGCACAGAGCCTTCAGGGAAACGCATGAAGGCGCCGTCTACCTGCATCACGGCCATTCCTACGTCATCTCAAAGCTCGATATGGGAGAGCGGATAGCTTACGCCGTGCCCAGGGAAGTAAAGTGGCACACCAACGTGCGCTCGAGCAAGTCCACGGAAATTCTCAGCGTCTACACGGAAGGCCGTGTCTTCAACATGCCGGTGCGCTTCGGCAGGCTCAGGGTCACTGATCAGATTACCGGCTATGAGCGCCGCCTGAACGGCTCCATGCAGCTCATGGACATCATGCCCCTCGAAATGCCGGCCCAGGTCTTTGAAACAGAAGGACTCTGGTTCGTTATTCCCGATGAAATCCGCCACAGGGTGGAGGACAATTTTTACCATTTCATGGGTTCCATCCATGCCCTGGAGCATGTGTCCATAGGCCTTATGCCGCTCCTCATTATGGCGGACAGAAACGACCTCGGCGGTATTTCCATTCCCATGCATCCGCAGGTCGGCAGCGCGGCCGTTTTTGTCTATGACGGCCTGCCGGGCGGCGCGGGGCTTACGGCCGGAGCGTTCCCGCGGCTCAGTGACCTCATTCTCGGCGTGCGGCAGACCCTGATGACCTGTCCCTGCCTGAACGGCTGCCCTTCGTGCGTGCAGTCTCCGAAATGCGGGTCGGGCAACAGGCCGCTCGACAAGCAGGGAGCCCTTTATCTTGTGAACGAGATCATCGGCACGGGCGACACGTCCCGGAACAGCCTGCCCGAAATCTCGCGCGGGCTCATACGGCGCATGGACATGGAGCGTGCGAGGATAGAGTCCGGGCCGGACGGCGCCAGGGTGGAAGGGGACAGAGCCTCGCTGTCAGGAAGCGAATACGAGCCGGGGCCGGGCCCCGTGATTGTCTTCGATGTGGAGACCCGCCGTTCTGCGAAGGACGTGGGCGGCTGGAACAGGGCTGGCGAGATGGGGGTCAGCGTGTGCGTCTGCTGGGACGGCTCCGGATACAGGAGTTTCGGGCAGGATGAACTCGGAGAACTCTTCCGCATTTTCAGCAAAGCAGGGCTTGTCGTCGGATTTAACAGCTTCCGCTTCGACTACGCTGTCCTTCAGCCTTTCGCTCCCTACAGACTGAGCGGACTGAAAGGGCTTGACATGCTCCAGGAGATACGCCGCTTCCTGGGCTACGGGGTCTCTCTCGACAATCTCGGCAGAGCCACCCTGGACGCGCCGAAGAGCGCGGACGGGATGAAGGCCCTTGAATGGTGGAAGGAAGGCCGCGTGGAAGAAATCCGGCGGTACTGCCAGATGGATGTGGAAATTACGCGGCGCCTCTACGAGTTTGGGCGCGAGAACCACTACCTTCTTTTCACCAACAAGGCCGGCCAGAAGACGAGAGTGCCTGTGCACTGGTAATATCTCCTGCCGGAAAGGGGTGACTTTTTTGTTTCTGGACTTATTCTGAAAGTTAGCGCATGCCTTCCCAGAACAATCCAACGTTCACCTTCGAGGTGCAGAATATGAAAAAACTGGCTGCTGCTTTTCTTCTTGGCTGCGGAATTCTCATGGCCGGCAGTGCCTCCGCAGAGGAAAAAGAATTCGGGCCCGACTTCGGCCGCTTCATTATCGACGTGCCGGACGGCTGGAACGCGCGCGTGATAGAGAACGGCGTGCAGGTCGTCTCAAAAGACAATCAGTCCAGCGTCATGGTGGCCATCTTCCGCGTGAAGATGCCTGCCGATCAGGTGGCCAGGGGCACGGCAAAGGCCATGGGCGATGCCGAGGTTCAGAGGCAGGATGCCAATCATTATATCCTGAAAGCGAAAGACGGCGTGGAAACTCTCCTGTCTTTCAAGGGTGACAAATGCCACAGTGTGACCATTATCGGCGATGTGGAGAAAGTCACCTCCATTGTCAGAAGCCTCAGAGACAAGTAACCTCATCCGGGAACAAGGGACGGTACCATCTCCATGATTAAGCAGATACGGAGGGTGTCCATCATCGGCATGGGCGCCCTGGGCATCATGTACGGCTATTTCCTTTCCAAGTCCCTCAAGGACATCAAACTGACCTTCGTGGCCGACAGGGAACGCCAGCAGGCCTATGAAAAGGAAGGCATTTTCTTCAACGACAAGCGCCAGGACTTTCATTTCATGGCGCCGGACGAAAAGCCCGAGGAGCCGGCCGAACTTTTCATTTTCGCCGTCAAGGGCACGGCCCTTGACAGGGCCATCGAGGACGCCAGGAACCAGATAGGTCCTGACACGGTCATCATTTCCGTGCTCAACGGCCTGACCAGTGAGGAGCTTATCTCGAAGGCCTTCGGGGGGAACAATGTCCTCTACTGCGAGGTAGAGGGGACGGACGCCACGCGCACGGGCCATAGCGTGAGGTGCAGCCACGGAGGCAAGATCGTGGTGGGCATTCCCGCAGACGAGTTTGAGAAGCGCCCTGTGCTCGAGCGTCTCATGCTTTTCTTCCAGGAAGCCAGCCTGGCCTATGTGCATGACACGGACATCCGCCACAGGCTCTATAGCAAGTGGATGCTCAACGTGGGCGTGAACCAGACCGTCATGGTCTACGGGGGCACATACGGGACGGTGCAGAAACCCGGCGAGGCCCGCGACACCATGATCGCTGCCATGCGCGAAGCCATGATGGTGGCCAGAAAAGAGAGGGTGCCTGTTTCCGACGATGATCTCAAGGGATACGTGCGTCTCATCGACGGGCTTGACCCCGAGGGCATGCCCTCCATGCGCCAGGACGGTCTTGCGCACAGGCGTTCAGAAGTGGCTCTTTTCGCCGGCACAGTGCTGAACAAGGCTGAGAAGCTCGGCCTGGACGTGCCCGTGAACAGGGAACTCTTCCGCCGCATCACGGAAATGGAAAAAGCGTATTAGAAAGCTTCTTTCTTCAGAAGAATCGGGAGACGGGCGTACGGGATCTCCTCTTCGCCCGTCTTTTTCGTGCCGCCTGCGGTTTTTTCTGTCTTTTCCTTTGCTATTGGCCGCATTTGTTCTACATAATTACGAAACGAATGCCGTGGCAAAGCCCGTCCGGCGGCTCCCCCCGCCGCCCCGGAGGACGCCTCCCCTGCCCGGGGCCCGGGAGCATGTCCGCGGATGGAGATGAAGGAGAAGCGCATGGCAGTCCATGCCCCGACCAAACGTGTCACGGACATTCTGAATTTTCTGGCCAGGGAAGGGCGGGCCTGCACGCTGAGCGAAATTTCGAGAGGCGTAAACTCCCCGGTAAGCACCTGCTCCGTCATCCTGCGCACGCTGGTGCAGGAGAATTTTCTGGAATGCAGCGAGCCGGCCCATCTCTATTCCCTGGGGTTTGGCGTCTACGCCCTCTCGTCAGCTTTCATGGCGCCCAGGACAGTGCTGCGCAGTGTTCTGAGTGAAATGCACAGGGTGGTGGACATCTGCGGCGAGATCTGCGAGCTGGGCATTCTCGATGGACAGGATGTATTTTACATCGCCAAAGTCGAGTCCCAGGATCCCATACGCATCGTCTCACAGGTGGGCATGCGCCTGCCTGCCTGCTGCACGGCCACGGGCAAGGCGCTTCTGGCCGACTTTTCCGAAGAGGATCTGCACAGACTCTACGGGGACACGCTTCCGACGGTGACAGCGCACAGCCTCACGAGTTTCTCGGAACTCGCTTCCCAGCTTCAGGCTATACGCGAGGGGCATCTAGCAAGGGGACTCAGGGAATCGTCCCGCGAAGCCACATCCTACGCGCTTCCCCTGCGTTTCAGGGGCAGCGTCGCGGCTTCCATCAGCGTTTCTGTCCCTCTTTTCCGCATGTCTGAAGAGAAGGAAGAGGTGGTGGGACGGGAACTGCGCAAGGCCAAGTCCAAGATCGAGGCGCTCATGGAAAGCCGCGGCGAATGCATTGTGCCCCTGAACCGGTCCGGGAAGAATATCACCGGCACCTACGCGCCGCGAATCTGAACAGGACGCAGCGCTCCGGAAGGGGCTGTGTCTGCCTTCTTTCCGTCAGAAGGAACGCATCCATTTTTCATGGCGGCGCGAGGCCGCGTTTACTGAAGGTTCCGGGAGGGTATCATGTCCGACAAAGACGAACTGAACAGCAGGCTTGAAGCCTCTTTTGCCAGATGGATTGAAGGAACGCCTTTTTCCTCCCGTGGTATGGCCATTCTTGGGATGCGTCCCGTGAACAGGGAAAAGCTCTACAGGGTGTATGCGGAAGAACTCCTGCGTCTCAAAAACGGCAAATTCGCCTCCTTTGAGGATGTGTATGGCGACCTGATGAAGGAATCCGGTGTGGATCCCGCATGGGCCGCGAATATTTCCCCCGAGGCGGCACGATTCATGGAAGAATGCGAGAAACGCTTTCTGGCTGCCAATTACCGCTATCTCGAGCGCGGCGTCGAGCACGCCTGGAAAGACATCCTTGAGGGAGATTATGACTGCGGCGTGCCAGAAATTCTGCGCGCCGCGCGCTCCGGACACGGCCGCGCTCTTCTTTACGCATCGCGTCTCTTCCGCAACGGGGTGGGAGTGGAAAAGGATCCCCAGAAGGCCATGGATGCCCTCGAGGCTGCCGCGGAGACGGACTGCGGCGCTGCCTGCGTGGAATACGGCATGGCTCTTGTGGACGGGCGCTACGGTGAAACGGACGATGTAACGGGAAAGAAGTTTCTGGAAAAGGCCGTGCGTCTGGCAGATCCGGATACCTACGCGGATCTGGGCCGCATCCTGACGAGCGGCGTGCTCGGAGAAGGGCGGCTGGAGGAAGGCGCTGATTTTCTGCGCCGCGGCGTGAGAAACGGGAGCGGCCAGGCTGCCTATGATCTCGGGCTTCTTCTCTCTGCCGGCAGGACGGATTCCAGGGCCATGACGCCGCTCGGTCTTCTGCAGCTGTCTGCCCGCCGCGGCTATGTGCCGGCCATGCACGACCTGGCCAAGCTTTTTCTGCGTGAGGCAAGGACCAGCGAGGAAGGCAATGATCTTTCTCCCCAGGAGTGTTTTTCCATAGGTGCCCACTGGCTTGCCCGTGCTGCCCGCCTTGGTGACGCCGAGGCGGAGAAGCTCATGAAAGCCAACCTGACCATGACCCTCTCGGACGGCACGGTGGCCAGGGTCGGCGATTACGCCGGTTAGAAATTTTTTCTTGACAGAGAACTGGACTTCATCGGTATACGTTTTATTTTATTTCCGGTTCCAGACTGAAGCCGGTCCCCCGTGTCCGTCTGCATTCAGGTGGACAGGTATGAAACAGTCAGTCCGGAAAAACAGGATGAGGGGGCGCCCGGGTTCCGGACGGAGGATTTCCATGTCTGACGAAACTGAAGAATACATCGAATCTGTCTCCATCCCCACGCTGGTCTGGATCGGTGAACCCGGATCCGGGCGCAGGGAAATGGCTTCGGCCTTCGTGAAGGCCCGCTTTTCCACGATGGCTCTCGATGGAACTATTGCGGAGAAACCGGAATGGAATACGGTCCTTCCGGACGGAGACGGCGCCGAATCCCTGCAGAAGGGGCTCCGTAAGGATCATTATGCGCGTATCTGTCTCTTTGATGCGCCGAAAGGAGAGGAAGCGGACGCCCTGATGCGCGGCGCTTATGACAAACCCCTTTCCAAAGCTCTGAGGGGCGCCCATGTCCTCGTGTGGTTCGTGTCCTGTCCTCGTCTGCCAGATCCGGGCATGCTGGGGCTTCTGCGGACCATGCGGGCCATCTGTCCCGATGTGCCCCTGCTGATTGCGGCCGGCGGCATCGAGAATGCCGGGGAGGATTACAGGGCTGACGGTTTTGATATCGATGACGGGCAGAGCCACGCTGAGGAAACGGCCAGAAACTGGCTCGCCAGGCTCCGTGAGGAATTCACGCCCTACAGCCCAAAAGATGTCATCCCCTGCGCCGCGCCCAAAGGCGATCAGGCAGCCTGGAATCTCTCCGCGCTCTCCGACGCCATCATGAAGGCCCTGCCGCCTTCGGCCAGACTCGAATGGCAGTTCTGCACGTCGGTGACGAAAGATCGCGGAAGCATGGCCGATAACTATATCCTCGGTGCCACGGCCGCAGCCGCGGGTATAGGCGTCGTGCCCCTGCCCGTGGCCGATATGCCGTTCATCATCGGGACCCAGGTAACGCTGCTTATCGCCCTGTTCCGCCTGTACGGCCGTCAGCTCGACAGTTCTGCCGCGCGCTCCCTGACTCTCGCCGCGGCTTCCGCTGTTGTCGGCCCCCTGGCCTTCAGTTCCCTGAGCAAGCTTGTTCCCGGCCTCGGCTCCGTCTTCGCGGGCAGCGTGGCCGCCGCCTGTACCTGGGCTGTCGGACATGTGGCCAAGAACGTGCTTGAGCAGGGCGGCGAGTTCGATATCGATGATTTCAAGTCCTCAGTCAGGAAGATGTACACCCAGTACGTGAAGGACAGGGAGCATGAAAAACTCAGATAGACTTTTTTTCAGCTGACAGACGTGGCGGCGGCATTCCTCAGGATGCCGCCGCCACTTTGTTTTGAGGGATGACGCTCCGGCAGACAGAGAGGACCGTCGTGCCTGCGGGTGCATACGAACCGTGGCAGCGGGGCAGGGCGCCCTGTCTGACGGGCAGAAACTGCGTCAGGCAGCAGGATACCGGCATTGGAGGAGCCTCTGAGCGGAGATTCCGGATGGGGAGAGAGGACAGGAGAGTATTTTTTTTAGTGTTATGAAAAAAAATACAACTTTTTATCGAATGCGCCGTAAAACCCCGCCCTTCAGGGCTGGGGATATAAGGCGCGTCCGCCGAATTTGCGTAAGCAATTGAAGGCG
>ONPA01000243.1 GCA_900319575.1 uncultured Desulfovibrio sp. | reverse complement strand
CCGCCTTCAATTGCTTACGCAAATTCGGCGGACGCGCCTTATATCCCCAGCCCTGAAGGGCGGGGTTTTACGGCGCATTCGATAAAATGGATCGCATATCTGCGGACAAGAGGTGTTTATGACTCGACGTGATCCTTCCCCCTGGTTTGTCTTTGCCGTCCTGTTCCTTGTTTATATAGGCTGGGGCTCTTCGTATATCGGCTACAAACTGAGTCTGGAAGTCGCCGGCCCGTTCCTTGTGGCCGGAGGCCGGGCCTTCATTGGCGGCCTGCTTCTCGCTTTTATGCTCCTGGCCTCCGGGAAATGGGTCAGGCCGTCCTGGAAAACCATACGCTGGAATCTCGTCGTAGGCATACCTTTTGTGCTTTTTGGCAGCGGATTTATCGGTTTCGGCCAGACACAGGTTTCCTCATCCACTGCGGCTGTTATCACAAGCACCACACCGATACTTATGCTTGTGGCCGGGTACCTTTTCGCCGGTGAACCACGGCCGGCTTTCCTGCAGTGGGTTGGCCTTATCGCCGGCTCCGCCGGTATCACCTACATAGGCTGGTGCGAGCGCAGCTCGGCTCAGGGAGAGTACCCCGTCATTGGTATGATTCTGGTTCTGCTGGCCGCTGTAGGCTGGGTTTTCGCTTCCCTCTTCATGAAAAAACATCCGGTAGGACAGGCTCTCTCCGTTTTGCAGGCAACAAGCCTGCTGCTCGTCTGTGGAGGCGCGGACTGCTTCATCCTGGCTTTTATCCTGGGCGAACCCTTTGCCATGCACTGGGAAAACCTGCGCCCGGACATCATCATCGCCTTCAGCTGGATGACCATAGGCGGCACATTGGTAGCCTACTCGTGCTATATCTGGCTGCTGACCCATGTCAGCATCGCCCTGGCCGTTTCCTATGAATACGTGGTTCCTGTCGTGGGTATCATCCTGGGCTGGTACGTGGGCGGCGAGCACATCACGCCCGGCATCCTGATGGCCTGCGCGGTAACCATTGGCTCTGTGGCCCTGGTCATACACAGGCCGCATGAACGGCAGATCCAGACCAGGCAGGGATAATTTCCGTCCGGGTTATCCGGACTAAAAGTCCTCATCGCCTATATTCAGCTGCTTCATCTTATACCTGAGCCCCGGGGCCGTGAGATCCATGATGCGCGCGGCCTTGGCCACATTGCCGCCTGTAACCCTGAGAACATTGCGGATGCAGCGCGATTCAAAGGCGCAAAGCTTTTCCTTGAGAGGAATAACACTGTTCCGGCGCACGTCACGGTAGTCGTCAATCGTCTCCTGACTTCCTGCAGACGGACTGGCGCTGCCACAAGACGGCTCCGGGGCACCGTCAGCGGTTACAGCTTCCTTTCCGGCGGCCTCGCGGAAATGCCGGGGCAGGCATTCCTCCGTAATAACAGAACGGCCCTTGAGCAGAGCCAGACTGGCTTCTATGACATGCTGCAGTTCCCTGACATTGCCCGGCCAGCTGTATTCCCGGAACATCTGCATGACGCTTCCAGCCACGGTAATCCCCGCCGGCGCGTTTTTTGAGTTCTGCAGGAAGTCGGAAACCAGGAGGGGAATATCCTCCCGGCGTTCCCTGAGTGGCGGAACAAAAATTCCAATGACCGCGAGGCGATAGTACAGATCACTCCTGAGGATCCCTCTTTTTACTGCGGACAGGGGGGATTCATTCAGTATGCTGACGACACGCACGTCCACGCCCTTCTCTGTGGATGAGCCAAGCCGGCGCACGCGCCTCTCCTGCAGGACGCGGAGCAGTTTCGCCTGCAGCCCCAGAGGCATGGAGTTGAGTTCATCCAGAAGCAGCGTCCCCCCATCTGCCTTTTCGAAGAGTCCGGGTTTTTCAGCCGCGTCCGTATACGCCCCCCGGGATGTTCCGAACAGTATGCCTTCCAGCAGATTTTCCGGTATGGCCGCGCAGTTGACGGCAATAAACGGATATTTCCGCCTGGGACTGCCGGCATGAAGCGCCTGGGCAAAGAGTTCCTTGCCGGTTCCGTTTTCTCCCCAGATCATGACAGGAACCGTACTTTTCGCCGCTTCCTGCGCGTCGGCAATGGAACCGCGCAGTACAGTATCCTGCCCGATTATGCTCGCAAAATCATAACGCAGCTTTTCCCCTGCGAGCGGCTGGCCTCCACGGCCAGCCCCGCCCGCTGCGGAGTGTGTCCCTGTGCCGGTCAGAAGGGTGCTGTCCATCCAGATGGTGAAAGTCAGGACGCCGTCCCTGACCCTGTTTTTAAAAAGGGGAATAAAATCTGAAACAGAGGAAAAAAGGGAATTATTAACGGTCTTATACCAGTAGGCCTTCCTCAGCAGGGGTTCTCCACGGCGCAGACACTCGATGGTGGGGACGCAGCTCATCCCGTTTGGCAGATACAGCTGGGTTATATGTTTGCCCACCACACGCGTCTGGGAGAACCCGTCCACTTTGCGCTGAACGTCGTTCATGAACACACAGATTCCATCGGCGTCCACAATGGCTACGCCGATGCTCATGCGCTCCCACACGGCAAGCAGAGCTGGAGACATGACATCCTGAAGACTGACCGAAAACAAATCTTTCATGGCATTGCTGTCCGGCTAAGCAACAAAGGTTAACATGAGGAAATCAGAGTGTGTCAGAGTTTCGCGTTCCTGCACCCGGCTTTTTTCCTGCAGAATCTGTCCGGGACGGTTCAGTCACCGCCCATGAAATACCCGCCGCTCCAGGGAATAAACGCGAAGCCGGCACGTCCCCCTCTGAGCATTTTCATCCGTGTCTGCAGCGCACAGAGAACTGCCCTGTCCGCAGACTGCAGCAGACAGAGTCCGGTGAAAGTCCTCACCGTCAGAGGACGGGCAGGCGCCACCGCCTGTTCTTCCGTAGACAGAGAGCTCCGCAGGGGACACGGGGCAAGGCGTAACGCCGCCCGTGAAACGTCTGGCTGGGATCTGAAGTGGTGCCATGGCCGTGAACTGCTCCTTGTAACCGGATGAATGGCAGCTTCTCCCCTTATGCCGCCAGGCTCATTCCCCAAAATACCGTTAGCAGCGTCACGATAGCGTCAGGATGAAGAGACTGGCAACCCGGACCGCCTGGAAATAAAAGCGTGCCGAAGACTGCAAAATTTACACTGCAATATTTATGCCTCTTTTTGACGGATTCCCGCCTGCCTGCCGAACAGACACTCCCTCACGGAGCCGCTCCCCATGATTGCCGCTGCCTGCTGAAAAATCCTGTACCACCGCGTCTTCCCCAGAAAAAAACGGCAGGGAGGCTCCGCCGGAATTCCGGAATGTGGATGCCTGCACGGCTCCGGGTGTTTTCAGTTTTCATCCCGATTGCCGTCCTTTCTTTTTTCTTTCCGCTTCCGGGAAAACCACCCGCAGCCTAATGAAAAGAGTTCCAGAGACAGACCAGCCCTCCAGCCGCGACGACAGCCATCAGGAACCGACGGAAAATTTCACCCCGCACGCGTCTGACCACGGGGAAAGCGCAGAGAACGCCGAGCACACAGGCGGGAAATCCGTACGCAGCATAGGTAAGTATCTGCTCAGTATACAGCCCCGACCAGGCCTGAAGCGAACAGGTTATCAGACTGCGCAGGACAAAAAACACGCCAAGCGTCCCCAGCGCTTGCCGGGGCTCCCATCCGCACCAGAGGGCATAGGCGCCGGCCGGCGGTCCGTCAAAGGATATGGCCGTACCCAGCACGCCGGCCCCCAGGCCGGCAATGCTCCCGACGGCCCAGGAGCTTCTTTCCCGTCCGCTCCTCCTGGCAAAAAACTGCCAGCACACATACGAAAGGAGAAGCAGCCCGACGCCACCCTGAAGAATCCGGCCTGACACAGCCTGCAGGATAACGAGACCAATGAAAGCGCCCGGAATGGCGCCAGCCAGAAGAGGTGCGAGCGCAGAAAACCGGCAGTGACGGAGATATATGCACGTGAGCGTTCCATCCATGGCGAGGTTCAGAATGCAGCTCAGCAGTATGACGTCGTGCATGGGGATAAACATGGCTGCCAGAGGCACGGCAAGCATGGCACCGCCTATGCCCGTGAGCCCGGAAACAAAGCCTCCCAGAAGCCAGGCTATGAAGACAATGACTGAAGGAAAATCCATAAACTTCCTCCGCACGGTAACGGGTTCCTGCAGAGTCCCCGTCAGACGGGAAAGGCTGCAAGTCTTTTCAAAACGACCTGACGCTCTCCAGGGACTCTCTGCCTAAAAACAAACAGTTCCCTTCAAGCGGTTTCCTGCGGAAGCTCTTGAAGGGAACTGTTTTCTCATATGAAAACCCGACGGGGGACTCACGAAAGATCCGGTTTTCTGACGTAACCGTCAGCAGGAGATCCGTGCCCTGGCCCGTACGGGCAGCGCTCAGGCGTCCAGCGCCACCAGAATAACCTGGCCGGCGTCATCCAGATGCAGATCAAAATTTTTCCCGTACTTCAGGAGGAAGTCTCTGCTCGCGATAAAAGGCACTTCGTTTACGCTTATCTGCTCATCCTCTTCCTCATCAGCCTCATCCATACCCAGACCGAGCATGATTTTGCTGTGTCAGCCGCCGCCGATACTGTATTCGCGGAGGCGCACGCCGGTGCCCTCATCCTCGTCCTCCAGCATGGTGCGAAGTTTATCCAGAATTTCATCACTGATTTTTATGGTAAACATAGAAAGATTCTCCTTCTTGTTTCGTCCGTAGTTACGCGATCACGGTGGAAAGGCCGTGCCTGCTAAAACGTTCCCGTACGCGGGCCAGTTCCTCCGGGCTATACTGCCGCACAGGAGGAAGTTCCCTGCCAAGAGCCCGGTACTTGTTGTGACCAAAAGTATGACAGGGCATGATTTCTATTTCGGCATGATGGAAAGGAAGGAAAAAATCCGCCATTGCTGCCACATTTTCCTCGCTGTCATTGAGATCCGGCATGAGGGGCATACGGATACGCACTTCTTTTCCGGAAAGCAGGGCAGTCTTCAGGTTGCGCAGAATAAGCGCGTTGTCTCTGCCCGTGAGCCTTTTATGCTGCCCGGGATCCATATGTTTGCAGTCAAAGAGAAACAGGTCAGCCAGGGCAGTCACTTTTTCAAAACGATCTTCCGGACAGTACCCGCATGTATCCACAATCGTATGCAGGCCCTCATCGGCCGATGCCTGCAGCAGATCCAGCAAAAAACCGCCGGCTGCTGTCGGCTCACCGCCTCCGAAAGTGACTCCGCCCTCTGAGTTCAGATAGTAAAGCCGGTCCTTTAAAACAATGCCCATGACATCATCCACATTCATGAGCCGGCCGCTTACCTCCCTGGCTTTCGAGGGGCAGACTTCCGCGCACCTGCCGCAGTTTCCGCACTTCGCACGGTCAAGTGTAGAAACAGCCCCTCTCATGGCTGCTGCTCCTGTCGGACAGATCATCTGGCACGCACCGCAGCCGGCGCAGAGATTGGCGAAAAAAAGCACCTGAGAGGAAGAAATCTGGGATTCCGGATTGCTGCACCAGAGGCAGCGCAGCGGACAGCCTTTCAGGAAAACCGTCGTCCGTATGCCCGGACCATCTTTCGTTGACATCCGCTGAATATTGTAAACCATTCCCTGGCTCATTCCCCCCTCCGTCTTTCTCTGCCGTCCCACCAATCCGCCCGTATACGGGAACTGGCGGCAGGAGAAAATTCCGCTGCCGCCAGTTCCGTTATTTCAGCATGCCGCAGGCGCCGTACCGTTTTTACCAGACGTACTCGGTGCGCTTGATGATTTCGTTCTGCACCCCGCGGTCAAGGCGCGTAAAGTACGCGCTGAAACCGGCCACACGCACCACAAGGTCCTTGTATTCCTCGGGATGATCCTGGGCCTTCTGCAGCGTGGCGGAACTCACGCAGTTAAACTGAATATGTGAACCGCCATAGTCACAGTAGGTCTTGATGAGCGCCAAGAGATTTCTGGCTCCCTGAGGTCCTTCCAGAGCTGAAGGCAGGAATTTCACATTAAAGTGGTTCGCTCCGTAGCGCACCGTATCAATGGCTTCCGCACCGGCCTTGATAAGCGCGGTTACGCCCTCATGGTCAGTTCCCGGCATGGCGGAAACACTGCCATCGGTGAGAGCGATGCCCGCCTTGCGGCCCGTGGGGAGCGCCCCCATAAGGGAGCCGAAGTAATTGTGGTAGGACAGGGAATACGCATCAAGCGGCGTACGGTATCCGAAGCAGTCAGGCCCGATGGAACTGTGGATTTCATCCACGTCATGGTAGAAACGCTGCACAAACTCCTCGACTTCGGGGTAATCGTTGCCATGCTTGGGGGCTTCGAAGCACATTTTGCGGATGTCTTCGTGCCCCTCGAAATTCGTCTTCAGGGCTTCCAGCAGCTGATCCATAGTCAGCTTCTTCGTCTCAAAAACCAGGTACCGGATGGCCAGCAGGGAATTGGCCGCGTCGACGCCGGCAGTCATAATGGGGTTCACCTGCGGATAGCGGGTGCCGCCGGCCTCTTCGCACATGCCCTTTTCAATGCACCCATCGAGCATAACGGAACGGAACACGCTGGGGACAACCTGGAGGCGTGCCATCTGGCTCAGATCGGAGTGATGGCGGGAAATTGTGAAGAGGTGGCGGAGCTGTTTCTTTACGGCATCGTACACTTCTTCAAAGGTTTTGAAACTGCACGGGTCGCCGGTCTCGGCGCCGACCTTTTTCTTGGTGGAAGGATCCTTGCCATTATAGAGCATGAGCTCAATGGTCTTGGCCAGACAGGGCTGATCTTCCTGCGTGATAAAGCTGCCTTTGCCGCAGATGCCGGTGGACACACAGCCATAGTTGCCGCAGTTGCGGGCGTCTTCCAGGGTAATGCCGTCCTTATACTGGGCGAAACGGGCAAGATTGCGTTCGATCACCACGGTATTATTGAGGATCTGGGGCTGGCCGGATCCACCCCGGATACAGTCGACCACCTTGTTCAGGAGAGACTGCGGGAGTTTGGAATGATAAAGAAGTGTCAGCGTGGGCTGAATGCCGTGCACGCGAATCTGCGTCTCAAGAAGCAATTCCTCAAGCTCCGTGCTGGCATCGCGGCCATCAGCGTCAACGCCGCCGATGGAGATAGTCTGACCCGTGTGGCCGGAAAGGGTCTTCGCGTAGGATCCGCCCTGGTATTCGCCCAGTTCCATGTGCTTGATCCACTGGAACTTCAGCAGGGAGATAACCTGCTCTCTTGTGAGCTTCCCTTCCTCAATATCCTTTTTGTAGAAAGGATACATGTACTGTCCGTAACGCCCGGGAGAAGTAGCGCAGGCCATCTGCTCCACTTCAATGGCCAGATGGATGAACCAGAAGGACTGGATGGCTTCACGGAAGTTGCGTGCCGGAAATTCCGGGACACGGCGGCAGATCTCGGCGATTTCCAGCAGTTCTGCCTTATCACGGGGATCAGCGGTTTCCGCGGCCGTTTTTTCGCAGAGCTCAGCATAGCGGTGGGAATGGGCGATGACAGCCTCTGTCGCCACAATCATAGCCCGATACAGGTCGTGCTTTTCCTTATTCGCCAGTGTTGTCGGACATTCGGCGAGGCGGCGCTTTAAGTCGTCCACGACCCAGCGAAGTCCCCTGTTAAGAGCCAGTGGATAATCAGCGATGCCGGAACCGGAAGCCACGCTCACGTTATCGTAATACATGCCGGCCTTGGAATACTGGGCGGGATTCACGCCGTACTTGGCCTTGTACATCTTGTTGTTCAGGGCGATGCACGTACGGTTCTTCCACTTCCTGTACACCTTTTCCAGCAGTTCCTCGGTTTCCTGAGGAATCTTCATCTCGCCGAGGGATGTCATTTTTGCGAGCTGCATTTCATCCTTAATCCACGACACGTTCCACTCGGGATAGGCATAAACGCCGCAGCGGACGCCGGTCAGTGTTCCCACAATGGGGTTGCCGTCCAGAAAAATTTTCTTTGTCAGCAGCACACGCTCAAGGAGTTTTGCCCTGATGTAGATAACTGGCTCGCCGTCGAACTCATCATAAACATCCAGCAGACAACGCAGACGTTCAGGATCCATGACCTGCGGAGCAGTAAGCAGGTAATCATGAAGGCTCGTGTACCGGGAATCCACGGTATCCCAGTTGATTCCGTATCCCTGCCCCTGTACGGGCGCGGAATTCCGATCAAATCGGATAATGGGTCTTTTCATGTGACATCTCCTTGATAAAGGGATGAAGATAAACAATGCCGGGCAGACAGATTTACCCTTTATCAAGCACAAAGCGTGCCACTCAGAAATTATGCGGATAATTTATTGAATTTATTAATTCTTTACTTTTTTCACCCCTGAAAAGGCGAGAATTTGGCGTAAAGAGAAAAATTTTTTTTCTTTTTTGAAAAAATTTTTCCCCTGTTTGGGGAATCCTGCACGTCCCCGGGCCGCAGTTCCGCCCCTTATAAAAAAGCCGGCAAATTCGGGTCGCCGGTATTCAGCCCGTTACTGGCGAAGAGGGTCCGGAAAGCGATCGTTTTGGAGGGCAGTACGTACCCGCCTGACAGCGATCTCCTTTTCCCCGGCAGGAAAATACACAAACAGGGGCAAATGGGGTTTTCCTCAAGCCCCGCCAGCATGCAGCTGCGGCCCCCGGACACCAGAGGCCTGCTTTCGCCAGAATAAAAAAACAGGCATCTCACATAAACAGTTTTTTTCAGAAAGGCAGCAGGACCGCTGTACGGCAAAGTCGGCGATACGGCTTACACCGTTCCAGATACCCGAAGCAGGAGGCGGGGCCGGGCCCCCGCACCCAGGACAGCGCCTGTATCATGCCCGGCCCATGTCAGCTGCATGCCCGCATGCGGCACGGGAACAACGCAGCAAAAATAAAAACGTCCGCATTCTTATTTATAATCTTCATCTTTTATCCTGAGCTCTTTCCGCACAGGGAGGCTCCCAGCCATCATCTTTTCTATCCATCCCGCCGCCCTGAGCACGCTTTCAAGACTAATACTGGGAATCTCATCATGTTTATACAGGTATCCACTGAGGTATTTTTCCGAGGGGGTATAGATGCCGGCGCGCTCACATACAAGCCAGGAGACGCTTTCCGCCTCAAACTCCCTGACCTGCAGATCGCAGGAACTGCGATCCGGCCACAAATCCATGAGAGGGTTTCCAAGGTGCCCGCAGAAAAGATGTCCGAGTTCGTGGGCAATCGTCGCGAATTTTTCTTCCCAGCAGTGTTTCCGGTTGACAATCATCGTGTACGGCATGCGGTATCTTTTTCCGCCATCCCTCACGATGGGGCTGCCTTTTGCTTTCGCAATACAGCCGCCCATACCCGGGCCATAATCTGCTTCATGGTACTCTATACCGTAGCAGCGGAGATTGCCGGTCAGCCTGTGAAAAATCTTCTGATCAAGTCTTCCAAAGGTTCTGAATGGATGAAGCACCTCATCAGGGAGCGGCTCTCCCTCAGTATCTTCCAAATCAAAGACAAAATGCACGGGAGCGAAAGGCCATAAAATGACAAGAGGACGCGAACCGGGGATGACCCGCCTGTTGTACTTATTCAGCCAGACATCCTCCTCTGCCACAAACTGGCAGCCAGGTTTCTGGATATGGATCAGAAAGGCGTTATACGGAGCCAGTCTGGGAAACTTTCTGATAAAAAGAAAAAGCTCTCTCAGGTCCTCACTGTGCCTGTACAGGCCAACCTTCAGGAACAGTTCATCAAGACCTGTTCCTTTTTTAGCGTCCCGTTTCTGCATGTTTTTTTCCGCATGTTGATATCGTCAGAAAAAAATCACCATCCTGTGTCACTTCCTACTCCTTCACGGACCCCATGTAAATAAAAATATTATACAGATAAAAATTTTTATATTGTGTTTCCGGGATGCCGCCGCCCGGTATAAAACACCCCGTGATCAGAAAGGAGCGGCCATCGCTGACCGCTCCTTTCTGATGTTCTGAGACGACGCTGTTAGTTGTGCTTCAGGCCGAGGCGCTTCACCACGGCGGCCGCGCCCTCACGGGCGAACTCGGCCACGTCCCTGCCCTTTCTGGCCTCCTCGGGGAGGAGGAGTTCGGGTTTGTTGGCCAGGCTGGGATCAGGGGTGATGCCGTAGGCTGCGGGGAAGGTGTTCTCGAAGTACATGTTCTGGAAGCCGGAGAACTTCAGGGCATGAGCCGTGGAGTCGAGCACGGCGTGCTCGTCCTTGCCGATGAGGCCGAGATCACGGGCGTTGAGGAGGCCGGCGAGGGTCTCGCCGCCCTGGGTGCAGGCGATGTGGCCGTGACGGTTGGCGGTAAGCATGGCGTCCATGATCTGCTGTTCCTTCACCTGGACAACCTGGAAAGCCCTTTCACCGGCGGCCTTCACAAAGCGTCCGGCGAGAGCCTTCACGCGGGGGAAGGAGACGGGGTTGCCAATCATGGCGGCCTGGGCGACGCTCGGCTGCACGGTCACGGGCTTCCACTCGCGTTTCCCCTCGGGGGCTTTGTAGTATCTGTAGACCGGGTCAGCGTGCTCGCTCTGCACGCCGAAGATACGCGGCAGGCTGTCGATGATGCCGAGGTCGTACATTTTGAGGAAGCCGGACATGATGGCGGTGATGTTGCCGGCGTTGCCCACGGGCACGAACAGGCAGAGATTCTTCACGTCCCAGCCGTACCACTGGGCTACTTCGTAGGCGTAGGACTCCTGACCCAGGATACGCCAGGCGTTCTTGGAGTTGAGAAGGGCCACGCGGTACTTCTCGGCGAGGATTTCGACGACCTTCATGCAGTCGTCAAAGACGCCGGGAAGCTCGAGCACTGTGGCGCCGCTGCCAAGGGGCTGGGAAAGCTGCTGCGGGGTCACCTTGCCGTGCGGCAGGAGCACGACGCTCTTCAGGGGGGCGCCGATATAGGAGGCGTAGAGCGCCGCCGCGGCGGACGTATCGCCCGTGGAGGCGCAGACCGTGATCACCTCGTCCCAGTTATGATGGCGGCAGAGCCATTTCAGATAGCTGAAGGCGCAGGCCATGCCGCGGTCCTTGAAGGAGGCGCTGGGATTCTGGCCGTCGTTCTTGAAGGCGAAGGGAATGCCAGCCTTTTCCTTCATGAAATCAGAGGCCTCGATGATGGGGGTCAGGCCCTCCCCGAGGTAGATGATGTCCTCTTCGTCAAAGATGGGAGCCAGGAGCTCATAGTAGCGGAAAACGCCCCTCAGGGCGTTCCTGCGGGTGGAGGCCCTGGAATCGAAGAGGTCACGCCAGTACTGGCCGTTCTTCTTTTTGAGCTCGTCGAACTTTTTGTTCTCGAGAAGCAGGACATCGCCGCATTCCGGGCAGGTGTAGAGCAGGCTGTCGGAAGGATAGCGCCTGCCGCAGCCGAGGCAGTAGTATTCCATCTCACCGCGGTAGGTGGGAAAATCGTCGGACATGAAAAAACTCCTTACAGCAAAAAAAATGGGCGGAAGACGGGAAGGCAGCGCCTAGCGCGTCTGATGGCTCTTCAGGAAGCTCTTCTCCGTGCCGTTCCTCAGACGCTCAATATTCTCCCTGTGCCGCCAGACCACGATGGCCAGCACGCAGAGGGAAAGCGGCAGCCACTGAAAGTCCCCGAAGAGGCAGAGCAGGATGGGCATGGAGCAGACCAGGGTGAGGGAGCCTGCGGACACGAACTCCGTACGCCAGATCACGATAAGGCAGAGAAGGCAGGCGATGAGCAGGGGGGGGAAGGCGATGGGCAGGAAGACACCGATGCTCGTGGCAACGGCCTTGCCGCCTTTGAAATGCATGAAGCAGGAGAACACGTGGCCGAGCACGGCGCTGAGGGCGGCCACGGTGACGACCACGGGAGACCCGGTCTCCATCTGGGCCAGAAAGACGGGGAGCGCGCCCTTTAAGAGGTCGCAGGCCAGGGT
>ONPA01000135.1 GCA_900319575.1 uncultured Desulfovibrio sp. | reverse complement strand
CGGGCCGCTCTCATGAGCCTTCTGGCGGCCGTTTTCCTGACCTCTTTCAAGCTGGTCATCGGCCTGTATACCAACTCGCTGGCCATTTTGTCCGAGGCCCTGCACAGCGGCCTTGACCTTCTGGCGGCCATCATGACCTTCTACGCCATCCGCATTTCCTCCATGCCCGCGGACAGGCGCCATCCCTATGGCCACGGCAAGGTGGAGAACCTGTCGGCTCTCGGCGAGACCATACTGCTCTTCGTGGTTTGTATTTATGTCGGTTTTGAAGGCACGAACCGCCTTCTGAGTCATTCCTCGCCTGTCATGCCCTCGCTCTGGGGCGTCGCGGTCATGGCCGTGTCCATGGCTGTTGACATCAACCGCGTACGCGTGCTGAGGAAGGCCGCGAAGCAGGCCAACAGCCAGGCGCTCGCGGCTGACGCCCTGCATTTCGCCACGGATATCCTGGCTTCGGCTACGGTCTTCGTGGGCGTTCTCGCCGTGTGGCTCGCGGATTTCCTGAATCTTCCGCCCCAGGTCAGGCACATTGTGAACCAGGCCGATACCGTGGCCGCCCTTATCGTTGCCGTCATCATCTTCAAGGTCAGCCTGACCATGTGCCGCAGCGCAGTCGATTACCTCATGGACTCCGGCTCGGAAGAGGTGGAGAAGAGCATCGAGGAGAAGGTTCAGCTCGTGCGCGGCGTCAATTCCGTGGGGCGTCTCAGGATGCGCTCCGCCGGTCCCCACTATTTCGTGGACCTCTGCGTGGGCGTGGATCCGCAGATGCGTGTCTGCGAGGGGCACCGCATCGCCCATGACGTGGAGAGCTCCGTGTGCGCCATCCTGCCCGGCGCGGATGTGACCGTACATGTGGATCCCTGCTACGTTTCCCGGGAGGGCGAAAGCCCCATCGACATCATGCTGCGCCTTGCGCAGGATCAGGGCCTCTCGGCGCACGATTTTCATACGCTGACTCTGTCAGACGGAGGGCTGCGCGTCGAGGTCATCCTCGAGTTCGACAGCCGGACCTCCTTCAGCGTGGCGTACGAGCGGGCACGCAATTATGAGTCCGCGGTGCGCAGGCGCATCCCCGGCCTTGAGATCGTCACGCACATTGAGCCCATGGTGGAAGAACTGCCCTCGCGCGCCTATACGCCTGAGGAAAATCCGCTGGCCCGCCTCGCCTGGGAACAGGTGCAGCAGGTTACGGCCGCGCATCCTCTCGTCTCGAAACCGCATAACTTCAAGTTCTACATGCAGCCCAAGGTCGGGGTCAGCATCAGCTTCCACTGCGCCATGGAAGGCATCCTCAGCGTGGGCGCCGTGCACGAGGAAACCGTGCATCTTGAGCAGGAGCTCAGGGAGGCGCTTCCCGTGCTCGGCCGCGTCACCGTGCACGTGGAGCCGCCGTCGCACAAGCTCGGCACGGACGGGAGCCGCGGAAAAGAGCAGACGGAATAGAAAAAGGCGCCTTCTCCGGGAAGGAGGCGCCTCTGGGGTGCTTTCACCGGGGGAGCGCGCTAGTTTTCGCTGTCCCCGGGAAGAACCTTCTCCGGCTCAGGCGTGTTTCCGTCATCGACGGCGATGTCCATCTCCCGGAGTATGGCCCGCCAGAGGTTTCTGAGGCCCGTCTTCTTTGCTGACGAGGTGGGCAGAGGCCTCACGCCCAGAATTTTCTCCCACTCGTTCTGACGCAGGGAGATGTCGCGCTGGCGGCATTTGTCCGCCTTGGTGAGTACGGGCAGGATGTGCAGTCCGATGCTCTTCGCGTAGCCCGCGAGCTGCAGGTCAAGCTTCTGGGGCTCGAGACGCGAATCGATGAGCAGGATGAGGGAGCGGAGCTGCTGGCATTCCTTCAGGTAACGCTCGAGAAGCCTGGCCCATTCCTCGCGCTCGGCGTGGCCGGCCCTGGCGTAGCCGTAGCCCGGCAGGTCCACAAGACAGAAGTCGTAGGGGCTCACGCGGTAATAGTTGACGGAGCGCGTTTTGCCGGGGGTGGCGCTGACCTTCGCGAGGGTGCGCCGTCTCGCGAGCGCGTTGATGAGGGAGGACTTTCCCACGTTGGAGCGGCCGGCGAGGGCTATCTGCGGGACATTTCTGTGAATGAGCTGGTCTATGGTATAGGCCGTGGCTTCAAGGATGAGTTCAGGTTCCTGCATGGTATCCTCCGGGTTATCTGGCTTGACAGTGTCTTGCTTTCCGTTAAATTAATTAACTCAATTTGTCACGGGCCCCCCGCTGTTGGCAGGGGGAAATTTTTTTCTGGAGGAACCAGGCATGTATTCTACCACCGATTTCCGCAAAGGCCTCAAGATTGAGGTCGAGGGCACTCCCTACGAAATCATCGAATTCCAGCACTTCAAGCCCGGCAAGGGCGGCGCCATGGTGCGCACGAAGCTGCGCAACATTCTGACCGGCCGCGTCGAGGCCATCACCTTCCGCTCCGGCGACAAGGTCGGCAAACCTGATATCGAGACCCGCGATATGCAGTACCTGTATAAGGACGGCGAGGATCTGGTCTTCATGGATATGACCACCTACGAGCAGATTCAGATGCCCGCTGCCTCCACCGCCGGCAAGTCCGATTTCCTCAAGGACGGCCAGGAATGCCGCGTCATGCTCTACCAGGGACGTCCTCTCGACATCGACATCCCCATGTCCGTCGTGCTTGAGGTGACCGACACCGAACCCGGCGCCAAGGGCGACACCGTGAGCAACGTGACCAAGGCCGCCACCCTCGAGTCCGGCGCCGTGATCCAGGTTCCGATCTTCGTCAACGTGGGTGATCGCGTGAAGGTCAACACCGGCACGAAGGAATACCTGGGCCGCGAATAGTATGTTCGACGGGAGCAGAGAAGGATCCGCCGGGTTCGGGAGGGAAGTCTTCGGGCTTTTCCTCCTGTTCTGGACACTGCTGATCCTGTTGAGCCTCTTCACGTACGATCCCGCTGACCCGAGCCTCAATCACGCGGTGAGCGGCGATCCCGCCATCGTGAACAAGGCTGGTCTTTTCGGCGCGTACACGGCAGGGCTCCTGAACGATATTTTCGGTTCCGCGTCCTTCTTTCTGCCCCTTGCCCTGGGCGGTGTGGGCGTTTCCTTCATCTCCCGAGGGTTTCATATCACGTGGATCCGCTGGATCGGGTTCACGCTGCTTTCTCTCTGCCTGCTCGCCGTCTGCGCTTCCTGGGATATCCCTGTGGGGGATCTCCGGGGAGGCGGCGTGGCGGGGTGGGGCCTGACCCACTATCTCACGCTCTTTCTCTCGCCTTTCGGTTCGACCCTGCTGTGGATCCTCGCCTTTCTCGTGGGCATGCAGATGTGTTTCGGGCTTTCCTGGAAGAAAGTCTGCCAGGAGGCGGGAAACCGCTGCTCCAGCATGGCGGCTGACTACGCGAAGCACCATCCCGCTTCCGGGAAGAAGGGCGCTTCCGCTCCTTCCGCAGGAGACAGCGATCTCGAAGCCGACGAGGATATGGACAGGCGTTATGAGGGCCGGAGCCGCCCTTTCGCCCTGGTCCGGCAGACGGGTCTCGCGGCCCTCTCCCTGATGAGCAGGGCGGCCTCAGCGCTCGGGAATATCCGTTCCGCCCGCGAACCGATGCCGGACGTCGACACGGCCCCCTCAGACCAGGCTCCTGCGGCAGGGAAAAAAGCGGCTCGCAGGCCGGGCAGGAAGGGCCTGCGTATTGACGACGAGGATATTCCCTTCGCGGCGGATGACGGAGGCGTTCCCATGGACCGCTCCTTCGCCGAGGAGTACGCCAAGCTTCATCCGGAGTCAGCCATTTCTCCGGGGGACGGGGAGGATGAAGAAGCCGGAGCCGCCCCGGCAAAGGCCGCTGTGCGCCTCAGCGCGGAACCCGCGCCCGCACCCGTGCCGGAACCTGAGCCTGAGCCTGAACCTGAAGCCGAGCCTGAAGAAGACATGCAGCCCGTTCTGCAGCCGGCTCCGGCTGCGGAACCCGAACCTGTTTCCTTCCCGAAGACGGAGCCCGAGCCTCGTTCGCTTTTCGAGGCCGCCGGCGTTGAGCCTCCTGCGAAAAAGCCGGAGCCGGCGAAGCAGCAGGCAAAGCCGAAACGTTACAAATTTCCGCCTCTGGAGCTTCTGCGCCAGCCGCAGCCTTCCGCTGCCGCGAACACCGAGGACATCGCCGAGCGTGGTCAGGCGCTCATGGGTTGTCTCAGGGATTTCAATATTCAGGCCGAACTCGTGCACGCGACACCGGGACCCGTGGTCACCACGTATATGGTGCGCCCGGCGCGCGGCGTTTCCGTGCGCGTCTTCAACCGCCACGCTGACGACATTGCCCGCTCGCTCATGGCCGTTTCGGTCTTCGTGCAGGCGCCCGTGCCCGGCACGGATACAGTCGGCATCGTCATCCCCAACCACAACCGCGAGATCGTCAATTTCCGCGAGATAGCCTCCACCGAGACCTTCCGCGAGGCAAGCCGCAAAATGGCCCTGCCGCTCATCGTAGGCAAGGACACCACGGGCAGGCCGTACATCGCGGATCTCGCGAAAATGCCGCACCTCCTTGTGGCCGGCGCCACGGGTCAGGGCAAGTCCGTGTGCCTCAACGCCATGCTGACGAGCCTTCTTCTCGAGAAGACCCCTGATGAACTCAAGCTTCTTCTCGTCGATCCGAAGCGCGTGGAAATGGGGATGTATGAGGACGAGAGCCATCTCGTTCATCCCGTTGTCAAGGAAGTGCAGGACGCCAAGAACGCCCTCAACTGGGCCGTGCACGAGATGGACGAGCGCTACACGCGCATGTCGCGGCTCAACACCAAGAACATTACGGGCTACAACCAGAGGCTCGCGTCCCTGCAGGGCAAGCTTCCCCCGGATCTCGCGGACCTCGAGCCCATGCCCTATATCGCCATCGTCATCGACGAGCTCGCTGACCTCATGCTGCAGTGCCGCAAGGACGTGGAGCCCTGCATCATCCGCCTCGCGCAGCTGGCCCGCGCCTGCGGCATCCATATGATTATCGCCACCCAGCGTCCCAGCGTGGACGTGGTGACGGGCCTCATCAAGGCCAACTTCCCGTGCCGTATCTGCTTCCGCGTCTCCTCGCGCCAGGACTCCATGACCACGCTCGGCACCTCCGGCGCTGAGAAGCTTCTCGGCAACGGCGATATGTTCTACAATCCCAACGGCGGCCAACTTACCCGCCTGCACGGTCCTTTCCTGCGGGACGAGGAAGTGCAGGCCGTGGTGGATTACTGGAAGAAGCAGGCGAAGCCCGAGTACGGGGTGGATTTCTCCACCTGGGGCATGGATGAGGCGGGTGACGGTTCCCTGTCCGGGTCCGGCAGGCAGATCGATGACAGCGATCCCCTGTACCGCGAGATCCTTTCGTTTATCCAGGAGCAGGGGCATGTTTCCACCTCACTCCTGCAGCGCCGCTTCAACATCGGCTTCAACAAGGCCGCCCGCTATATGGATCAGCTCGACCGCGATGGTCTGGTGGGACCCGCTCCGGGAGCGGGCAAGCCGCGTCCCGTTATCATGCACTAGCTTTTCCGGCCCGCCGCTTCTGACGGGCCTTACGGCGTCACAAACAGTTTAGTTAGGGAGGAGCGCTCATCATGCGCCGAATTCTTCTTCCTCTCCTGGCCCTTGTCATGGGCCTTTCCCTCGTAAACGCGGCACCTGCCGCGGCCGGGGACATCGCCTCGACCATCAGGGACCGCTACGCGTCTCTCAATACGTTCCAGGCGGAGTTCACCCAGTACCTGAAACACCGCGAGAGCGGCCAGCAGGAAAAGCGCCAGGGCACGCTTATCTTCAAAAAGCCCCTGCTCGTAAACTGGCAGACCAGAGCGCCGCACGCGGAGAGCCTTATTATTTCCGCGGACGAAATCTGGGATTACCTGCCCGAGGAAAAGGTGGCTTACCGTTATCCCCACAGCCTCGTGGACGACTCCAGGAGCCTCATCCAGATCGTTACCGGGCAGGCCCTGCTTTCCAAGGATTTTGACGTGAAGGACGGCGGCACGCAGGGCGCCCTGCAGATCCTGCGCCTCTATCCCAAAAATCCCTCGCCCCAGATGATTCAGGCCGATCTCTACGTGGATCCGGTCAAGGGATATATCCAGAGGGCCGAGATCATCGACTTTTACGGCAACAGCAATGACGTGCGTTTTACGTCTTTCATTCCTGACGCCGATGTTTCCTCTTCGAGCTTCAGGTTCAATGCGCCCAGCGGCGTCGACGTTGAGGACAAGAGCAAACCCGATCAGGGCGGCAGCCGTCTCCTCAATTAGAGCAGGAATATAAGAAGCCCCGGCCTGCGCCGCGGGCGGAAAAAAGAGCCTCCCGGAGAATATCCGGGAGGCTCTTTTCATTTACGCGGAAGGGAAGAGGCGCTTACTCTTTGGGCGCGCTCTCCTCGTATTCTTTTCTGAGCTCATCGATGAGTTCATGCACTGTGGTAATTTTATTGATGCGGTAGGCGTTGGAGCCGCAGAAGGCGAAACCCGTGCGCAGATTGCCCCGCATGGCGCTGACCAGGGCCAGGGCGATGCAGTAGGGCGACTTTTCCGGATCGCAGGTCTTCACGCAGTGGTAGGTGCACTTGAAGGGTTTCTTCTTTCCTTCCCTGGCCGCTTCGATAAAGGCGTTGTCGATGGCCCGTCCAGGCATGCCCACCGGGCTGTGGATGATGGTGATGTCCTCGGGCTTTGCGCTGAT
>ONPA01000128.1 GCA_900319575.1 uncultured Desulfovibrio sp. | reverse complement strand
TCCATGAGAGAGAAGAGGAAGCGGCGGTAATGATCCGCTTCCCTTGGGATGAAACAGATTTCCTGGCTTTCCCTGCTGACGGGAACGGAGAGCCCGGCGTCAGCCACGAGCCGGCGTGTTTCCTGCTTTGTCTGAGCGAGCAGGGGAAAATAGACACAGGAAAAAGCCTTCCTGGGCACGAGGCTCAGAAAATAGGACTGATCCTTGTGTGCGTCCGCCGCTCTGCAGAGCATGGGGGCATCCTCCGAAGCTGGCGCAGGACCGGTGCTCAGAGCTGCGTAATGGCCTGTAACAAGACGGTCCGCGCCAAGGCCGAGAGCGTTTTCGAGGAGGGCGCCGAATTTCATGGTGCGGTTGCAGACAGCGCAGGGGTTGGGCGTGAGCCCCCGGCTGTAGGCGGAAGCGAAATAGGAGATGACGCTGGCCTGGAATTCAGCGCGCAGATCCAGAACCCGGAAAGGCACGCCCAGTATACGGCAGTTTTCAGTCAGTCCGCCGATGGCCTCTGCGTGTTCCTCTTCCGTTCCGCTGAAGAGGGCGTGTACGGCAATGACATCGCGTCCACTTTTTCTGCACAGTATGAGGGCGCACAGACTGTCCACGCCGCCGGATACGGCAACAGCAAGGCGCCCCCGGGGGATGGCCCCGGAGACGCCTTGATAATCGGATGAAGTGTTCAGCATCAGAGTATCTGTTCGAGAAACTGCTTCAGGCGGGGATGATGTGTAGCCTGAGCATCAAACATGACATCCGGCCTCCCCTGTTCGAGAATCTGCCCGTGATCCATGAAGATAACGCGGTCAGCCACGGTGCGGGCGAAGCCCATTTCGTGGGTCACGCAGCACATGGTCATGCCGTCTTCGGCGAGTTTGACCATAACATCAAGGACTTCACCGACCATTTCAGGGTCGAGGGCCGACGTGGGTTCGTCAAAGAGCATGA
Organism: uncultured Desulfovibrio sp.; assembly: GCA_900319575.1. Taxonomy (GTDB): domain Bacteria; phylum Desulfobacterota; class Desulfovibrionia; order Desulfovibrionales; family Desulfovibrionaceae; genus Desulfovibrio. Next base: position 6,663 of record ONPA01000128.1, on the reverse strand, counting down.
TATTCGGCTGCATGGCAAGGGCGCGCGCTATGGCAACACGCTGCTGCTGGCCGCCGGAAAGCATGCTCGGGTATACGTTCGCCTTGTCGCTGATGCCGACCTTCTTGAGCAGGTCGAGGGCCCTGTGTTCGGCTTCCTCGCGTTTGAGACCAAGGAGTTTGATGGGAGCCATGGTCAGGTTCTTCAGGACAGTCTTGTGAGGGAACAGATTGAACTGCTGGAAAACCATGCCGAGCCGCTGACGGAGCTTGTTCAATTCGCGGTCGCGGCAGGTGGTGATGTCCTGATCCTCGACGATGACGGAACCACGGTCGACTTTTTCAAGACGGTTAATGGACCGCAGCAGCGTGGATTTTCCCGATCCGGAGGGGCCGATGATGACAACCCTTTCTCCCGGCATGACCGTGAGGCTGACATCCTGAAGGGCCGGAAGCGCGCCGAAGAATTTCCAGACGTGTGAGATTTGAATAACAGGCTCTCTGCCGTCGTTTTCAGCCTGTGCGCTGTCTACAGTTTCAGCCATGTTACTTCTTCCTGTCGTAATAGTTGAGCTTGTGTTCCATGATGGACACGCACTTGGAGAGAATAAGCGTGATGATGAGGTAGATGAGCGCGACGATGGTGTATGTTTCGAAGTACAGGTAGGTCTTGGCCGCAAAGCTGCGGCCGCGCTGCATCAGGTCGGGCATGGCCATGACGGAAACGAGGGACGTATCTTTGAGCATGGCGATGCATTCATTGCCGACAGGCGGAAGAATGGTGCGCCAGGCCTGGGGAAGGACGACGTAGAACATGGTCTGGAAACGGTTGAAGCCAAGGGAACGCGCAGCTTCGGTCTGTCCTTTTGGGATGGCCATGATGCCGGCGCGGAAGACCTCACCCATATAGGCGCCGTAGCAGAAGCTGATGGCCACGACGGCGCTCGTCAGGCTGGAAACCTGAAGGAATTTGGAGAGGGCGTAATAAATGTAGAAAATCTGTACCAGAAGCGGAATGCCGCGGATGATTTCCACGTAGGTGGACGCAGCGAGATTGATGACTGGGTTTCTTGCCACTCGTCCGAGTCCGGTGATCAGCCCCAGGGGGACGGCACAGCAGATGGCCAGGGCCGTAACCTCAAAGGTCACGCCTATGCCGTCCGGAAGGAACTTGAGCACGTCAAGATATGGATCCGGCCAGACCGTGCACAGGGTGACGAGCGTGACAATGGCGCCCACAAGTGAAATGGACCACGCCGAGACGAGCCTCTTGCCCCAGGGATTGGGGATGGCGGGACCTTCGGTGACAAGGACTATATTGCCCTTGCTTCCAGATTCTTCTTTCTCTTCTTCTTCCATCTGAGAAATTCCTGTGGGGGCCGTACGGCGGCCCCCATTAAAAAACGTTTTCAGGAAAAACGGGCCTGGCTACTTGCCGCCCATGTATTCCTTGAGCAGACGGTCGTAGGCACCGTTCTGCTTGACGAGCTGGATGCCCTTGTTGAGCTTGGCAAGCAGCTCCTTGTTGCCCTTCTTGACCACAAAGCCGTAGTGCTCGGGCTCACCAATGGTCATGGCGACCTGGAGCTTGTTGGCGTATTCCTTTTTCTTGTTCATGTAGTAAAGGGCGACGGGGGAGTCGAGGCAGGTGGCATCAATGCGGCCCTTGACCATGTCTTCGATGGCCAGGCCTACGTCATCGTACTCGCGGATGGTGCAGCCGGTATTGGCCTTCTGCAGGGCGATGAGGGAACTGTTGCCGATCTGGCCGCCGACCTTCTTGCCGTTCAGATCAGAAGGCTTCTTGATGGAGGAGCCGGCCATGGTGATAATGGTCGGATAGACATCGTAGTAGGGATCGCTGAGATCGAAGGCTTTCTGGCGTTCAGGCGTGATGCTCACGCCCGAGGCGACGATTTCGTACTTGCCTGCTGCTACACCGGCGAAGATGCCGTCCCATGCGATGTTCTGCACGTCAACTTCGAACCCTGATGCCTTGGCGATTTCCTTGATGATGGCCGGATCAAACCCGACAGGCTGTTTCTGGTCATCCAGGTATTCCATGGGCGGAAAGGTGCAGTCTGTGGCGACCACGTATTTTTCAGCCCTGGATTCGGTCCCCGTCACGAAGAACGAAAGGACGAGAAGCGAAAGAAGAATTTTCCTGAGCATGATGGTCCTCCTTGCAAAGGTATAGTTGTGAACAATTATTCTTTTTGGAGCCTTTGCGTCAAGGCTGGGAACGGGTTTTGGCGGCGGAATGCATCCCCGGCGTATTGTATTGACATCGGTGTTCGATTAAAATACGCAATCCAAAATTTTCGTACGCGGGGCTGTGCAGGAAAGAAAATATGGCAGAAAACAAGGGTACTCCCATATCGCTGAAGGCCGGATGGGCCTCCTGGCGCGAACTCCACAGGACCGACCCCGGTGAATTCTGGCACAGCCTGCTCTTTGTGAGCTTCTGGCTGCACATTGCCTTTTTCCCTCTGGGGTACGGTTTCCGGGAAGTCATGCCCTGCATCAATTTTATTTTTCTTCTGCTGTATTACCGGTACAGGTGGCACGAAAGCGTGCTGCGTCATCTGCCGGTGCTGCCCCTTTTCGGGTGTTTTTTCCTGATGATCGTGCTCGGAGTGGTTTTTTCCATCAATCCCATGGATTCCCTGATGCACGCCTGCATCGGGCTGAACAAGGCCTATATCCTGCCCTTCATCGCCATGGAATGCGTGCACAGAACGCGCGATCTGAAGCGCCTTGTCGCTGCCTGTGTCGTGGCCCTCTTCTGGGAGGGCATAGACGGGGTCTGGCAGTGGTTTACCGGCTATGACTTTATCATGGGCTACCCGCTGCATTTCGGCCGTCTGACCTCGTCCCTCGATGATTACTGGGTCGGCAACTACGTGTCCCTCATGCTTATTCCAGCATTCGGCTTCTGGTACATGTGCCGCAGGCGTTTCTCGTTCCTTCGGTCAGTTCTGCTTTACTGCGCTGTTTTCTGGCCTGCCTATTTTCTGTTCGTGGGGGCCGCGGCCAGGGCGGGCATGCTCGCCCTGGCAGGCGCCCTGTTCCTGTGGTTTCTCATCTCGCGTCAGGGCTTGTCCTGGGCCGGTATTCTTGTGCCGCTTCTCGTGGCAGGCGTTTTTTATGGTCTGCAGATAGATCCCACGCGCATGGATATGCAGACCGTCATGGTTGACGGGCGCTGGAGCCTGTGGCAGCTGGCCTGGGCTGTTTTCAGGGCCCATCCCATTATGGGCGCCGGAATCTGGCAGTATAACAGTGCCTTCCGCGCGCTGGGACTGGCCCCCGAACGCGATGAAATCACCATCACCCATCCCCACGATATCTTCCTTGATCTGCTCTGTTCGCATGGCATCGTGGGCACGGCTCTCGGCCTGATCTTCCTCTTCGGCATGGTTATCTGGGGCATGCGCATCCTGCTGCCGCGTCTTGCCGCTGTCAGGAAGGGACGCTACGCGGAAGATGGCGACGCTCCCGGTTCGAGCGCTATGTACTGGCAGCTCACTGGGCTTTTCTTTATGGGCTATGTGGGCTGGATACTGAATGGCGTCTTCGGGCACGACTTTTACCGCAACTGGTGGCTTTCCCTGGCCATGATTTTTCTTGGAACGGCCATAGGTGCCATCATCCAGGGCCTCAGGGGCGAGGCCGGCCGTGAGGAACGGAGCGGAAAACGCGCCTGCCCCGGCACCGAGAAGTAAAATTTACGGAGCCGGCCGGAGGCCGGATCCTGTCAACTGGAGGTTCTCCATGATTCCCATGAAAGTAATCATCATGTGCGGCGGCAAGGGCACGAGACTGCGCGAGGAAACCGCGGTCAAACCGAAACCGATGGTTGAAATCGGCGGACGCCCGATTCTCTGGCACATCATGAAAATTTATGACCGCTTTGGCTACAAGGACTTTATTCTGCCCCTCGGCTACAAGGGCGAGGTGATTAAGCAGTACTTTCACGATTACTACATCCAGCACACGGATTATACCGTTGATCTGAAGAGCGGGGACATTACCTCCCATCCCGGGGAGATCGAAGACTGGCGCGTGACACTCTGCGACACGGGGCAGGAAACGCTCAAGGGCGGCCGCCTCAAACGCGTGGCGAAGTACATCGATACCGATCGCTTCATGGTCACCTACGGAGACGGCGTGTCGGATATCGACATCGATAAACTCGTCCGGTTCCACATCGATTCCGGGAAAATCGGCACGTTCACAGGGGTACGCATGCCCTGCCGTTTCGGAGCCGTGCGCACGGACAATAACGGCCAGATTCTTTCCTGGGAAGAGAAGCCCGTGCTCAACGAGTATATCAACTGCGGCTTCTTCGTGTTCAAGCGCGAGTTCCTGGATTATCTCAGCGAGGACGAGTCCTGCGATCTTGAGAAGGAGCCTCTGCAGCGCCTGGCTGCCGACGGCCAGCTTTCCATGTATCCGCATCCCGGCCAGTGGCAGTGCATGGACACGCTGCGTGATTCCATTACGCTCAACGAACTCTGGAAAGACGGCAAGGCCTTCTGGGCATAGAGAGGAGAGAGCATGTTCCGCAATATGTATCAGGGACGCCGCGTCTTTGTGACGGGGCATACCGGATTCAAGGGATCCTGGATCTGCGCCTGGCTGACCAGCCTCGGCGCCGAGGTAATGGGCTATTCCTGCGATATCCCGACGCAGCCTTCTCATATCGAGGCTATGCACCTCGGTGAGCATATCCGTCAGGTGCAGGGTGACATCAGGGACCGTGATGCGCTGATCAGGGCCATGAAGGAATTCAAACCCGATGTGGTGTTCCACCTCGCTGCCCAGGCTCTGGTCCGCAAGTCCTATGATGAGCCCGTGCTGACCTTCGAGTCCAATGTCATGGGCACCATGAACGTGCTTGAGGCCGTACGCGCGTGTCCTTCGGTTGGCGCCGTGGTCATGATCACTTCGGACAAGTGCTACCGCAATGATGAGCAGGTTTGGGGCTACCGCGAGACGGATCATCTCGGCGGCTATGATCCCTATTCCGCGTCCAAGGGCTGTGCCGAAATCGTGGCTCATTCCTATTTCCGGAGTTTCTTCCGGAATGGTCCCGCCTGTGCCACCGTGCGTGCGGGCAATGTCATCGGCGGCGGTGACTGGGCCCTCGACCGTATCGTCCCGGACTGTGCCCGTGCCTGGGCCGCGAACCGTCCTGTGCAGATCCGGAGCCCCCACGCCACAAGGCCCTGGCAGCTCGTCCTCGAACCCCTTTCAGGGTATCTCTGGCTCGGCGCGCTTCTGCTCATGGGCCCTGAAAAGGCCCAGCGTCCGTTCCCCCTTTCCGGAGAAGCCTATAATTTCGGCCCTGCCGCGGATGTGAACAATTCAGTGGCTGAGGTTGTGAAGGCGCTTTCCGTCTATTGGCCCGGTTTTACCAGCGAGATGGATCTCAACGGCCAAGCCGGCAGAAAGGAATGCACGCTTCTCAAGCTGTGCTGTGACAAGTCCCTGGCTTATCTCGGCTGGAAAGCCACGCTGACTTTTGATGAGACCATCCGGTACACGGCGGAATGGTATTCCCGCTATTACCGCGGGGGCGGAAAAGAATCATCAATGCTTGATTTTACGCTTGGACAGATTCGCGCGTATGCCGAGGCTGCCGAAGGCCGCGGCCAGATCTGGGTGAAATAATGGGGGATACCGAAGAAGAAGCCGTCAGCCTGGGGATAGACGGCGCTTTCATCCTGCCCCTCAGGGTGATTGACACGCCTGGCGGAGCGGTCATGCACATGCTGCGTCCCGTATTTCCCCTGCAGCCCGGCCTTCCCGCCGGGACCCGGGGATCCGGTTTCCTGAAAATCGGTGAGGTGTATTTCTCTGAAGTCCTCCCCGGCTGCGTCAAGGCCTGGAAAAGGCACACAAGGCAGACCCAGTATTTCGCCGTCCCTGACGGGCTTCTGGGCATTGTTCTTTATGACGACAGGGAAGGTTCACCCTCGCGCGGGGTTCTTAAGACTCTCCGTCTCGGGCGCAGCGGAACCTATGCCCTGCTGCGCATCCCCTGCGGCGTATGGTACGGTTTTACGGCTCTGGGGGGAAAGCCGGCCATCATCTGCAACGCGGCGGACATTCCCCATGACCCGAATGAGGGAAAGAAATGTCCGTATGACGCGCCGGAATCCGGATTCATTCCTTTCGACTGGAACCAGGATTTTCCGTCCTAACCGTGCTGCATTGTTTTTGAGCCGGTCCGCCTCTGTCTCAGGGGCGGGCCGTTTTGCGTAGTAATGGAGTTTCGAATGACCGCATCTGAAATCATGTCCAGGACGCTGGCTGGCCGCCCGGAAGGGATGGAAAAACCGTCGGCTGCCGCCTGCGTAAAGGCCTGGTGGCGGGCCTGCAGGCCGCCTTTCCTGATTACCGCAGCGATTCCTGTTGCCCTGGCAATGGCATTTGTCTATCGCGTGAACGGAGGGCTGACCGCGGCCATGTGGCTTCGGTTTGGCGTGCTGCTTTTCGGCTGTTTCCTCGGTCTTACCATAGCCAACTTTGCCAATGATCTCTTTGATCATGTGCTCGGTGTCGATGATCAGGAAGACAGCATTGGCGGAACCGGAGTGATTCAGGCCGGGCTCATTACCTGCCGTCAGTTCTTTTTCGCCATTCTTTTCCTCTGCGCCGCCACGCTGGCCATCGGCGT
>ONPA01000221.1 GCA_900319575.1 uncultured Desulfovibrio sp. | reverse complement strand
CCTTGCGGGCCGGAGGCCCTTTTCTCATCCTCCTTTCAGTGTATCCCCCGTATGTCCGTCTGTCCAAAAAATTCTCATTTTGTACGGTAGGCAGCCAGCGCCGGCAGAATAGCAGCCACGAGCCCAGCGCCGAAGGAGACCAGGATCAGCAGCAGTTCCTCTCTGCCAATGGTCACGGGAATCAGTATGTCCGTGCGCCCGGCCAGATACCGCGCGCAGCCAAGGGCTCCGCCCCAGCCAAAAGCAAGGGCAAAAAGACAGCCCAGAACCACCCCCAGGGACGTCAGGCACCAGACGGTCAGAAGAAGATAGCCCGGGCCTGCGCCAAGCACGCGCAGACGCATGAGAAGCGGGCGCCTCGCCTGAACGCCGGTTACGGACACAAGCACCACGCCGGCCAGGGCTATGCCTTCGGAAATGATGGCCATGAGAAAAAGCAGATCACGTACGCCTCCGAGATCAGAAAAGAGCGACGTCAGAACCTCACCCGTGAACACGCCCTGCAGGGGAACAGCGCGGCCTGCTCCATCAACGACGCTTTTCTGCGACCAGAAAGAACGCAGCCTGTAGGCGTCAGCTACACCAACAGGTTTTACAACCACGCAGGCGATGCCGGGGAGCTGTCTGCCCTCGTTCAGAACGGCACCCGCCGGTTTCTCCATATCTTCATGAGGCAGGAGACCGTGCAAAATCCAGAGCGTCTCCACGGGCACGAGAACAGCCTTGTCCCACGCGCTTCCAAGAGCCTGAAGGCGGCCCACAACAGTGAACGAATGGGACTCGTGCCCGCCCCTGCTGTGTCCGTGCTGCGGCGTGATATGTTCCCCGATATGGCTCGGAACGGACGCACCGACCACGGCTTCACCCGGACGGGTGAAGAGCCGCCCTTCCGCAACGCCGCGCTTTCCGCCAAGCGTTACCAGATCGGCAGAAGTGCCGACCACGGGATAGCGGCCCCAGCGGTCTCCGAAAGCGAGGGGCGCAGCCCAGGCCGTCCCTTTACTTCTCCGAATCCCGCCGAGGATATCGCCGGGAATGAGTTTCAGTGTATTTTCACGCAGATAGACGTCTGAGAGAACCAGATCCGTGGCGCTTCCCTGAGCGCCGATGATCAGATCAAAATCATCTCCCGCCCTGGCCGCGCCGGCGCGCACGGCCTTCTCAACGCTTGTTATGCACACGCCGGAACCGATGGAGAGGCCCAGGAGGAGCGCGAGCGCCAGGAGACTCCACATCCCTTTCCTGGCTTCCGCGAAAACAAGGCGCAAAGGATTCATATGCCGGCTCCTTTCTCCGCTCCCTTCCCTCCGGAGACGCTGAGATGCCCGTCATCAAGGTAGAGACGCAGCGAAAACCTTCCCGCGATGGCGGGGTCGTGCGTCACGCAGAGAAATGTCGCCCTGAGCTCACGGGCAAGATCCAGAAGAAGATCCATAACCATGCCCGCACTTTCCCTGTCGAGGCTCCCCGTAGGCTCATCGGCCAGCAGAATGCCCGGACGGCGCAGCACGGCGCGGGCTGCGGCTACGCGCTGCTTTTCCCCGCGTGACAGGCGGCGCACATCAGCCCGTGGACGCACGCCGAGGAGGCCAAGGAGTTCCTCTGCCCTGGCACGCAGTTTCCCCGGAACCCTGAAATGGGTGAAAGTCCACGGAAGGAGCACGTTGTCGAGGGCGTTCAGAGAATCGAAAAGGCAGAAATCCTGATAAATCCAGCCGATGTGTCTGCCGCGCCAGGCGTCCCTTCCGGCGGCCGGCAGGCTTCCTATATCGAGTCCGTTCCAGCGCACGCTCCCCTTATCCGGCAGCAGGATTCCGCTGACGAGACGGAGAAATGTCGTTTTCCCTGTTCCGGACGGTCCTTCGAGAACAGCCATATCTCCAGCTTCCAGGGAAAATTCGGGAATATCGAGGACACGGCGCTTCTGTTTTCCGCTCCCCGGCTCTCCGGCGAAATCCACACTGACACCCTCAAGACGCAGATCCTCCCCCATGGCTATTCTCCGCTCATGTGAAATTCAGCGTCACGCAGCCTGAGCTGGCTCACAAATCCCGTTTCCTCATCCACCTGTGAACCGGTTTCAAGAACGCCCGTGACCGTGATCCCGGTATTGTGCTGCACAAAGCGCTGCTTTTCCTTAAGAAACACGACGATAATATTGTCCGGCCAGTCCGCATCGGACGAGCAGAAGGGGCACAGGGATACGGGTTCGCGCGTGAGCACGAAGAATTTGGCTTCAGCCTTGAGCGGAGGCGCCATGAAGCCGTCGAAGCGGACGCGCTTACCTGCAAGTTCCTTCACTTTCGCGGTGAAGGAGAGTCCGAGCGGACCGCCGGTGTACAGCTCGTCAAATCTGAGTTCAGGCAGTCCGCTGTCCTTCGCTGCACAGGGCAGGTCTGGCAGGACAAGACTGATGACACTTGGCAGCAGAAAAAAGAAACGGAGCGATATATGGCAGAACACAGAGAGCCCCTTATGATACAGAGCAGGCGCTACGGAAACCGCAGATTTCCGGTGGCGCCTGCTGTTTTATGCATATGTGAATGTTACTTTGAACCGAGGTTCATGGCCTCGGCAATGATCCTGAACACCTCGGTGCTGTTCATGAATCCGTGGAAGGCTTCGGAATTCGGCCCCTGGGCGGTAACGACCAGGTCATCGATGGAATGCACGCCCTGGGACTCGTTGTGCGGCAGATTCCCCACGCGCAGGATGGCGCCTGGCACGTCCTTGTAAGCCTGATTGGCCACGTAACGACCGTTTTCATCCTTGATGGCCGGAACATTGGTACCTTCCATATGGGGACGGAAGGTCTCGTAATAATCCGGGAAGGCGCCAAAAAAGACGGCGAGACGCTTCGAAACATCAGGGGTATCCGGGTAGCCGTCGCCATCAGCATCCTTATAGTTGGGGTATCCGGCATGCTGGTACACACCGACCTTGTCACGCATGTCATCTCCGGGCTTCGTGTCGTCCACGGTACCGATGACGCTGATGGTGTGCGTATGGTCTCCGGTTACGATGAGCAGCGTATCAGGGTGCTTTTCACAGTATTTCTTGGCCTGGGCGACCACATGGTCAAACATGATTGTGTCGTACACGGCCCGTTCCCAGTCCAGCGGATGGCTGAACTTGTCCACGAGACCTGCCTCAACCATGAGGAAGAAGCCGTTGGGGTTTTGGGAGAGGACGCTCAGGGCGGCTTCCATGGAATCGGTCAGATCAGGCTGATCGGGAAAACGGGACACCGTGTTCTTCTTGAGAATTGCGCGGTCAAGGTGTCCGTCCATGTTGCCAGTGTGGAAGAGACCAAGGAGACGGCCTGTTTTTTTGGTGAGGGCGTCTCTGAGCTCCGCCTTCGTGCTGACCACGGTATAGCCGCTGTCCCTGAACTCCCTGATGAAGTCCTTGTCATCCTTTCTCTTTGAACCGGGCGTGGATTTGGGCATAAAATAGGCAGAACCGCCGCCGAGGATGACCTCGGGCTTCAGATTGTAAAGCTGCTCCACAAGGGCGGCCTTCTCGGCGCGGCGGCGCGTGTGACCATACACGGCGGCGGGAGTGGCGTCTTCGATTTCGGCATCGGTCACCACACCTACGGAGCGCTTACCGACACGGCGCAGAATTTCAGTAATATTTTCCTGGCGGGGATCATCGAAGGGATCTTTCGTGCGGTCACAGTACACGCCGAGCGCGTTAACGCTCGACTTATGGCCCGTCATGTAGGCGGAAGCGGTGTTGGCTGAGTCGGCGGCAATGGAATCCACGCTGCAGGTACCCAGAAGCGCCATATGAGGCATATCGTCCATGGCCAGGGCCCCATTGTACTTGCCGTTGGTCACGCCCTTCGAAAGCAGACGGGCAGCAGTACGGTGCCCGACGCTCAGACCATCAGCGATAAGGAGAATGACGCTCCTGGCGCGGGGTTTGCCGGCAGTGCCATAGACATCCCATTTCGCTTCAGCCCTGCCATCAGGCGCTTCAGCCGTCACGGTATACTTTCCGGGGGCAAGATGCGCGCCGCGCAGCAGGATGGCGGAGGCCCCGACTCCGGATTCTTCGGACACAAACCCCGGCTTTCCGCCCAGAACGCTTTCCGCGGGCTTGCCGTTAATGAGAACTCTGACGTCTTTCTCATTCACCTTTCCGTCGAATTCTACCTTGAAATCAAAACGGGAACCGGCGAGAAATCTCGCCGTATCAACGGGGTAAATGGAAGGGGCAGAATAGACACTGCCGGCGTATGTGAACGCCAGCCCCAGAGCGGCAGACGCCGCCAGAACCGCACTTTTGTGCATGAAAACACCATCCTTG
>ONPA01000123.1 GCA_900319575.1 uncultured Desulfovibrio sp. | reverse complement strand
GATGTTTCGATACCTCTCAGGACAAAAAATACAGCAATACAGCCCTGTTATCCGTGAGGATATCACGCTTTTGCATAGCATGGATCTACCCTCGGATATACCCCTGCAAGAATTGGATGCAACCGGACAAACGTGGACGACGGGAAATCCTGTTGACACAAAAAAAGAAAGGATACCAATGTGTTTTGCACATTGATATCCTTTATTGTACCTTATTTTGGCGTCCCCAGGCGGATTTGAACCGCCGTTGACGGCGTGAAAGGCCGGTGTCCTGGGCCGACTAGACGATGGGGACGCAATACGTGGCTGGGCTACAAAGACTCGAACTTTGATTATCGGAGCCAGAATCCGGTGTCCTGCCAATTGAACGATAGCCCAATGCGCGTGGGTCAGTTGTTTACGCTATCAGACCCGTCCTGTCAACAGAAAACCGGTTAAAACTCAGAAAACCTTTCCTCACAGCTCAATGGGCATGGGACCGTAGGCGGCCTCGTAACGCTGCTTAAAGTCTTCCCTTGTGAAAGTGTGTTCCTGCGTGCCCATCTGTTCGATGGCGTAGCTTGCGGACACGGAACCGAGTTTCGCGGCCTCGGGAACAGAAAGGCCCCTGCTCAGACCGAGGAGCAGTCCGGCACGGTGCGAGTCGCCTGCGCCGGTGGGATCGGCGACGCGGCTGCAGGGAGCGGCAGGAATCTGCACATCCGTGCCGTCACGGCCGCGCACGCGGGAGCCCTTCTCACCTTCGGTGGTGATGAGCCACTCAGTGTACCTGAACATGTCGGTATCACTGATGCCGAGCTTCTTGCAGGTCATGCCCAGCTCGTAGTCGTTGCAGACATAGGCAAGGGATCCCTGCACGCCCCGGATGAGCGCCTGATCGGTGAACACGGGCAGCTGCTGCCCGGGATCAAAGATGAAGCGCACGCCCTTCTCTCTGTAGAGGTCAGGCAGACGGGCCATGTCGTCCATGTTACCTGGAGAGACGATGGCGAGATCACCGGAACAGATAAAGGGGAAGCTGTAGGAACAGGGTTCGGCCAGGGCGCCGGGGAAAAAGCCGGTGATCTGGTTGCCCTTAAGGTCTGTGGTAATGTAGCAGAGGGCCGTGAACTGATCGTTCACGATACGGATACCCTCTGTCGCGACGCCCACTTCCTTCATATGGGCGAGGTAGCCGCCGAAGTCTTTGCCGGCAGCGGCCACGACCACAGGGTGCTCTCCGAGGAGGGCCAGCGTGTAGGCAATGTTGCCGGCACAGCCGCCTCTGCGCTCGTTCATGCTGTCCACCATGAAGCTGATATTAAGCATATGCAGCTTGTCCATGAGGACGTGATCCTGGAAGTTCCCATGGAAGGTCATGATGCGGTCAAAGGCCAGGGAACCGGAAACGTAAATGGCCATGCGCTCCCCCGGCTAGTGCTTCTGAACCGCGGTGAGCAGGTCGTTCACGGCGTCCTTCTTTTCCCAGGTGAACTCGGGAAGTTCGCGGCCGAAGTGCCCGTAGCAGGAAGTCTTGGAGTAGATGGGGCGTTTGAGATCGAGGCGCTTCGTGATGAAATACGGGCGCAGATCGAAGACATCGCGCACGGCCTGAGTCAGAACCTCATCAGGATATTCGCCTGTGCCCTGGGAGGTGACAAGCACGCTTACGGGCTCGGCGACGCCGATGCTGTAAGCGATCTGGACTTCACAGACCTTTGCGAGGCCGGCAGCCACAACGTTCTTGGCAATGTAGCGGCCCATGTACGCTGCCGAGCGGTCAACCTTGGAGGGATCCTTGCCGGAGAAGGCGCCGCCACCGTGATGGCCGGTGCCGCCGTAGGTGTCCTGGATAATCTTGCGTCCGGTGAGGCCGCTGTCGCCCATGGGGCCGCCCACGACAAAACGTCCGGTGGTATTGATGAAGATGTCGCAGTTCTTTTCATCGAAGAAGCCGGAGGGTTCGAGCACAGGGCGGATGACCTGGCTCTTCACGGCCTCGATGATGTCGGCCTGGGACGCGCTCTCGGCATGCTGGGTGGACACGACCACGTTGTTGATGCGCACGGGGCGGCCGTCCTGATACTGGAAGGAGACCTGGGTCTTGCCGTCGGGGCGGAAGAAATCAACGATGCCTTCTTTGCGCACTTTGGCGAGACGCATGGAGAGCTGATGGGCCCAGTAGATGGGAGCAGGCATCAGCGTGGCGGTCTCGTCGCAGGCGTAGCCGAACATCATGCCCTGGTCGCCGGCACCCTGATCCTCGGGCTTCTCGCGGTTGACGCCCTGGGCGATGTCAGGGGACTGATGGTCGATGGTGGAGATGACAGCGCAGGTGCGCCAGTCAAAGCCCATTTCGGAATTGTCGTAACCGATATTGCGGATGGTGCTGCGGACTACGGTTGGCAGATCAGCGTATCCCTTGGTGGTGATTTCACCGCAAATGAGCGCCATGCCCGTGGTCACGAGCGTTTCACAGGCCACATGCGCGTCAGGATCCTGCTCAAGAAGAGTGTCGAGGACGGCGTCGGAAATCTGGTCGGCGACTTTATCGGGATGACCTTCGGTGACGGACTCAGAGGTAAAATAATAGGTGCCTTTGGTCTGCATGATGCGTTTCCTCCATGGATACGCGCTGAAGTTTGTCTTCCGGCCGGCGCTCCCGCGGGAGGCCATGCCGCACTGGAAAAATCATTATATCCAGCTATATTGATATAAGTTCTCCGTCTGTATATC
>ONPA01000110.1 GCA_900319575.1 uncultured Desulfovibrio sp. | reverse complement strand
GCCCCCGTTTCCTTCCGGAAGCGGGGGCTCTGTTTCTGCAGAAGAGTGCTTTTTACATGAAGAGGTTCATGATGAGCACTTCAGCGCCGGCGACAGCCCAGGCGATGGTGGTCGTGTAGGACCATGTCCTGAACTGGTCCTTTGTCTGGGTTACGCCGAGCAGACGGTTAACGACCCAGAAGAAGGAATCGTTGAAGTAGCTGAAGAACAGGGAACCGCCGCAGCAGGCGAAAGCGCCGACAATGGGGTTCACCGTTCCGGCAGCGGCCAGAATGGGGGCGGTGATGCCGGCGGCCGTGATCATGGCCACCGTACCGGAGCCCTGGATGAACCGGACGCCCGTGGAGATCAGGAAGGGCAGGAGGATGAGCGGGATATTGGCGTGAGCCATGCCCTGGGCGATGTAGGTGCCGAGGCCGGAGTCCTTGATGATCTGGCCGAGGGCGCCGCCGCCACCGGTGACGAGCAGGATGATGCCTGCCTGTTCCATGCCCTTTTCCATTTCCCTGAGGGCGGTTTCACGGTCGACGTTCTTAAGCTGGGTCACGATAGCGAGGAGCAGGCCGAGGCCCACGGCGATGATGGGCTGGCCGAGGAAGATCAGGACGCCGTAGAAACCGGTCTTCAGCTTGAGGGCGGAAAGAACGGTGTTGATCAGAATAAGGATGATGGGGAGGACGAGCGGGGCGAAGGAGGTGAAAACGCCGGGCAGATCCTTTTCCTCGAGGCTGATGACAGCGTTGGGATTGTAGTCGGATTCCTTGATGGAAATCAGGCTTCCGTCCTCATCGTTGATGAAGGGCATCTTGTGACGGAGGTAGCCCTTCGCGTACAGGATGACGGCGATGGCCATGGGAATGGCCATGCAGATGCCGATGAGGATGAACTGTCCCACGTCAACATTGAAGATGCCGGCGACGCCGAGAGGACCGGGCGTCGGCGGCACCATGGAGTGCGTGATGACGAGGCCGCCGGCGAGGGCAGCGCCGATGCCGATGACGGACTTCTTCACGGTGCGGGCGATGGCCTTGGCGATCGGGGACACGACGATGAAGCCGGAGTCACAGAAAATCGGGATGGAGACGAAGAAGCCGGTAATGGCCATGGCTTCTTCCTCGCGCTTCTTGCCGAAGAGGTTGAGGAAGGTGATTGCCATGCGCTGGGCGGCGCCGGAGATTTCGAAAATCTTGCCGAGGATGACGCCGAAGCCGATGATGATGCCTATGCCGGACAGCGTTCCGCCGAAGCCCTTGGTGATGGACATAATGATGCCGAGGCTCTTGCCGTCAGGGAACGTTTCCTTGACGAGGGGCATGCCGCCGATAACGCCGATGACGACGGTGGCGATGATCAAAGCCACGAAAGCGTGGATTTTGGTCTTCAGCACCAGGAAAATCAGAACCGCCAGGCCGATGATGAGGCCGAGCAGCATCTGGTTGCCACTGAGGTTTTCAATCATAAACCCTCTCCTTTATTGAACGGGTGAGTTTCTTCCCTGTGGCTGAAAGCGGGGAAGCGCCCGCCTGTTTGCTCTGGAAACGCCCTGCCTATCCTTTGATGAAGGAGGGAGCGTATTTGGCCGCCAGACGGACAGCCTCAATCATGCTGATGGCGCTGGCTTTGCCCGTGCCGGCGATATCAAAGGCCGTACCGTGATCGACGGACGTGCGCAGAATGGGCATGCCGTTGGTGACGGAAATGGTGCGCTCGAAGTCCAGGGTCTTGGTCGCGATGTGTCCCTGGTCGTGGTAGAGAGAAAGGACGCTGTTGAACTTGCCGATTTTGGCGAGATGGAAGACGGAGTCCGCGGGGACGGGGCCCACGACATCGTAGCCTTCGGCCTTCATTTCCTCGCAGGCGGGGCCGATGACATTGACTTCCTCCCAGCCGAAGAGGCCGCGCTCGCCGGAATGCGGGTTGAGGCCGGCCACGGCCATGGTGCCGCCCTCGACGCCGAGACGGCGCAGGGCTTCGGTGCAGCGGCGCACGTAATCCTTGATGCGGTCCTTCTTAATCATGCCGAGCATCTCCAGAATGGAGACGTGGCGGGTCAGGAAGAAGACGCGCAGGCCCCTGGTCTCGAACATGGTGAGGGGATCGGGCGTGTTGGTCAGCTTGCCGAAAATTTCGGTGTGGCCGATGAAGGGCACGCCGCCCTCATGCAGGGACTGCTTGTTGATGGGCGTCGTGGCCACGGCGTCCACTTCGCGGGCGTTGGCGAGCTCAATGGATTTGGCGATGTAGTCGTAGGCCGCCCTGCCGCACATGCCGCTGACTTTGCCGTACGCGAATTTCCCCATGTCGACGTTGTCGAGGTCGATGAGGTTGAGCACGCCGCGGCTGTAGTCGCCTTCGGCGGGTTTGGAGATGCGTATGATGGTGAGGGGGGAACCCGTGATTTCGATGGCCTTCTGCATGATTTTGCCGTCGCCGATGACGACCACGTCAGCGGACTCGAGGGCCTCGTCCGAACACAGGGTTTTGGCCGTGATTTCCGGTCCCACGCCGGCGGGATCGCCCATGGGAACTGCGATAAGCGCTTTCCTGCTCATATTTTCTGCTCCTTATACAGAGAGACGTTTTTTCAGATAGTTGACGCACTCGACGAGCGCGTCGGGACCACCCTGGCTGCCGCCCTTGGTGACGATGTGGCAGCCGTCCATGCTTCCGCCCATAATGCGGCCGTAGGCAGCGAGGGGCAGCACCTCGTCCTGAAGGCTGATGCCCTGGGCGCCGGCCCTTCCGCATACGGCGACAGTGATGTCGCCGCCGCAGCAGTAGATGCCGCGGAAGACCTTTACCTTCGCGAAGATGCGCGCCGCGATTTCGGCAAAAGCCTGGTTGATGATTTCGCTCACGCCGTCCACGTCGAGTCCGAGCTTATTCATGTAAAACGGAAAATCAATGCGTTTTTCGGGATCAAGACCGTCACCGGCCACCAGATTCACGGGGAAGAGGTCGTATCTCGTGACAATGGAGTCCACCACGCGGCTGATTTCCTTTTCGCGGCGCTCCGGGGATTCCAGAAATTCGCTTGTGTGCACGTTCTCGTCCACCATGCGTTCCCTGAGGCGGAGCTGTTCCACCTGACGGGCGGTCAGGGGGTGGACGCTGCCCACCACCACGAGGATGCGCGGGGTTTTGTAATGGACGGCCGGCACGAGCGCTTTACGGGCGAGGGCGCCGGTGAAGGCGCCGGAATCAACGGCCACGACTCTGAGCTTCGACGTCAGCGTGGCGTCGGCGATGAGGTCAAGATCCTCCTGGGTGACAGCGTCAAGGCAGAGGATGCGCTCCCCGTTCTCCACGTGGCGGCGCATGGTTTCGGCGAGCTTGTGCTTGCCGTGCATGAGATCGTCCACGGTGACGCATCCCACCCTGTACTTTGTCTGCTTCTCCATGATCTCCCGGACACCCGATACGTTGACCGGGCACTTCGGGTCTATGGCGATGTCCGTCTTGTGCAGGAGCATGCCGTTGACGAGGAGATAACCGCCGACCACGGTGCGGCCGGAGCTCGGGAAGGTGGGCACCACGAGAGCCGTGCGTCCGTCGTCCAGTGCGTCGAGCATGGCGTCCGTCTCGGCGCCGAGATTGCCGCGCAACGTGCTGTCAACACGCTTCGAGTAAACCTTGACGTCAGGGGACATGAGTTTCCGCGTGGCGTTGTACACGCGGCGGTAGGCCTCCTCCGGAGGCACAGCGCGGGAGTTTGTGGGGTAGATGACGCAGTCGGAATCGGCATGAGCCGCGGTTTCCAGGGCGTCTTCAGTAAGAATGCTCATGGACGTGAAATTGCTCTGGCGCAGCTGGACGCCTGTCGCGTTTCCGCCCGTCAGGTCATCGGCGATGACAACGCACTGTGGCATGAAATACTCCTGTGATTACCGGGCGGAAAAATCGTTTTCCGGAGGGTATAAAATGTTACTGTTTGGATAAAGAATTACAATTCATTTGTAAAGAATGGGCGTACTAGGCATGCAGCCGGAGATTACTGCGGCAGAAGATGAGTGTATTATGTTACAATTATGTTACGAAATGCGCCGGTGGAAGGAAAAAATGCAGGGAAAACAGGAAGAAAGAGGGGCATAATGTGTGTTATCATTTTATGATAACATGGCATGATATAAGAATAATGGAAAAATGCATGACATTGCAGAAGGAAAACCTGACGGACGCGGACACGGTTACCCGCAAGGCCGGACAGCTTTTTTCTGTGCAGGCCCTTTTTTCCCGGAAGGCGGCCTCCCGGATGAGTCTGTGGTTAAACAAGCAGCTGAAATGCACGCTTTTTTGACAGTTTTGCCATGCTGCCGGCACACGGGGCCTGGCCTCTCCTGATACAGTGCTTCTGTCCGTGAAACATCCGTTTTGCATGGTTTGCCTGTCATCCTGATTACCCGGGAGCCGTCCCTCTTCGGCTCCCGGGCGGCGGATGGGGCAGGGAGGAAGAAACATGATGACGGTTAATGAGCTGCCCAGAGGCCGGGAACTCAGGATTTGCGCGCTCAGGGCTCTGGAAAGACTTGGCGGCCGCGGAACAGCCGCCCAGATCGCTGCTGAGATCTGCGGCAGTGAGTCACCTGTCTCAGGGAATGGGGATTATGTTTCGCTAGAAAGGCGCAGGATGCGCTCTGACTTTGAGTTTGACATCGGGCTCGCCGGTGCGGCGCTCCAGAAAAGCGGTCTTCTGCGTGCCGGGGACAAAGGTGTCTGGTTCCTGACGGACAGGTATCAGAAGCCGGCAAAAAAACTTCCCGGCTTCCTGCGTTTTTTCCTGGGACGTGATGCGCGCGGGTAAGCGTGTTCCTGACTCTGGGGCGGGCATACGGCCGGCCCCGAGGAGCCGGAGGGAAACGGATTCCGTTCCCGCCGGCGGTTTCGTGCGCAGTTCCCTGTTCAGGGCGCGTGCCCTGTCAGTGCCGGTATTTTTTCCGTTCGGCCTGTCCTCTCCGCTCAGGAGCGGGCGCGGCTCACGCTGAGGACGGCGCCAAGGAAGACGGCGAAGGCGCCAATGGCGAGAATGCCCAGCTCGGACCAGGCGACGGGCCTTCCCGCGGCGGCTGCCTGCATGGCGCCTGCGGCGTGGGGAAGAGGCAGTACGCCGAGCAGGTGCCGGGCCCATTCCGGCAGGCGTTCCAGGGGAAAGAAGGTGCCGCCGAGAAAGGCCATGGGCGTTATGACGAAGTTGGAGAGGAGCGCCTGATCCGCGTGGGATTTCACAAGCATGGCCATCATGATGGCGAGGCCCGAGAAGAACCACGCGTTGAGCACGAGGGCCAGCCAGAGCCCCGGGGCGAGAAGGTTAACGTGCACGCCCGCGAGGGTTCCGATGATCATGATGATGACGCTGGCGCCCATGGCTCTGACGATGCCGGCGGCTGTCTCGCCTGCAACGTAGCCCGAAGCGGAAAGCGGGCAGGTCATAAACTCGTCGAGCATATGCCAGTAAAACCTGGCGATATTGATATCGACCGCTATGGCCCAGGCCTGGGTCATGCTTGCCATGGCCACGAGGCCGGGCACGAGGAAGTCGATGTAGGGCAGTCCGTTGACGGTGACGCCGCCCATGGCGCAGGTGAAGGCCGTGAAATAGAGCAGGGGGGAGACAAGCCAGGAGGCGAGCTGTTTCGGCATGCGCCTGCGCAGGATGAGCATTCCCCTGAGAAAGACAGGCCAGGCGCCCGTGAAAGGATGTATTTTCGTCATGGCTTTACTCCCTGATGCCGTGGCCGGTCAGCCTGAGATAACTGTCTTCGAGCGTCGCCGGCCGCACTGCCGATGAGAGGGCGCGCTCTTTGTCCGCTTCCATAAAGGCCGCGGCCTCCTCCCTCGTGGGGAAGCACTCCGTAGTGAAGCCGTCCCTGCCGTGCGTGTCGACGGCCCAGGCTCCGGTGCGGCGTATGAGTTCCTTCGGCGTGCCCCGGGACAGGATGTGTCCCTGATCAAGAAGGATTACCCGGTCTGCCAGAAGCTCCGCCTCTTCAATATAGTGGGTAGTCATGAGAATGGTGGTGCCGGCTCCGCGTATGCTGCTGATGATGCCCCACAGCGTGCGGCGTATCTGGGGATCGAGGCCGGCGGTGGGTTCGTCCAGGAAAAGGATTTTCGGGGAATGCATGAGGGCCCGTGCCAGCACCACGCGCCGCTTCTGGCCTCCGGAGAGCTGTTTCACCGGCGTGTCCGCGCGATCCGTCATCCTGGTGAGGGCGAGAAGCCTGTCTTCCGCCTCTGTGCGCGCCTTTTTCGGCATGCGGAAGAAGCGGCCGTGTATGTCCAGGTTCTCGCGGATGGTAAGATCGGGGTCGAGATTGAGGTACTGGCCCGCCACACCGCACAGAGCCTTGGCCGCAACGGGATCGCGGGCTATGTCTATCCCCGAGAGGAGCACGCGGCCGCTGTCCGGAGCTGTGCGGCCTGTCAGGATCCGGATGGTGGTCGTTTTGCCTGCGCCGTTGGGCCCGAGGCAGGCAACGAGTTCCCCCCGGTCCGCGTGAAAGCCGACGTCGTGCAGCACTTCGCGGTCTCCGTAGCTTTTGCAGAGATGTTCGGCATCGATCATAGGCTTCCTCCTGCTTCCTGTTTGGGGGAATCTGATACCCCCGGGACGGCCGTTCCCGCAAATATTTTCCGCCTCCGGGACGTCAGGGACTTGCAAAATAGTGTAAGCTCCTGCACAACAGGCGCAAATGAGAAAAGTCCCCTTTTACCCTTTTCAGGAGAAAACGATGAAGTTTTTCGATGATGAAGACGATACCGGCGAAAAAATGCTGATCAACACGCTCCAGCCGGCCATGCTGGCTGCCGTTGTGTTCTGCATGATGCTTTTCGTTCAGCCTGGCTGGCTCCCCGGCATCGAGTCGTGGCTCCATCTCTGCATAGGGGGCTTCCTGACCGGCATGGTGTTTTCCTTCATCGCCTTCTTCACTGTGGCCCGCAGGGTGAAGGCCGGAGGCATGCAGGCCTCACTCGCCGGAGGACTCGTGCACCGCTTCGTCAAATGCCACTGGGACTACGTGCGCTGGGCTATTACCGGCATTATCCTGGCCATTGCCATGATGGCTGCCGTTCTGAAGAGCAAGATAATCGGCGATGTTCTTCTCGATACCGTCATGGTGGCGCTGACAACCGGCGCTTTTCTTTCCCTCGTGCGCGTCTTTTTCGTCTGCCTGCTCATGTCCTCCGCAGAGAAGAAGAGCAGGGGAAAGGCGTAGGCCCGCCGGAAACCGGGGCCAGTCCCGCCCTCTGCCCCCGGGGTCTGAATGAATCCGGGCTCTCTGCCCCCCCCCCCGGCGTGAAAAGCAGGGACCGCTGCAGACGTAATTTTTTCCCTGTGTTTTTTCCTTTTTAATGAACTGAACGGCCCCGCCCGCGGAAGCGGGAGAAGCCGCTGACAGACAAAGGCCGGCGGAAGGCCGGCACGGAGCTTCTGAAGGCACGGGAGAGCATGTCTCCTGGGCCTTCAGAATTTTTTTTAAGGAAAAGAAAATTTTTTGTTGACAGTGTGGCCCCATGAGACTAAATGACTGTTTGTTCACTCAATGAACACTTTCAGCCACCAGTTAATCTACTCTGTGGAAAGGAAAACATCATGAAAGTCTATTATGACAAAGACGCTGATCTCAGCTACCTCAAAGGTAAGACCGTTGCCGTTCTCGGCTTCGGCAGCCAGGGCCATGCCCATGCTCTCAACCTCCGCGATTCCGGCGTGAACGTCCTCGTT
>ONPA01000177.1 GCA_900319575.1 uncultured Desulfovibrio sp. | reverse complement strand
GTCGTGCTCTCCCTCTCGTCCCTGGTGAGCAGCACCATCATGAACCTACTCCTTCCTGACCGCCTGCTCATGCTCAACGAGCGCCTCGTGGTCTTCTGTTACACCATACACGGCACCCTGGCCGGCAAGACGCTCATGGAATCCGGCATACGGGCACGGACCACCTGCTCTGTTCTGGCCGTGCACTGCCCGGACGGCCGCGTCTACGTAAACCCGCCCGCCACCTACTGCTTCGGCATGCACGACAGAATCTACCTCATTGGCGACGCCGCGGCCCAGGAGAAGTTCCGCAGAGCCTATGGCATGGACTCCTTCACCGCTGCGGAACCGCAGTGGAACGAGGGAAGCTACGCGCCGGGACGCCCCGGTCCGGCAAGCCACCCTGACGGCAGATAAGGGATACCGTCAGCCCGCGGCAGGTCCCGACACGCAGCGCGTCCGGAATGCCCGGTGCCGACAGACACGGGGGCTCTTGCCGGACATCTTCAGAAGCGGCCGGAGATTCACTTTCTGCGTCATTTTCCGGGGCTGTTTTCAGATCCGCTGAACGGGCTCCTTCCCGGGCACAAAAACAGCAAAAGGCGCCGCCCTGTCTTCCAGGACGGCGCCTCTCATTTTCACTCTTCAACGGCATCTTTTACCGGGCCGGGGCCGCGGGAGCGGCCGGTTTTTCCGAAAACGCGTTCAGAAGTCCGGCAAGATAGCGGCGCACGAGATCGAGTTCCCGCACGGAAACGGAAGGCATGTCGGAAGCCTTCGCACCGGCGCTCCCGCCCTCGGACACAATGGTCATACCGGCCGCCGTGCGTCCGAAGACACAGAAGAAGCGATCGGGATTCCATCCCTGCCCCGAAAGCCAGGAACCAACCTCTGGGGGATAGGTGAAGTCGGGTTTCCCCTTCGTCACTGTGGGGCGCACGGTCACGCCTCTGCTTTTCACCCAGGTCCTGAATCCGGGCAGGACGCTGATAAAGCGCTGCATTTCAGGTTCCGTGATTTCCGGCTGTCCAGCGTACACCGTATGGGTGCCTGCCTTTTCCAGGCCGGGGAAAGCCGGTCCTTTCCCTGACGGGGACGCGCTCTGGGGGACGGCGTCCAGCGAAGGGACGGCGCCTCTCCCGCCTCCGGCAGCAGAAACCTGTTCCGGGGAAACGGACACGAGGGCCACGGCGGAAAGCGCGGCCAGGGCAGACAGGATGTACGTATGCCGCATATTAATACTTCACCGCGCTGATCTTACGCAGACGGCTGATGTCGTGATAGGCCTCCACGTAGCGCATGGTGCCGGTCTTGCCGCGCAGAACCAGGGAATGCGTGATGGCATGGCGGCCGGTGTAGCGCACGCCGTGCAGGAAGTCGCCGCCGGAGATACCGGTAGCCGCGAAGAAACAGTCAGAAGACTTGCAGAGATCGTCCTGGGTCAGAATGGTGCGCATGTCGAAGCCGGTCTTCTCGATGGCTTCTCTCTCGGGGTAGGACTGGGGATCAAGGCGGCAGACCATGGCGCCGCCCATACCCTTGATGGCGCAGGCCGTGATGACACCCTCGGGGGTGCCGCCCGTGCCCATCATGACGTCCACCTCATTGCGCGGATCAGCGGCCATGAGGGCGCCGGCCACATCACCGTCAGTGGCGAGCTGGATGCGGGCGCCGCACTTGCGGATTTCGTCGATGAGGCGGGCGTGACGGGGCTTGTCCAGAACGAAAACCACGATGTCCGTCACAACCTTGCCGAGGGCCTGGGCCACGCGGGTGAGATTGACGTCCACGGGAGCGTCAAGGTCGATGACATCCCTCGCCTCAGCGCCGACCACGAGCTTCTGCATGTAGAAGGAGCGGTCAAGATTGAAAAGGCTGCCGCGGGGAGCGACGCCCATGACGGAAATGGCATTGGGGCGGCCGTAGGCGAGCAGGTTGGTGCCTTCCACGGGGTCAACGGCCACATCGAGTTCCGGACCGTCGCCGATGCCGACCTTCTCACCGGTATAGAGCATGGGAGCCTTGTCCTTCTCGCCCTCGCCGATGACCACGGTGCCCTGAATGTGCAGAGTGGTGAAGCTGTTGCGCATAGCCTCAACGGCGGCGCCGTCACCGGCTTCCTTGTCGCCGCGGCCGAGCCAGCGGGCCGACGAAAGCGCTGCTGCTTCGGTGATGCGCACGATATCCATTGCCAGGTTTTTTTCCGGGGCTTCAGCCATGGTATTTCTCTCCTCTCTCAGAACTCGGGAAGCCGGCAGGGGACCGCCGGCACGTTACCCGCTTTCCTTACTCCCATAGCGGAAGCCGGGCAAGAAAAGCGGGTGGGAAAACGGCGCCGGCTCCGGAAATTCCGGAGCCGGCAGGAAAAAGCTAGCGGGGCAGGCGGAAATTGCCGGCGAGCGGCACGGACCAGGCTCTGCCAAAGGGCCTGGCGCTCACGTACAGGGGCTGGGGCTCCTGACGGCGCTTGAATTCCGACCTGAAGAGACGGGCGCGCACCTCGGGACCGCGCGGGCCGCAGGGAGAAAGCGGAGTTCTCGGCTCGGCCGCGATGAGCGTCTCGATGATGGGGTCGAGTTCACTGTAGGGCGGGAGGGAGTCGGAATCCTTCTGGCCAGGATGGAGTTCGGCGGAAGGAGCCTTCTCGATGATGGCTCTCGGGATGACGTTGCTGCCTCTCGAGCGGTTGTACCACTCGGCCACGTCATAAACCTGGGTTTTGGTGAGGTCGGCGATAACACCCAGGGCGCCCACAGCGTCGCCATAGAGGGTGCAGTAGCCCATGGCGCCCTCGCTCTTGTTGCCCGTGTTCAGGACCAGGGCGCGTGCGCGGTTGGCGAGCGAGGTGACAAGCGTGCCGCGGATGCGGGCCTGCACGTTCTCAAAGGTGAAGTCCCCGGGATACGTCTCGAACATGCCGAGGCCCTGGGACATGGTCTGCTCAAAGGCCTTCATGACAGGTTCGATGGGCATGACCACGCTCTTCACTCCGAGGTTTTTCACGAGCTCCGCGGCATCGTCCACGGACCCCCTGCTGGAATACGGGGAAGGCATGAGCACAGCCGTGACGTTATCCTTTCCGAGAGCCTCAACTCCCACGGAGAGAACGAGGGCGGAATCGATGCCGCCGGAGAGTCCCACAATGCCGCGGGTAAGGCCGCATTTATTGACGAAGTCGCGCGTGCCGAGCACGAGAGCGCCGAACACGCCCTCTTCCCACGAGGCGAAGTCGGGAGCCACGGGTGCGCTGCCTCCGGCCGTATCCAGGACGACCACGTCCTCCTCAAAGGCCTTTCCCCTGGCGTAAAGAGCGCCCGTGGGATCAAAGGCCGTGCTCTGGCCGGCGTAGACAAGGCCGTCATTGCCGCCCACGGCGTTCACGCAGAGGAGATGCACATGGTGTCTCGCGGCCACATGGCTCAGAATGGCGTACTCCTCGCCGGCCCTGTCCTTCGTGTAGGGGGTAGCCGTCATATAGGCGATGGCGTCAACGCCCCGGGAAATGAGATCGAGGAGCGGATTGTGCCCGACGCCCTGCACGTTCCAGAACTCGTCGGAGGAATCGCTCTCGCAGAGCACGACGCCGAGGCGCCAGCCCTGCAGGGTCATGATGCCGCAGGAGACGCCGCGGTCAAAGAAGCGGGCCTCGGGATCCTGGCTGGCAGGATGACGGATCTTGCGCGAGACAACTTCCCATGTGCCGCCGTGGATATGCACCGCGGCGTTGGAAAGGAGCTTCGGGTCGTAGACGCTGATGACAGGCGCGCCCACGAGCAGATCCGGACCGTCCTTAAACGTTTCGGCCAGGATGTCGAGCCCCCTCCGGCATCCTTCCACGAAATCGTTCATGGACAGGTAATCGCCAGGGTTGAG
Organism: uncultured Desulfovibrio sp.; assembly: GCA_900319575.1. Classification (GTDB taxonomy): domain Bacteria; phylum Desulfobacterota; class Desulfovibrionia; order Desulfovibrionales; family Desulfovibrionaceae; genus Desulfovibrio. The sequence continues at coordinate 2,009 of ONPA01000177.1, read as the reverse complement.
GCCGGACAGGGCCAGTTCGGGCGTGACGCAGAGGTCAACATCGCCGGCCCTGCGCACAGCAGCGGCAATCTTTTCCACGTTCCCCGCGATATCGCCGGTCACAGGGTTGCACTGAAGCAGAGCAGTTTTCATGGATACCTCCAGGAAAATGGCGGAGAGGCCTGGCGGCAGCGGCGCCGGTCTCCGTCCGGATGAACCGCGGGGGGGTGCGGAGAAAAAATGAGCCGGGGGAAAAAAGAATCAGCAGTCCGGCCGGGAAGTCCCGCCGCAGGCGCGCGTCTCCAGTAAAGCGGTGTTCGCGCTTCCTTCCGGCGTTTTCAGCCAGTCAGTGGAAACGGGCGCGAGAGATCTGGTTCCGCGGCGCCAGGCAAGAAAGTCAGTGATGATGCCGGGATGATCGAAGCACATGGGGGAAGGAAGATTTTCAGGATCGCACCAGAAGGCGCTCCCCGCGTCATCTCCGGCCTGAATGGCGCCGGGATCCCGCGGGACGCCCGCGAAAACAACGGTCATGGTGTGCCTGCGAGGATCGCGGTCGGGACGGGAATACACGCCGAGCACGCCGAGGAGGCAGACGGAGAGAGAGGTCTCCTCACGCATCTCCCTGATGGCTGCGTTCTCCACGTATTCCCCCTCATCGACGAAACCGCCGGGCAGGGCAAAGCCGTGCGGCTCGTTTCTGCGCTTTACAAGCACGATGCGCCCGTCTTCCGAGAAAATAACCACGTCCGTGGTGGGGGCGGGATTGGCGTAGACAGGGAAGGAGCCCCCGCACAGGGGACAGGTAATCTTCTTTTCCATAGGGCAGACCTCCTGCCGGATCGTCATGAAATATGCCCCGAAGCCGCTTCTGTGGCAAGAGAGAAGAAAAGAGGCGCGGATCCCGGGCCGGAGAAGACTGCTCTCTAGTAGCGGAGCAGCCCGCTCTCTTCCGTATGCCGCAAATCCACGCCGTCAAAGGCCAAGGCGGCGAGGGGAATGGCTCCCTCGCGGATAACGCGGCAGGATCCGTCGGGAAGGGGCTCGAGAATGGTGGACGGCAGGCCGCCTTCCGGCTCAGGCCCCTCGTCAAGGATGCCGCCGCAGGCCAGGGCCAGGGCTTCTTCGATATCAGCCGCAGTGCGGGCGGGATTGTGCGCCTGGATATTGGCCGAGGAAACGGTGAGAGGCGCGTCGATGGCGATGGAAAGGGCCGCGGCCACGGGATGGGGGGTGACGCGCACGGCCACCCTGCCCTCCCTGTCGAGAAGCTTCGCCGGGAAGACGCCGGGGCAGGCGGGCAGGACAAGGGTCAGGGGTCCGGGCCAGCGGCGCAGGAGGACATCCGGGACATGTGTAAAATCCACGTACCGCCCGAGGAGTCCGCGATCGCCAGCGGCGACGGGAAGGGGTTTCGTTGCCTGCCGGAGCTTGGCCTGATATACCCGCTCCACGGCGCCGGCATCGAGAGCGCTGCCGCCCACGGCGTAGAATGTCTCCGTGGGAAAGGCGAGAAGGCCGCCCTCCTTCAGAAGGGCCACCGCCTCGGAAAACGAAACATATCTGCCAGGTCTGAAAGCCATGAGTGGTAAACCTCTGCGTCTAATCTGTGTGGGCCGCGTGAAGACGGCCTTCTGGAGCGAAGCCTGCGCCGAGTACGAAAAGCGCATCGCCCGTTTCCGGCCCTTCACCATAACGGAAGTCCGCGACGCCGACCAGTCGCTGCCCGTGGAAAAACGCAACGCAGCCGAGGGGGAGCGCCTCATCGCCGCGCTCGGGCCGCATGACGTGCCCATCGTACTCGACGAAAGGGGAAAGGATTTCACCTCGCCTTCCCTCGCGAAATATCTGGCCGGTCTCGATCAGGCAGCAAGGGGCACGCCGGCCTTCATTATCGGCGGCCCTTTCGGACTCACGGACGAAGTGCGCCGCAGGGCCGCCCTGCTCCTCAGGCTCTCGGCCATGACGTTCCCGCACGAGCTCGCGCGCGCCGTGCTGCTCGAGCAGATTTACCGGACAGAGTGCATACG
>ONPA01000104.1 GCA_900319575.1 uncultured Desulfovibrio sp. | reverse complement strand
TAAAGCTGAAATATTTGCTTTCGTTTCCATTCATAGAAAAAATCTAGAAAAATTTTAAAAATATAATATTCGAAATTACAACGAATATTACAGTCAATTACATCATTGTTATAGGATCAAGATCGAGCTGTATGCGCAGTTTTGCGGCTTCAGGTTTGTTCATGATGATGTAATACAGATTCCTGGCTTCCTTCCAGCTTTCGGCCTTGATGAGGCAGTGATAGCGGCTGCGATTGCCAATCACCGGAATGGGGCAGGCCACAGGGCCCATGATCCGTATGCCGCGCCTTGCCGATTCCTCATGCAGGAAAATGCTTATGGCATTAAAGGCCTCCTTACCCGCGGCGCTGCTGCGCGGGAAGGTGAAGCGGATGAGAGCGAGGCGTACAAAGGGCGGGTAGCCGAAGCGTTCGCGCCGCTGAATTTCCTCCTGGTAGAAGCCTTCGTAATCGGCTGTCCGGATGTACTGCCAGCAGTAGTGGGTGGTGTCGCGTGTCTGGATAAAAACGCGGCCCGGTTTTTCTCCCCGTCCTGCGCGCCCGGAAGACTGGACCAGGAGCTGAAAGGTGTTCTCGGCAGCCCTGTAGTCCGGCAGGGACAGGCTGAGATCTCCGTCGGCCACCACGGCCAGGGTGACATCCGGGAAATGGTGTCCCTTGGAGAGCATCTGCGTGCCGACCATGATGGGTGCTTCGTGATGGGCGAAACTGTTCAGGATTTCTTCCATAGCTCCGGCCCTGCGTGTGGAATCGCGATCAAGGCGCAGCACGCTGCACTGGTAGCGTTCTTCCAGAAATTCGGTCAGTTTTTCCGTGCCTTCGCCCACAGGAAGAAAATTCATGTTGTGGCATTTGGGACACGGCGCGGGGAAGGGGATGGAATACCCGCAGTAGTGGCACATGAGGCGCCCGAGATCCCTGTGGTAGGAAAGCCCCACTGAGCAGTTGGGACAGGTGAGCACTGTGCTGCAGTCCGGGCAGAAGACGCTCGGGGCGTAGCCGCGGCGGTTCAGGAGGATGATGGCCTGCTCCCCCTTCTTCAGGGTTTCGTCGAGGGCGGAGAGGCTCTGCGGCGCCAGGACGCACTGTTCCTGCGCCTGCCCCAGGGATTTTTTTTTACCTATGTCCACAAGCTGAACATCGGGCAGCGCCTGATCGTGGACCCGGTGCGGCAGGGAGAGAACAGGCAGAAGGTTGTGCTGGGCAGCGTACCAGGTCTTGAGATCGGGAGTGGCGGATCCGAGAACCAGCACGGCGTTTTCCCGGGCAGCCCGGAACCAGGCTATTTCCTTGGCCTGATAGGGAACGTGGTCTTCCTGTTTGAAAGAGGCATCGTGTTCCTCGTCAATGAAGATGATGCCGAGAGAGGGCAGGGGAAGAAAGAGCGCCGAGCGTGTGCCGACCACGAGGCAGGGCGTCTTCCGGACAGCCAGCCTCCGGAAGACATCTTCCCTGCGCGTCTGGCTCTGGTAGCCGTGATAGAAAATGATTTCAGCGCCGGGGAGCGCGGCAGCCGCGTCACGGCGCAGCTTGTGGGCTATGGCCACTTCAGGAGCAAGCAGGAGCACGCTGCGCCCATGTGACAACGCATCGCGGGCGGCCTCCAGATACACGGCCGTCTTGCCCGAACCCGTGACGCCGTAGAGCAGCCGCTGGGCGGTTTTTCCGCTTCTGAGCGCGGCGGTTATGTCTGCCACGGCCATTTTCTGATCCACATTGAGTTCGAAGGCCTTGTCCTGCGGGGGCAGAAGGGCTTCGTTGATGGCCTCGGCCTCTTCCAGGCCGTCATCACTTTCGATGCGCAGAAGTCCGAGAGTGGCCAGGCTGTCCACGATTTCTTTCCCTTTCCCGCCGAGGACACGGATGAGGGTCCGGCGGTTTGTGGCTCCGTGCACGGCCAGATATTCGAGACACTGGATCTGCCGCAGGGCATGCGGGCGGACGGGCCAGGGAGCGCTGCAGGTGAGAACACAGCGTTCTGTTTTCGCTGCGTCCTTTCTGGGAGAAACCATATGTGCCCGTCCCGAAACGAGGAGTTCCGCCAGTCTGGCCCTGAGCTCGGGCTCAGCCTTTGCAAGTGCCTGAAGCGTATAGGAGTTCTTCTCCCCCCGATCCATGAGCTGCAGGGTCACCCGTGTTTCCTTCAGGAATGGGAGCACGAGAGAAATGGCCGCTCCCGTAGGAGCGCACTGACGGAGCGCGAGGTCATCCAGCATATCAAGGAGAGGGCGCGGCAGGACGGGGGAGTCTTCGAGGGGCCAGATAAGATCCCGCAGTTTAATCCCCTCCGGCGTGTCCGTTGTAAGCTTTCGCAGAAGAGCCGCGCGCACTGGGCTGCGGCCGAGGGGTACGGCGATGCGCTGTCCGGGTTTCAGGAGTGTTTCCGGCAGTCCGGTAGGAACGGAATAGGTCAGATCGGAAAAAGGCGGATCCAGCAGGGTGACGAGTGCGTTCACGGGCGTTTTTTCAGAGCAAGAGGTGTATGTGTATGCGGAAAAGGCCTGCGCCTGCTTCCTCACGGAGCAGACGCAGGCCTCTGAAATAAAGGCGTGGCGTAAGAACAGCCTTAAGAGAACTGGACGAACTGCTTCAGCGAGTCAATGAGCTGGTAGCGGATTTTTTCGTCCTGTATGCCGAAATAAATGTTGGCGGAAAGATATTCGACCCAGTTGCCCGCGTCAAAGCGTTTGCCATCGATGCGTACGGCCATCATGCCGCGTTTCTCGCAAAGCTTCTGCAGGGCGTCAGTGAGCTGGATTTCGCCGCCAAGGCCGGGCTTGGTGTTGTCGAGGCACTCGAAGATATCCGGCGTGAGCACGTAACGGCCCACAATGGCCAGGCGGGAGGGAGCTTTTTCCCTGGCAGGCTTTTCCACGAGGCTGTTCACCTTGTAGATGCCGAAACCGCACTCTTCAGCGTCGACGATGCCGTAACGCGAGACGGAATCCCACGGCACTTCCATGACGCCGACCACTGGCTTGTCTTCCGAATAGGCGACGTCCAGGAGCTGTTTGATGCCGGGCGTGCCGGAGAAGATGAGGTCATCACCCACGCTGGTGGCGAAAGGCTCGTTGCCGACAACGCTGCGGGCGCACATGATGGCATGCCCGAGACCTTTCTGTTCCTTCTGGCGGACGGAAATGACGTTGATCATCTCGGCTACGTCCTGGATGAGCTTCAGAAGAGCGGTTTTGCCTTCCCTCTCGAGGATGTCCTCGAGCTGCAGGTTATGATCGAAGTAATCCTCAATGACGCTCTTGTCACGGTTGGTGACGAAGATGACATCGCTGAGACCGGAGCGCTGTGCTTCCTCAACCACATACTGGATGACGGGTTTGTTGTAGATGGGCAGCATCTCTTTGGGGATGTTTTTGGTAGCCGGGAGGGATCTGGTGCCCCATCCTGCGACGGGGATGACAACTTTGCGTATAGGTTTCATGGCAGTGTTCCATGGAGTAGGGGTTACACAAAAGCCTGGCGGATTTCACCGTCCGCCGTCCTTCGCCTGAAGGAGAGGCTTTTGTCCTGGGGCTTCGGGGGGGCCGCCACAGCGTCCGCAGACGGATAAGGAAGAACCAGTCTGCTCGGTCTCCTATATCAATTTTATTCCCGATTCAGAAAAAAGGAAATATGTGGAATGTTTGGCAAAAAAGCCCCGTGTTCAAAGAACACCGGGGCGTGTGACAGACCGGAGAAGAAAAGGTTGAGACTTAGCGGAGTTCGCGGGCGACGACGTCGGCCAGCTCGTTGGCGTACTCGGAAACCTTGTTTTCGTCCTCGCACTCTACCATGATGCGGCAGAGTGATTCCGTGCCGGAGTAGCGCAGGAGCACACGGCCCCTGTCGCCGAGTTCGGCTTCCACCTTTTTCACGGCCTCGCCGATGGCGGGACGTTCCTCGAAAGGCAGCTTCTTTTCCACGTGCACGTTGACGAGCTTCTGCGGGAAGAGCGTGAGCAGATGGCTTATCTCGGAGAGGGGCTTTTCCTTCTCCCGCAGAATGCGCAGAACCTGCAGGGCTGAGAGAAGGCCGTCGCCGGTTGTGCTGTAGCTGCGGAAGATGAGGTGTCCGGACTGCTCGCCACCGAACATGATGCCCTCGCGGCGCATCATTTCCATGACGTAGCGGTCGCCGACTTTGCTGCGGAGGAGCTTGCCGCCGTGTTCCTTCATGTAGAGCTCGAGAGCGATATTGCTCATGACCGTGGCACAGATGGCGTTGCCGGGAAGCTGTTCGCGATCCATGAGATCCTGGGCGCACATGGCCATGATCTGGTCGCCGTCAAGAATATTCCCGTGCTCGTCGGCCATGATAAGGCGGTCAGCGTCGCCATCGAGCGCTATGCCGACATCGGCGCGGACTTCCCTGACTTTGGAGGCCATGGTCTCGGGATGCAGGGCGCCCACGTGATCGTTGATGTTGACGCCGTTGGGTTCGGTTCCGATGCGCACGACCTCGGCGCCGAGTTCCTCGAGGGCCAGGGGGGCGACTTTGTAGCTCGCGCCGTTGGCGCAGTCCACGACGATACGCAGTCCGCTCAGCGTCATGCCCGCGGGAAAGCAGGTTTTTGTGTAGACGATGTAACGGCCGCCTGCGTCCTCAATCTTGGTGGCACGGCCGATTTTGTCGGAGTCCGGATAGGGCCAGTGATAGTCCTTGTCCAGGACCATGGCCGAGATTTCGTCTTCCTTTTCGTCCGGCAGCTTAAATCCCTCGGCGTCAAAGAACTTGATACCGTTGTCCATGTAGGGGTTGTGAGAGGCGGAGATGACCACGCCGAAGTCGGCGCGCATGCTGCGGGTCAGGAAGGATATGGCCGGCGTGGGAAGCGGCCCGGTCATGATGACCTTCATGCCCGAGGCGCAGAGACCGGCGGCGAGGGCGGATTCGAACATGTAGCCCGAAAGACGGGTATCTTTGCCAATGACAACCTTGTGCTGGCAGTCGCCCGCGCGGCGGAAGGAAATGCCGGCCGCGAGGCCGAGCCGTAAGGCGATGTCGACGGTCATGGGATAGGTATTGGCTCTGCCTCTGAGACCGTCAGTGCCGAAGAAACGCTGGGACATGGATGAAAGCTCCTTGAAAGAGCGGCGGCATGGAGCCGCCAGTGATTACTTTTTTGGATGGATACCGGATTTGAGCCCGGCATCCTCATGAATTTCGTGAGCGGTATCCGCGTCATCGGTATCGGGAAGTCTGCGGACAACGATTTCGCTGATGACGGGCGGAACAATGGTCATACCCTCGGGAAGCCTGTAGCTTATCTGCGCCGTGGCTTTTCCTCCGGGGGGAAGATCCGGAGGAATAACCGAAGCCTGCAGATTGGAAAGATAGCTTGCGCTGCCGGCCAGGGCCTCAGGGACCTCCACGAGGATCTTTATTTCTGGAGGCTCCGTGACGTACTGATCGGGATTGCCGGCCTGCACACCGACACGGCAGCGCCTTGTAATGACCGAACGCCCGCTGGTGATAGTGTACTGCACATTAACCTGGCCGGGTGTCGAGGTGACAAGGCTCGGGGTATCGAGGGGCATGGTCTGCGATATGCGCTTGCCTGCGGATTTCGGATCGAGCTGGATGGGCAGCTTGATGTTGTTGATGTCGGAAACCGTGCTTTCCGGACCGCGCAGAACCACGGTGGATGGCGTGACGACAACATTGTCCACGGTCAGCGCGCCATGGCGGAGAGGCGACGTGATGACGGGCTTGACCGCCACCTTGCGCTCGATGACGTTGTCCGCGCGGACTACGATCCGCGGCGGCTGGATGTCAACCACCTCGAAGGCCCTGAACGAGCGCTGCAGGTTGTCCGGACTCAGCGGGACGATGTTAACGCCGCGTTTGATTTCGGAAAGGTTGACCTGCTGGTTGAGATGCTGCTTCGGGATGCTTCTGAGCAGGGTCTCGGGGCCCTTGAGACGGATAGAGATTTTCTTGATCAGGCCGTCCGTAACCATGAGGTTCTGGGGAATACCGTAATAATCGATGAAAACGTCAAACTGGGCCTCGATGCGGTCGCGGACGCTGACGACATACCACATGCCTGTTGCCGCGATGATGGAGATGAGCAGAGAGGCAAGATGCGGCGTGGTCAGGAATCTGCGGAAGTATTTAGAGAACGTCATTGAGTTTGGCCCTCAGCTGCGCCGGTTCCAGATGCCGGGTAAGCGTTCCCCTGACAGCAAGGGAAATCTCTCCCCGTTCCTCACTGACCACGAGAGCGATGGCGTCACTTTCCTCTGTGATACCGAGGGCCGCCCTGTGACGGGTGCCGAAATTCTGTCCTTTGGCGACGGCCAGAGGCAGAATGCAGGCAGCGGCTGTCACGCGGCCGTGACTGAGGATGACGGCGCCGTCGTGAAGCGGGGCCTTCGGATAGAAGATGTTCTTGAGCAGCTTGCTCGAGATGCGGGCATCGACAAGCACGCCTTCCCGCTGGATCATATCGTCAAGGTGCATGTTGCGTTCGATGACGATGAGGGCCCCGATATAGGCATTGGCCATATCCTCGCAGGCGGAAACTACCTCCTCAACGGCAGAGGCCTTGAGGGCGCTGCGGTGAAAGAAGTGTTTGGTGCCCATCTCTCCCAGGGCCCTGCGTATATCTTCCTGGAAAATGACGACGATGACCAGGAAGAGCGAGCTGAACACGTGCTGGAGAAGCCAGTTCAGCGTGTAGAGGCCCATGGTCCGGGAGAAGAAGTAAAGGAATGTCAGGATTCCCAGACCGGTGACGATGGCAAGAGCCCGGGATCCGCGCAGAAGCTGAATGATCTGATAGAGGAGAAAGGCGACAATGGCGATGTCGAGAACATCTCTCCAGTCGATCATGATGTGCTCTAGCATGGGAGCCTCAGGAAAAAACACGGAAAGCCGGGGATGGGGTCAGGCGTTCATGAAGGCGTCGGCCAGACGCAGAGCCTGTGAGGCTGCGCGCGCGTCGTGCACACGGTGCCAGGCGTAGCCGCGGGTATAGCACAGGGCAGTGGCTGTCTGGGTCGCGGGGCCGCGGCTTTCCACGGGCAGCCCGAGCAAATCATTGAAGACGCTCTTCATGGAAAGCGCCATGAGAGACGGCCTGCCAAGCCGTTCCCAGGCTTCGGGATGCGCCATGAGGGCGAGGTTGTGCTCCATTTTTTTGCCGAAGCCTATGCCGGGGTCGAGGAGAATGTTTTCTTCGGGAAAACCGGCGTTCACGAGGACATTCATCTTCTCTTCGAAGAATGCTGTGACCTCGCTCACCACGTCATTATAGTGGGGGTTCTGCTGCATGGTGCCCGGAACGCCCTGACAGTGCATGAGCACGTAGCCCGGGCGGTACTGCACGAGGACGTCGAGGAGAGCAGGATCAAAAGCGAAGGCCGAGATGTCATTGATGACATCCACGCCGCTTTCGAGCACGGCAACCGCGGTCTCGGCATGGTATGTGTCCACGGAGATGAGCGGCGGGATGCTCATGGCCTTGAGTCTGTCAATGACGGGCATGAGCCGGCCGGTTTCCGTGGCAGAATCGACCGGGGCAGATCCGGGACGGGAGGATTCCCCCCCCAGATCAACGATATCGGCCCCGTCGAGAAGAAGCTGTCTTGCGTAGGCCAGGCCATCTTCAGGGCTGTTGTGACGTCCGCCATCGTAGAATGAATCCGGCGTGAGATTCACGATACCCATGATGCCGGCACAGCTCCGCGGCACGATGGTGCCGCGGAGTCCTTTCCACACAGGAGTCTTGTTCATCTGCAGAAGATTCCTTTTACTTCTTTTCGTCCTGTTCCTGATTCGGGCCACTGGTGTCCGCGGAAGGTTCCCCGGCGTTCTGGCCCTTATCCTCTCCCGAGGGGCGTGCGCCGTCTTCCGGTGCCTGCTCCTGATCCCCGGGCTTTTCAAAGGCGAAGTCAGCACCGCTGCCTGAGGGCGTTCCGCCATCCTTTGGTCCGCTCTTCCCGGAGGCCGGGTGTTCTTCAGAGGGAGGAAGCGGTTTGCCTTCAATAAGCATGTCAAGTTCCTCTCCGGAAATGGTTTCACGCTCGATGAGGGCCTCGGCGATACGGTGCAGCTTGTCGATATTTTCCGTGAGAAGCTTTGTACAGCGTTCGTGGGCTTCCTCCACGATACGCTTTACTTCGGCGTCGACGAGACGGGCCGTGTCCTCACTGTAATTCTTGTTCTGGACCCACTCCCGGCCGATGAAGACTTCCTCGCCGGTTTCGCCGATGGTGAGCGTGCCGATGGCGTCGCTCATGCCCCACTCGGTGACCATCTTGCGGGCCAGCTTGGTGACGCGTTCGATGTCATTGGAGGCGCCGGTGGTGACATCCTTGAAAATGATTTCCTCAGCCACGCGGCCGCCAAGGAGAATGACCAGGTTATTGCGCAGGAAGTTGCGGGAATAGCCGTGGCGATCCTCACCGGGAAGCTGCATGGTGATGCCGAGGGCGCGGCCTCTCGGGACAATGCTCACCTTGTGCACCGGATCAGATCCGGGCAGCAGCTTTGCGGTGAGGGCGTGCCCGCCTTCGTGATAGGCGGTGATGCGCTTTTCCTCATCGGAGAGGATGAGGCTGCGGCGTTCACGGCCCATGAAGATTTTGTCCTTGGCGAATTCGAAGTCGGACATGTTGACTTCGTTCTTGTTCAGCTTGGCTGCCTGCAGGGCGGCTTCATTGACAAGGTTCTCCAGTTCGGCACCCGAGAATCCGGGCGTGGCTCTGGCGATGACATCGAGGTCAACGTCCTTGCCGATGGGAGTTTTCTTGGTGTGTACGATAAGGATCTGTTTGCGGCCGGGGCGGTCAGGGGTAGAGACAACGACCTGACGGTCGAAGCGCCCGGGACGCAGGAGAGCGGGATCAAGGACGTCGGGACGGTTGGTAGCGGAGATGAGGATGACGCCTTCGTTGCTTTCGAAGCCATCCATTTCCACGAGCAGCTGGTTCAGGGTCTGCTCGCGTTCGTCATGGCCGCCGCCGAGGCCGGCGCCGCGCTTGCGGCCCACAGCATCGATTTCATCGATGAAGATGATGCAGGGGGCGTTCTTCTTGCCCTGTTCAAAGAGGTCGCGCACACGGGAGGCACCGACGCCCACAAACATTTCCACGAAGTCGGAGCCGGAAATGGAGAAGAAGGGCACGCCAGCCTCACCGGCCACAGCGCGCGCGAGAAGCGTCTTGCCGGTGCCTGGCGGGCCGACGAGCAGGACGCCTTTGGGAATACGGGCACCGAGTCTTGTGAACTTCTTGGGATTGGAGAGGAACTCCACGACTTCGGAGAGCTCTTCCTTGGCTTCATCAACGCCGGCGACGTCAGCGAATGTCACGCGCTGCTTGTCGTTCTGGTTGAGAAGCTTGGCGCGGGAACGGCCGAAGCTGAGGGCTCGGCCGCCGGCTCCGCCCTGCATCTGGCGCATGAGGTAGATCCACACGCCGATAAGGAGAAGCATGGGGAACCAGGACACCAGCATGCTGATGTACCAGGGCTGGTTGTCCGCGGGCTCGGCCTTGACCTCAACCTTCTTCTCAAGGAGGTGCGAGACCATCTTGTCATCGCGGGGAGCGTACGCGGTGAGACGCTGTCCATCGCTGCCGATGGCGCTGATTTCCTGTCCCTGAATGGTGACAGAGGTGATCTGACCCGAGTCAACGCGGGTCATAAGGTCGCTGTATGAAATGGACTGCCTTCCCTGCGTGGGCTGTTGGAAAACGTTGAAGAGCATCACTGTGCCCAGGATGATCACGGCCCAGACGAGCAGGTTGCGCGAGAATTGATTCACTGATTCCTCCGTTCTATGCGCCGCCGGAGCGGGGCGAGGGAAAAAAGAAAACACATCGATATTAGACTTCACAGCAACGCAGTGTCAACGACTGTCCCGACTGGGGTCAGGGCTGACGCATCAAACTTCTGTTGGGTTGTAACCTAAAACGGAGTAGAGATATTTTGTGCTCATTCCGGCCTTTGTCATCATC
>ONPA01000206.1 GCA_900319575.1 uncultured Desulfovibrio sp. | reverse complement strand
CGCCGACGTGCTCCGCTCCGAAACCATTCACCTGAAGGCCCTCGATCTCGACGGCAATGTCATCGACAGGGATATCGACGGCTTCGAGGCCATTATCGTCCAGCACGAGACCGATCATCTGAAGGGCGTGCTCTTTATTGACAAAATAGGCCGCATCCGCCGCGCGTTCTACGACAACAAGGTCAAAAAATGGCTCAAGAGACAAAAGCAGGCAAAGTAGTTTTTATGGGCACCCCGGCCTTCGCCGCTGATATTCTGGCCTCCCTTCTCGGGTGGCCGGAATTTTCCGTGCAGGCCGTATTCACCCGCCCCGACAGGGAAGCCGGACGCGGCAGGCGCCTTATGCCCTCGCCCGTGAAGGTCCTGGCGCTGGAGAAGGGACTCCCCGTGCATCAGCCTTCCTCCATGAAGACGGAAGAGGCGCTTCAGCTCGTGCAGTCGTATGAGCCGGATTTCCTTGTGGTGGCGGCCTACGGCATGATTCTGCCCCAGGCCGTGCTCGATGCGGCCCGGCTCGCCCCGGTTAACGTGCATACATCCCTTCTGCCGGCCTACCGCGGCGCAGCGCCCGTGCAGCGGGCCATTATGGACGGATGTGAGACCATCGGCGTCAGCATCATGCGCATGACGGCAGGCCTCGACTGCGGCCCCTTCTACGCCCAGAAGGAAGTGCCTGTGGGCCGCGGCACCACGGGATCGCTCTTTGGCGAACTCGCCGCCGTGTCCGCCCCGCTCCTGCGCGGTGTGCTCCGCGACATCGCGGAAGGCCGCGCCGTAGAACACGAACAGGACGGGAGCCTCGCCACCTACGCGGCCAAGGTGACCAAGGCCGAAAGCCACGTGGATTTTTCAAAGCCCGTGAAGAGCGTGGATGCCCTTATCCGCGGCCTCACGCCCGATCCCGCGGCCCACGCCCTCTTCCGCATAGGAGAGGCCGAGCCCGTATCCGTCATCATCGAGGAGGCCGTCCCTGAAGCCGGTGGGGAAACGTATCCTGCCGGATCTATCGTGGCCACCAGAAAGAAGCTTTTCGTGGCCTGCCCTGACGGGCTCCTCCGCGTGGTGCGCATCAGGCCTGGCGGCAAAAAATCCATGGACGCGGCTTCCTATATTAACGGCCTGCGTCTTTCCCTCTCCGGCCCCACGGTCATAGGAGAGGCCCTTCCGCCGCAGGGCGCGGCCGGGTAGCGGCATGGCAAATCCGTTTTCCCTCCTGGGTCGCCTTGCCCCTTCCGCGCGCAGCGTTTCCCTCCGGGCTCTTCTTCTCACCGGTGACGGCATGCCTGTGCAGCAGGCGCTTTCCCAATCCCTCAGGGATCCTGCCCTGCCACCTTCCGTGAAGAGGCAGGCCACGGATCTCGTGTATTCCGTTCTGCGCGCGGATATCCGTCTGGACTTTGTCCTGCGCCGTCTTTTTCCCCGTGCGGATAAACTCCCCGCTCTTTTCCTTCTTGCTGTGAAGACGGCAGCCTGCGCCCTTCTTTTCGAGGAGCACGCGCCGGCCCATGCCATTGTGAACGGAACCGTGTCCGATGTGCGCCGGCTCTTTGGGAAGGGGCTCGACCGCGTGGCCAACGGCGCCCTGCGTTCGCTTCAGCGTATGGGCAGTGCGCCGCTCTCTCCTGATTTTTACCGCCTGAAGGGAGAGGCTGACGATTTTCCGGCGCTCTGCCGCTTCTACAGCCTGCCTGAAGAAGCGGCCCGCCTCTGGCTTGTCCAGGAAGGCAGGGAGACGGCCATAGCGCTCATGAAGAAATCCTTTGCCCGTCCCTGCGCCGGAATCCGCGTGAATTCCTCGAGGCCGGGCTGGGAAAATCTCAGAAAAAAGCTCCTTGGGGCCGGCGCTCTTCCGCTTCCGGGCGCGGCAGGGGAAAGCGCGGGCGTTTATGTGCCTGAAGGCGGCCTCGGTCTTTCCGGCAGGATGGACCTCACTTCCCTGCAGAAGGATGGCGCGCTCTCGTTCCAGCAGGGGGCGAGTCTCTGCGTGATGGCCGAAACGGGGCTGCTCCGGCACGATGCCCCGATCTGGGATGCCTGCGCCGGTTTCGGCGGCAAAACCACGGCTCTTATTGAGGCGGGACGCGTGGTCGCTGCGGCCTCGGACTGCTCCTTCAGCCGCCTGCGTCACCTTCCTGCCGAGTGCGCCCGTCTGGGGATCGGAAAGCCGCTTCTCTTCCTCGCCGACGCCTCCTGCCCGCCTCTCGCAAAGGCTCCCGGAGACGTGCTTCTGGATGTGCCCTGCTCGGGGCTCGGCGTGCTCGCGAGGCGTCCTGACATACGCAGAAGAAAGCAGGACTTTGCCGCGTACGCGGCGCTGCAGGAGCGCATTCTGGCAAAGGCCGCGGCCCTTTCCGGAAAGGGCGCTTCTCTCTTTTATATGACCTGCACCGTGAACCGCGAGGAAAACGAGGACGTGGTCAGAAAGGCCGAGAGTGAGGGCCTCTGCCGTATCGAGGCGGAGTGGAAAACGCCCGTAGATTCGCCCCTGGAGGGCATGTACGGAGCCAGGCTGACCGTTATCTAGGCGTTGTCCCCTTTTTCCCCGGCTGTTCCGTCCGCACCGGATTCCGTTCCGGCTTCTTCAGCCCGGCCATCGAGTCCGAGTGTCGAGAGAATGCGCAGAAGCTCCTCCTCGCTTTTGTAGGCGAGGCTCACGCGTCCCTTCTGGGGCGTACCGGAAATCCGGGTGCGGCAGTGCAGGAGCGTGGAGAGGTGCTGTTCGATTTTTTTGAACTCTCCGCTCCGGCGGGCCGGAGCCGGGCGGACCGGATGTTCTGCTGCCTCCGTTTCATTCCAGGGCATGCGGCCGGTCTTCTTCCATGCACTGACTGCGTCTTCTGAGGCGCGCACGGAGAGTCTGTCCTTCAGCATGTGATCGAGCAGGATGCGGCAGGCCGCGGCGTCCTCAGCCACGGAGAGGAGGCAGCGGGCGTGTCCCGCGCTGATCGCGCCCTTCTCGAGGCTCGTGAGCGCTTCTTCGGGGAGCTGCAGGAGGCGCAGGCTGTTGGCGATGCGGGAGCGGCTCTTTCCGAGCTTCTTGGCGAGATCCTCCTGGGTCAGGCTGAGTTTATTCTTGAGTTCCTGAATGGCCCTGGCCTCTTCCGCGGGATTGAGATCCTCGCGCTGCAGATTTTCCACGAGGGCCACTATCATGACGTCCTCATCGGACAT
>ONPA01000160.1 GCA_900319575.1 uncultured Desulfovibrio sp. | reverse complement strand
CTCTGAAAAAGTTCAGGCGCGGCAGGCTGTGTTTCCGGTTTCCCGTATGTCCTCATCCTGTCAGTGGCATCCCGCGTCTGCCTGACGGAGCTCTTTGGGACGCGGGATGCACGGTGTGGGACTCCTGGGCGGATTTCCATACAAAAGGTAGGCCCGCGCTTCGGATCTGGCTATGACTATTCCTTGCTGCTCCCTGCCTGATACGTTTTCCCTGGAGGACAGAAAAAGCCGGGAAACACGGTATTCCGCATTTCCCGGCGGAAAGAGCCAGGGGTGCCTCAGTCCGCTTTTTCAATGCGCACGGCGAACGATTCACTGTGACCGGCAAGGATATCGAGACCGGAGATGATTTTCCCGAGCGGGACGAGGCCGTCAGAGTGGCGGAAGCCGCGGTAGAAAAGGGCCAGGTTGCCCCAGGGAGCATAGTAGGTGAACGCGCCCGCTTCTGGCGTGCAGGAGCTGGGAGAGCCCTGCGTGGCGAGCTTCCTGGGCAGATAGCTGATCTTCTCCGTCCCGTTGTAATCTTTAAACGTCAGTTCAAGGGGCAGCATGGAGAGGAAGTCACGGGAAGCCGGAGTGTCATCGAGGACGGCGATGGCTTCTCCGCCTCCGGAAGTGAGACGGACCTTCCCGGCGGTTTCTGCCATGGCTTCGGAAGCCATGAAACCGGACAGGACAAGGACCAGAAGGGCAGGGACAGCGAAAAGGCGATTCTTCATTGTTATTTCTCCTTTGGCCGCGTCCCGGCGTGTTCATCCCGGGGCGCAGGTCTGCCTGGAAAAGCCTGACATGGGCACACTGAGCCGGCCCGTGCGCATGACGAAGAGGACTGCCTTTTTCCGTACAAAGCGGTTTCCCCGGGGAAGATCATGCCCGGACAGGAGGCGTGTATCATCATACCGGCATGCCCGCGGGGACAGGGCCGTGGCAGCCTGGCGGCTTTCCCTGTGCCGGTGAATACTATGGTTCCGCGGACGGGAAGGTCTCCCGCCCGGGGCAATCGGTTACTGAAGCGCCTGCCTGAAGAAACTGGTGAGTTTCGCGAAAGGAATGAGGTTCACGCGATCATAAAGATCCACATGCCCGGCGCCAGGAACGATAAGGAGTTCTTTGGGCTCAGCGGCCTTTTGGTAGGCGTCTTCGCTGAATTCCCTGGAATGGGCCTTTTCTCCGGCGATGAAGAGCAGGGGGCGCGGCGATATGGTTTCGATATCGTTAAAGGGATAAAAGTTCATGAACTTCACGTTGCTCGTGAGCGTGGGATGCGTCGTTGTGAGCGGGCTCGCTCCCTTTGGCGTGAATTCCCCGCGCGGAGTGCGGTAAAAGGCGTAGAATTCACGTTCAATGGGCGTGGACTTCTCGGTCAGCTTATGCACCGTGCCGCCCGTGTATTTCGTCTGCCCGCCTTCAGCTTCCACCCAGCGCTGGTCCGCCGCTTCCCGCAGGACAGCTTTGCGGTCCTCCGGCGTCAGGGAATGTCCGAGCCCGCTCCGCGTGGCTGTGCCCATGTCATACATGCTTACCGTTGCGATGGCCCTGAGGCGCGGGTCGATTTTTGCCGCGCTGATGGCGAAGCTGCCGCTGCCGCAGATGCCGATGACGCCAATTTTATCCCTGTCAACAAAGGGGCGCGTGCCGAGAAAGTCGGCTGCCGCGCTGAAAGTCTCGGCGTAAAGATCGGGAGAAACGGCGTTGCGGGGTTGTCCCGAGCTGCCGCCCCAGAAGCTGAGGTCAACGGCGAGGGTCACGAAGCCCTGTTCCGCCATCTTGGTGGCGTAAAGGCAGGCGCTCTGTTCCTTGACGGCTCCCATGGGATGCCCCACGATAATGGCTGCATGTTTTTGCCCCGGATTCATGCCCTTCGGTACGAAGAGGTCTCCGGCTATGGTCATTTTGTACTGATTCGGAAAGGTGACGGGCTGCATGGTCACCCTGTCGCTTTTGTAGAAATTCGAAGCGTCACCGGGGATGCCGGATTCCTGCGCCATGGCAGGAACGGCGGAGAGCAGGCCGAGAAGGAGCGCGGACGCTCCGGCGAGTCTGTATGAAGTCATGTTTTTCTCCTTTGTTTGTTGTCCGGGTGAAAACTCTGTCTTCCGGATATGTATGTAAAGGAGGTTAATAATAGCAAATACTTATATTGAATATTTAACAATGCTTATAAAGCATGGTAATAACCGGGGAACACTGTCATGGAGGGAGAACGTATGGAACTGAGAGTGCTTCGTTATTTCCTGGCTGTGGCCAGGGAGGGGACCATCAGCGGAGCTGCCTGCGCCCTGCACGTGACGCAGCCGACGCTGTCGAGGCAGATGATGGAACTCGAGGAGGAGCTCGGGAAAACGCTCTTCCTGCGGGGAAAGCGGAGTATTTCCCTCACAGAGGAGGGGCTTTTCCTCCGCGACAGGGCCAGGGAAATTCTTGCGCTGGTGGAGAAAACGGAGTCCGAGTTCGCGGAGCCGGCTGAAGGGGTATGCGGTGACGTCTATATCGGCGGCGGCGAGACGTTCGCCATGCGGATTATCGCCAGAGCGGCGTGCGCCCTCCAGAAGGCGCATCCGCGCGTGACCTTCCACCTCTTCAGCGGCAACGCGGACTCCGTAGCGGAACGGATAGCCGGAGGCCTGGATGATTTCGGCGTATTCATCGAGCCGGCCGATCTTTCGAAATACGACGTCATCCGGCTCCCCGTGAAGAACATCTGGGGGGTCCTCATGAGGAAAGACAGTCCGCTGGCGTCGAAGGACGTCATCACGCCCGATGATCTGGCCGGGCTGCCGATCCTTGTCTCGGGGCAGACTTTCGTGGAAAACGAAATAGCCGGATGGCTGGGAGAAAAGGCTGAGCGGTTCCATGTCGCAGCGACATACAACCTTCTCTTTAACGCATCGCGCATGGTGGAAGAGGGGATGGGGTACGCGCTCTGCCTCGAAGGGATTGTCAACACTTCTTCCGGGAGTCCGTTCTGTTTCCGGCCCCTGAAGCCGTCCATTGAGGTCGGCGTGTGCGTGGCCTGGAAAAAATACCAGCGGTTTTCAAAGGCTTCGGCGTTGTTCCTCGAGTACCTGAAAAAGGAGATCTGAACGGTCCGGGCTGGCGTTTTTTCCCGATGCAGGCGGGACGGGGCCGTATGCCTCCTTGCGTCTGATCCTCCGGACAGGCCTGAAGAAACGCCGGCAGAGAATTATTCTCCGGAGAAAACAAGGCGGCGCCGTCCAATCCCTTCCGGGATGAACGGCGCCGTGCAAACCCGCCGCCCAGTGCGGCGGGATACGGAGGAAACTGTCTGGCTGTCAGGACTCTGCTGCGGGCAGATCCCTGATTCCGATAAACGTACAGAGTCAGTATTCTTTCTATGCCTCTTGCCCGGGTAAGTAAATGTGCCGGGATAATTTTTTTCGCTGGTCTGAAAAAATTCCGGAGTCAGGGGCTTTCCGGCGCATTACCAGGAGAACTGATTTTCTTCTGAATAGCTTTCCCGGCGGTCCGCGATGCCCCTGGGGCAGGGCATCTGCGCCCCCGGACACAAAAAAGGCGCCCCGCGTAATGGCGGGACGCCCTGTGTCTTTTTGTCAGCGTGTTTTACTTGCCGTTTTTGAGGGGCTTGTAGACATCGAGGAAGTGCGGCCAGTCAGGCACGAACTTCACGGGCTTGTCGAGCTTTTTGCCCTTCAGGCCGGGATAGTCGGGGGCGTATCTGTAGGCGCGGTGAATCATGTTGCCCATGCAGTAATGCGCCTTGGTCATATCAGAGTCATGCATGATGGGCTGGGCCTTGCCGAACACCACGGGGTTGATGAATTCCCACACCACTTCGCCGTTGGGAGTGACTTCAAAGAGGTGGCCGGTCTGAGTGGAAGTCACGAGCCTGTTGCCGTTGGGCAGAAGCTGGGCTGCGCCCTGACGGTAGCTGAAGAACGAGGTAGGATATTTGGATTCGTAGCTCCATACGATCTTGTCAGTTTCCGGATCCATCTCGATGACGCGGGATCTGTTGATCTGAGGACGCTCAGAGCCATTGTCGAAGATCTGAATGTGGCCGTTTTCAAGAGGCTCGGCGTCGTGTTCGCCGAACATGATCTGGGAACCGTCGTCATACCAGCTGGGTTTGACGCCCTCGCCGTGCGTGGTGGGGTTGCCCCAGCGCTTCACGATCTTGCCGGTTTTGTGATCGATGATAAAGAATTCGCTGAAGTTGCGGGAGTTGACCAGGATCTGATCGGTCTTGGCGATGTAGGCAACAGTGTTGAAATGCGTGAAGTCAAAGTCCGAGTAGCCGGGGCCGACCGTTTTGGGGAGGCGGTAGTTGGGATCGAGCTGATCCTTGCCGGTTCCGAGATGATCCCACACGTGCCATTCCCAGACAGTTTTGCCCTCGGGGTTCACTTCGCGGACGAAGTCGATCCAGAAGTTCGTCAGCTTGATGCCGTTGACAACAACGTTATCGCCCCATGTGCCGGCCTTGCGTCCCTTGGCAACGAATTCTTCGGGAGTCTTGGCTTCCCACGCGAGGATAAGGGTATTGCCGTTGGGCATGCGGCTGAAGCAGTGGTGCTGCACTTCCTTGGGGCCGCACAGCTTGTAGGACCAGACGACCTTGCCGTTCCAGTCGATTTCCTCGAGCAGGCCGCCGGCGCCGCCGATATGCACGGGCCTGTCAGGCAGGGCGCTGGCGCGCAGGAGGTTGCCATTGGGGAGAAGCTGGGCGTAGAGGCCTGGCGGATACTTGCTCTGCCAGGTATGGACGATGTCGCCGTCCATGTTGATGAGGTAGGTGGTCGTGGATTTCACCGTGGGAGCGAAAAGCGTGTAGCCTTTGAAGGTTTTGTCAGCCTCGTTCTTGGTGACACCGGTGGGTCCGTCGTGAATTTCAATGGCCTGAGCGGTCTGGGCGCCGATAAAAAGCGCGCCGGCCACGAGACCTGCAGCGAAGAACCTGCTCATGAAATGCTCCTTGCCGGCAGAAGGCCGGGAAAACAGCATGGGGGAAATACCCCGGTGTGCCGTGGCGTGCGGCACGTCCTATTGCCGAAAGGCTCCATTCCTCTGAAAGGAGGAACGGAGCCTTAATGCCTGAAAGACGTTTGGTTAGAAGATCATCTTGGCGAGGGGCAGAAGAACAACAAGGGTCAGAACCACGAGGCCGGAGGAAATGACAGTGTAGCGGGCAATGGCCGGAGGATCGATCCAGTCTGACTGACCGTAGAGCAGTGCCGCGAAGGGCGAGGCTGCGGGGGGGGCAGGCCGCGATGAGAACCGCGTAGATGAAGCAGGCCATCATGGGGCGGAATCCACGCCGAAGGAAGCGGCGACAGCCAGAAGCACGGGGGAGAGCACGAGGCCGAGCACAACGGAGTTGCAGAAGTTCGTGAAGATGATGCCGATGAGGATAACGCAGATGCAGATGGCGGTGTAGTTCATGCCGCCGAGGAGATCTCTGAGGCCGTATTCCATGACGAGAGCCACGTTGGTGCCTTTGCCGGTCATGATGCCGCCAAGCAGGAAGGCGACGGCGATGAGCAGGAAGACGCGCCAGGCGTAGAGCTTGTTGGACTTCATGATGTCAATGACGGGCTTGCCTTTGGACATGGCCACGGCCAGGATGAGCACGACCAGGATGGAGCCGGTCAGCGTGTTCCTGGCGAGGAAGGCGCCCACGGGATTGCCCTTGCCGATGATGGCAGGAACAAGAAGCCAGGCAGCATAGAGGAGAAAGTCGAAGAGAACGAGCTTCTGCTGCAGATTCATGGGCGGCAGGGGTTCTTCATTGATGGAAGCCGCGTCCAGCTTCCTGAGCGGGGAGACGTCGATGCGGTAGACGAACTTCATCATCAGGAGAAGAAGGATGATGACACAGATGGAAATGAGCAGAGCGAAGGCGAAGTAGGCTGCCGTATTCAGCTCGACAGCTGCGGAACCGGTACTGGCGGCCAGGTTGTGCAGGTTGCTCAGAAGGTAGAAGGCGCCGCCCTTGAAGGGGTCGGTG
This sequence comes from uncultured Desulfovibrio sp., assembly GCA_900319575.1. GTDB lineage: Bacteria > Desulfobacterota > Desulfovibrionia > Desulfovibrionales > Desulfovibrionaceae > Desulfovibrio. The sequence goes on along the minus strand of ONPA01000160.1, from coordinate 4,078 downwards.
GAGAAGGAGAGGAGGGCGACGATGACGATATTGACCGTCATGACAGAGGTGTACTTGTCACCCTTCCTGAATCCGGCTTTTTCAAGAATGGTGAAAAGCACGGACCACATGAGGAAGAGGGAAGTCACCTGATCGAGGAAGGCCACGATGAAGGTTGTGCCGAGAATGGTGGCTGTAAGCACCCAGGGTCTGCCGTTCACGAAAGGGCGGCTCATGAGATAGCGGGCCACCCACTGGGCGAGGTTACTGTAGACGATGGCGGCGGCCAGCATGAGCAGGAAGAAAATCATGACAACCATGGGGTTGCCGAGGAACATGCTGAAAACTTTTCCGGCCGGAGCATAGCCGCTGAAGATGAGGGCCACGATGCCAAGGAGGCCGGGCCATACGGTATCCACGAAGGTCCACAGGTAGATGACGCCGAAGAAGATCAGCGTCACGATCATGCCCGTATGGGTCACGCTCAGAAGAACACCGCCGTCAACGGCGGGCAGGTTCAGCGGCGCGAGTTTTGCGTCAGGCAGCACGACCATGGAAAAGTTGGGCAGGAAGTGCCCCGAGAACATAATGACGAGGCCGATGATGGTATGGATGATTTTTGTCACCGGCATCTTGCTGGCATTTTCCATTCACTCTCTCCTCTGAGAATGATTCAAAAAAACCCGCCCCTGCGGCGGGGGGGAAAAAAGGTGGGCGCCCCGGGATATTTTCCCGGGGCGCCTGTACCCGTTCCTGATTAGTCGCAGTTGATGGAGACGCCGGTGGCGTACTTCTTGTCGTTGATGAGGACTCGCACTTCGTAGGTGCCCTTGAGGCCGCGCTTGCTGACGTGCAGCTTGATCACGCGGTCGTCTTCCTCGAGATAGGCACCGGAGCACATGGCAAGATAGCTGACCGCGGCGGTGTTGATGAAGTAGCCCCTGGTTTCCTTTTCATTCTTCAGAAGAAGCATGACGAGGGAGCCGCGTTCGAAGCGGCCGTGGAAGACGATGCGGTCATCGTCCTCTTCAATCCTGACCTGATGCCAGGAGTCGACGAGCTCATCGGTCTCGGGGAGATCCGGAATGGTGTCGAAGGTGTCAGTGACTTCGAGTTCGCCGATGACCTTGCCGTCGCCGAAGACGAGGTTTTCGCCGTCGTGGTAGGGCTGCAGCTTCTCAGCGCGGTAGAAGTTGCCGTCCACTTCCATGGCGTAGAGCACCACGCCGTCCTTCTGTTCGACGGTCTTGGCGCAGATGTCAGAGTTGGGATTCTTGGCGGGGTTGATGTAGGCGCCGAGCTTCTCGGAAGCGTAGCCGTCCTCCCAGCCGATGCCGCCGGAGTGGATGAGGTAATGGCCTTCGCCATAGTACTCAACGTTGGAGATGTAGGGAGAGAAGAAGGTGGCGCCGAGTTCCTTGCCATACTGCCAGACCTGGCGGATTTCCATCTTCTTGGTGTCGATGTGATAGCGCACGCCGCGGGAGAAGTTGTCGCGGTTCTTGAGATACTTCGCCTTGTTCTTGGAGCGGTAGTGGCCGTTGTCGAAGCACATGACGTCGCCGTCAGGAGTGCGCAGGCAGGCGTGCTGCTCGTACTGCCAGTCGAAGTCGTCGCCTACGGGCTTGAAGAAGTACTTCTGGTATTCGGCGGGCCAGTTCTCGGGATCGCCGATGATCCAGTTCAGCTTGCCGGACTCATAGTCGAAGTTGACGACGGCGTCTTCGTGGCGGCCGGAAACGGTGATGGATTTATCCTTCTCGAAGTACCAGACAGCGTTGCAGTGGAACCAGTCGCGGGGGCTCTGGGAACCGGAACCCGGGCCCTTCTGGGGCAGAATGTTCTTGAGATCCCAGGTCCTGAGGGTCATGCCGGTCTCGCGGTCAAGCAGGACGACGAGGTCTTCCACGGTATCGGTGTGGAAGTCCTGGGACAGGGCAAGGATGTTGCCGTCGGGCATTTCCACCATGTCGTGGTGGTAGTTGCCGGGCATACGGTATTCCTTGTAGATCTTGCCCATGAGGCTGAGCTCGATGAGGCCGGTGTCATTGTAAGGCATGTGGCAGAAACGGTGAGAACCGGTCAGGATGTTGCCGTTCTTAAGACGCTTGATTCAAACATGGTGTTGACAGTCAGGAGCCAGCGGATGTTGCCTTCGAAGTCATAGCCCATGGGGAGGTTCTTGCCGGCGGGGGATAGGAACATCCAGTTGGTGCCGAAGTAGTCGAAGGAAGTCATGATGTTGCGGCAGCGGCAGACATCGGCCGGCAGTTCCTGGCCGCGGATGAGGAAGTCCCTGGACTCACCGGTGGAGAGGGCCACGGTCACCTTCGTGTCCATGCCTTCGTAGAGGCCGAGGACCGGGATGGCATGCTCGGTTTCATTCTTCTCGAAGGTCTTCACGATATTGTGGCGCTCGAACTTCTTGCCGTGAACGGTCAGCGTGACGCTGCAGGGCTTCTCGGTCATGAAGAGGATAAGAGCGCAGAGGGGGTTGATGAAATAGGGGTTGACCAGAACCGTGGCGTTCTCAAGGGAAGGCTTGTCCTTCCTGAACTTCTCGAGGAAGCTCTTTTCAGCCTTGTTCTGGGAGGTAACGAGGCTTTCCTCTCTGACGTAGGTGACGGCGTTTACCATGAATTTTCTCCTTGAAGGCGTAAGGACGCCTACTTTACGATTTTCTCGATTTCCTTGACGATGACGGGCTTCTGCTTGAGACCTTCGAGACGGCTGACTTCCTTGCCGTCAACCATGAAGAGCAGCGTGGGGAAGCCCTTCACGCCGCAGCGGTCCTTAAGTTCCTTGTTTTCGTTGAATTCAATCTGGCAGATGCGCAGATCCGGCATGCTCTTTTCGATGTCCTTAAGGACGAAAGCGAGCATTTTGCACGGGCCGCAGGTCTTGGAATAGAATTCCACGAGCATGGGGCCCTTTTTGTCCAGCGCTTCGTATCCGGCGGTGTCGACTTCGGTAATCATGATGTTCTCCTCGGGGGCCGGATGCCCCGGCCCGTGTCTGGTTTGTTCTTCAAAAAACTAACGGCGCGCTTCCACGTACTTCGCGGCGGAGTTGCCGGCGATGGCGCCATCGCCGCAGGCCGTAGCGACCTGGCGCAGGAATTTCACGATGATGTCACCGGCGGCGAAGATGCCGGGGCGTGAGGTGGCCATGAACTGATCGGTCTTGATGCAGCCGGAGCGGTCGAGGATGCCGAGATCCTTGCAGAAGCCGGCCGTGGGCTCGAGGCCGATGTACTCGAACACGCCGTCGCAGTTTACGGTGCGCTCTGTGGCGTCTTCCCTGGTGGACTTGAAGCGCACGCCGGTGAGTTTGTCGTCGCCCAGGAACTCAAGCACGTCCTGGTAGGGGTAGATCGTCACATTGGGCAGGGCGCGCAGCTTGTCGCAGACCTTGGGATCGGCGGTGAGGTCGAACATGGTCACGATGGTGAGCTTCTTCACGATGCCGGCGAGGTAGAGGGATCCCTCGACAGCGGAGTTGCCGCCGCCGATGACCACGACGTCCTTGCCGGGATACTGGGCGCCGTCACAGATGGCGCACCAGCTGATGCCGTTGCCCGTGAATTTGTCCTCACCGGGGATGTGCAGTTTGCGCGGACGGGTGCCGGTGGCGATGATGACTGCGGTGCATTCGTAGACTTCATCGTCCTCTTCGCAGTGCACGCGCTTGACATCGCCGAGATCCTCGATGCGGTTGACGGTCTTGTAGTCAAACTCCGCACCGGTCTGCTGGGCCTGCTCGAACATTTTGATGGCGAGCTCCGCACCATTGATGACGCCGGTGCCGGCGTAGTTGGCGATCTCGTTGGTGTTGACGATATTGCCGCCGGGGGCAAGCTTGTCGAGCATAATGGTCTTCATGTTCGCGCGCACGGCGTAAATGGCCGCAGTCAGGCCGGCGGGGCCGGCACCCACAATCACAACATCGTACTTTTTCATAATATGTCTCCCGGCGGAGCAACCTTCCGCCTGTGAAATTTTTCCTGTATGCGGAGCGGATCCGGAATTCCATGGCTGTTCCGGAACGCCTTTCTTTTTTTGTCCTTATAGAAAAACGTGTATATTCAAACCCTAGCCTT
>ONPA01000103.1 GCA_900319575.1 uncultured Desulfovibrio sp. | reverse complement strand
GTGGACATGAAGTTTCTCCTTTTGTGCCCTGTTTTCAGCCATGCCAGTGAACCTGTCAAGCCATGGGACGTCAAACAGGGCTCCGGGCACTTGACGTCTTTGAAAGTGCCGTGTAAAAAAGTCACTCCATAGCAGAGGGGGGGAGACTATCATCCTGTAGTCAGCCGAAGAGTTTTCCCTTCCCCGCTTTGCATCAGATTTTTCATAAAGATTCCCGGATCTCCGGAATATAAGGAGTTTTCAAATGAAAAGAACCTACCAGCCCAGCAAGGTCAGCCGTGCGCACACCCATGGCTTCCGTACCCGCATGGCCACCAAGAGCGGCCGCGCTCTTATTGCCCGCCGCCGTGCCAAGGGCCGCAAGACCCTGAGCGCCTAGTGATGGAGGAAACGGACGCCGCCAGGACCGGTTTCCCCCGGCGGGATGGCGTCCGGCATCCGCTGCCGAAAGAAAGTCTGATACGGAAGAACTCTGAGTATACCCTGTGTTATACGCAGGGCCGCAGGCTCCATACCAGACATTTCCTTCTTTTTGTCCTGCCCGGGGCAGGGGAGCACGACAACGTTCGTATGGGGACCGCTGTATCCCGTAAGGTCGGGCATGCGGTGGTCCGCAATCGTATAAAACGCCTGCTGCGCGAATGCTTCAGGCTGTATGTCCGCGGGCTTCCCGTGCAGTCTCGCATTGTTGTTGTCGCCAACCGCAATGCAGGAAGAGACTGTCTTACGCTTCCCGTTGTTGTTTCCGAGATTAAAAGCGCGCTAGAGAGCTATTTCCGCCTCAGGGAGGAAAGATGAGGCATTTCTTGCGCGCTTTTTTTGTTTTACCTATCCGCTTTTACAAATTCTTCATCTCTCCGATACTGCCGCCTGCCTGCCGTTTCTACCCCACCTGCTCTGAATACGCCCTTGAAGCCATCATGACGCATGGCCTTCTGCGCGGCACATGGCTGGCAATCAAGCGGATCGCGCGTTGTAATCCTTGGGGCGGTTCTGGCTACGACCCTGTTCCTCCGCCGCGTCACAAGGATGTCTCCTAAGGGGAATACTTTTCATGCAAGACGGTAAAAATCTTATCATTGCCATCATTCTCTGCCTTATGGTTGTGGTGGGCTGGTCCTACCTTGGCGAAAAAATGGGCTGGGCTCCCAAACAGGATCCCCAGAAAATAGAAGAAGCCCAGAAGCAGCAGCAGGAACTTGCGGCGAAGCAGAAGGCCGAGGCGGAAGCGAAGGCTCAGGCTGCGGCCAATCCCCTGCCCCTGTTTGAACCTTCCGAAGGGAAGGACGTGAAAATTTCTACGCCGCTTTATACCGCTACCCTGTATACGGGGGGCGGCATTCTGCGTTCTTTCGAGCTTGATAAGTTCAAGGCTACCGTCGAAAGAAATTCCCCTGATGTAAACCTGGTTAACAAGGCATCCGCTGCCATGGCTCCTCTTGGCCTTGTGATCAACGGCCAGCCCTCCTGGAGCAGCGGCCAGTGGAACACTGATCTCAAGGAAGATATCACCGTCCCCGCTGGACAGACCCGGACAGTCACTCTTACCGGCAGAATCGGTGATCTGAATGTTGTCCGCGAACTGACCTTTGACGCTTCCACCTACGCCATCCGCGAAAAGGTGAGACTGACCCCCAACGTCCAGACGCCTGTGTCCGTGCGCGTAGGCTACACGGTTGGCGCAGACGCCAGCAACGCTCACGGCGGTCAGTATGACTCCATGCGCGTGGGCTGGGATGAAGGCGGCAAACTCAAGGAAGAGACCAGTGAGGATACCCTGAAGAATGGTGTCATGGCCACGGGTGATATCCTCTGGGGCGGTGCCATGAGCACCTACTTCCTGGCTGGCGTCATCCCCGCCAATTCCACGGGTGTCACTTTTAAGGGAGTTCTGCAGAACGGCGTCTACCGTGCGGCTCTTGAACAGGCACCGATCACCGTTTCTCCCGGACTTGAATCTGTTGTTTCCGTGTCCTACTGGTTCGGCCCCAAAGATCGCAAGATGATGGCTGCGGCCAGCGAGGAACTCGCCAAGAGTGTAGACCTTGGCATGTTCAGCATTATCGCCAAGGGCCTGCTCTGGATTCTTGAATTTTTCCACAAATACGTGGGCAACTGGGGCGTGGCCATCATTCTCCTGACAATCCTTATCAAGGTTGTCTTCTGGCCTCTGACGGCGAAGAGCTATTCCTCCATGGAAAAGATGAAGGAACTCGGACCCATGATGCAGAAGATCAAGGATAAGTATAAGGACGACAAGGAAGCCATGAACAAGGAAGTCATGGCTCTGTACAAGACCTACGGCGTGAACCCCGCCAGCGGCTGTCTCCCCCTGCTTATTCAGATGCCCGTGTTCTTCGGCCTGTATCAGGCTCTTCTGACCTCTATTGAGCTCAGGCACGCCGATTTTATCACGTACCTGCCCTTCACGGATAAACTCTGGCTTGTCGACCTGTCCGCGAGGGATCCCTTCTACATTACGCCCATCATTATGGGCATCACGATGCTTTTGCAGCAGCGCCTTACGCCTCAGGCCATGGATCCGCGCCAGCAGAAGATCATGATGGTTCTCCCCATCGTGTTTACGTTCCTTTTCCTGGCTTTCCCCTCCGGTCTGGTCATTTACTGGCTCTGTAACAACGTCATCTCCATTGGCCAGCAATGGTGGATGCTGCATAAGGGCTCGAAGAAGAAGCACGCAAAAGCACGCTAGGGAGGAGGTCATGGAAGGATTCAAGGAATTCCATGGCAAGAATCTTGATGCGGCCATAAAGGATGCCTGTTCATACTTTGATACCAGCCGGGAGCGTCTCGAAATTGAGATTCTTCAGGATGCCAGAAGCGGTATTTTCGGTATAGTCGGGGCCCGCAAGGCAATCATACGCGCCCGCCGTGCCCGTCTCAGGGATGCGGTGGAAAGTGTGCTTGGCGAGCATTACGGTCACAGGGAAACTCCTGCTGAGGCCGTTCCGGCACAATCCGTAAAGGGGGAGCCACCGGCTCCCGCCGCTGAAAGTGCCCCTGAAGTCCATGAGCCTCCGGCGGCTCCTTCTCCTGAGCCGCTGAAGGAACCCCCGGTTCAGACGCTCCCGGAGCCCGGGCAGGAAAGCGTATCCGCAGAGGACGAAGGCGCCGGGGAGGAACCTGCTGATCCGGAGGATTCCCAGCACTTCACTCCCTTTGAGGATGTTGATCCAGCTGTTGCGGAAAAAGAGGCCCTTGAGGTCATACGCAACCTGATCCGGCCTATTATAGGAACAGAAGCCGATCTCAGGGCCAGCGTTGGAGTCTCCCGCATTCAGGTCAGCGTGAATGGCGTGGACGACTGCGGGCTGCTCATCGGGCGTGAAGGCATGACGCTCGCCGCCATTCAGTATTTCGCTTCCCGCATCGTCTCCAGAAAACTGCAGGCATCCATACGGGTTCAGCTCGACGTGGGAGACTACCGGGAACGTCAGGGAGAGAAACTGAAGGAATTGGCTCTGGCTCTGGCTGAGAAGGTCAGGCAGACCGGACATCCGCTTTCCACGCGTCCCCTGTGCTCCTATCACAGGCGTATTGTTCATCTGTGCCTGAAGAATGTGGAGGGGATCCAGACGCGCAGTCAGGGCGAGGGAGCCAAGAAGCGCGTTGTCATTATGCGCAGGAAGCCGGAGTAGGGCGGTATGACAAAACAATCTTCAGGAGAAACGACCATCGCTGCCCAGGCCACGGCCCAGGGCAGCGGGGCCATAGCAATCGTCCGTCTCTCCGGTCCAGCCTCTCTCGATATTGTGCGCAGAATATTCCGGCCGGCTTCGGGAAGGATAGATGAATTCGTCCCCTGGAAACTGCGCCACGGCCGTGTGCTCGATGCGGGAGGGGAGCCTCTGGATGATGTCCTCTGTGTCTTCATGCCCGCGCCGCACACATATACGGGGGAGGACTGCGCCGAAATACAGTGCCATGGCGGCCAGGCTGTCGTAAACCAGATCCTGTCTTCCTGCATCGCGGCGGGGGCTGAGCCCGCGCGCCGCGGCGAATTTTCCTACAGGGCCTTTCTCAACGGAAGAATGGACCTGAGCCAGGCCGAAGCTGTGGCAGAAATGATCTCCGCTCCCGGCAGAGAAGCCATGCGGCTTTCCCTGAAGCGTCTGGACGGCACGCTCGGCCGGCGGGTGGACGAGGTGCGTGAAAGCCTTGAAGAGTGCCGGGTGCAGATAAGTCTCGCCGTAGATTTCCCCGATGATGAGGTGGAGACCCTGCCCCGCGAACATTTTGCCGGTGTTGTGCAGAACGCGGTTTCCTCCCTTGGGAAACTGCTTACGGGGGCACGCAGGGCCAGACTGGTGGAAAAAGGAGCCCATGTCGTTCTGGCCGGAGAAGTGAACGCCGGCAAGTCCAGCCTCATGAATGCCCTGCTCGGGCGCAGCCGTGCCCTTGTTACCAGTATACCCGGTACAACGCGGGACTTTCTTGAGGAAGATTTGGAACTGAACGGGCTTCCTGTGCGTATTGTCGATACGGCTGGTCTGCGATCTGCCAGTGACCCCGTGGAAGCTCTGGGCATTGAGTCAAGCCGGAGGCAGATTGGCGACGCTGACTGTCTTCTTTTTGTGGTGGACGGAGCGGCCAACACCGACCCTGAAGCCTACCTCCGTTCAGATGTTTTTCTTGATGCCTGGAAAAAAAGCGGGACATGTCCGTTTCTGCTCGTCTGGAACAAGACTGACCTCAGACCCGCTCCTTCTTTCCTGAAGGACTGGAAGGGCGACGGCTCGCGTCCGGCAGCCTGTGTCGCCATTTCTGCCGAAAAAAGTGTTAATCTTGATGCACTTGCTGAGCGTGTACGGTCTTTTCTCATAAAAGACGCTCCTCAGGGAGAAGATGTCGCTCCGAACATACGTCAGACAACGTCACTTGAGGCAGCTCTGAATGAATTAAATGGGCTTTTAGGTGACATTGCTGATGGATTGCCATATGATGTTCTTTCGGTCAGGCTCGATCTTGCCTGTGTGCATCTGCGGGATGTTGTTGGTCTCGGAACTTCGCAGGATGTCCTGAACCGTGTTTTTTCAAGTTTCTGCATCGGTAAATGATGCATCAGCTCGGTCCGGCCATCTGAGGCAGCTCTGAGTAAGGCGGGTGGGTATAATGGACCTTGATGTGTATCGCAGAAGGATGAGTAGCGAGGAAATCAATGCCCTTCCCCTCGTTCATTATGAAGGACCGATCACGCTGATCCGCACGACTGGCGAACTCGCAAAGGCCATTGAGGATATTGGACAGGATCCCGTGCTCGGCTTTGATACGGAGACGCGTCCGACATTCCGTAAAGGGCGGGTGAATCCGCCTGCGCTCATCCAGCTGGCTACGGCGGGACATGTGTACCTGATTCAGCTCTCCTGGCTCCCGCTGGGGCAGGCTCTTACTTCCGTATTCGCCAATCCCCATCAGATTAAGGCAGGGGTCGGTATCGGTGAGGACATGCGTGAACTGGCCAAGCTCTACCCCTTCACGCCGGCGGGGCACGTAGACCTCGGACGCATTGCCTACCAGCATAAAATCTGGAGCAGGGGGCTTAGGCCGCTCACGGCGAACTTCTTCAGACAGCGCATTTCCAAAGGATCGCAGTGTTCGAACTGGAGCCTCAGGGAACTGAGTGAGAAACAGATGGTCTATGCAGCCACGGACGCCTGGATAGGCCGCCGCCTTTTCATGAAGATGCGGGACCTCGGGCTTGTGGATACACTTGCCCAGGAACCCTGATCGCCCTTCCATGGACGTAACAGACGCATGAAAGAAGACAGGAGAGATACGGCCCCGGAAGCCGGGGCTTCCCTGACAGCCGGTGAGGCGGATGACGGGTGCCGTGTTGATGCCCTTCTTTCCCGGCTTGTTCCGGGCATGGGTGTGCGTGGCAGGCGCAGGTTTTTAAAAGAGGGGAGGGCGCTTCTGAACGGACGCCCCGTAAAAGCCGGGACGGCTGTACGCACGGGAGACCGTCTGGAAATCGTGCCGCTGAAGGTGTCTTCCTCCTCCATGCCTGAGGCGAGGCTTCTGGCCCGCAGAGGCGGCTT